>NZ_JADPKD010000056.1:0-11247 GCF_023073735.1 Bradyrhizobium sp. 160
CGTTCCCCGTCGAAGGCCAATCGCAACAAGCGATCGCCGACGGGGATGGATAGAAAAGGTAGGAAATGGGTTAGTTCAACAAGTATTCAGCCGTCGTAGAGAGCCAGCGTAGGGCAGAGAAAAAATACTTACTGAATCGAAAGCGTGGTGATCACACTCTGACTGCAAATCTCCGCAGAATAGATTGCGTCGATCAAGCTGCGGCTACGCAGTTCCCACCCGAGTCGGGAAATCGGCCCCAACGTCCTGCTTGCTGGCAGCAAATCGGAAGAGAGCGTGCCGAATTGTGAAGGCGACGCTGTTGACCCATTCCAGTCATGATGTTTGAGAGTCCTAGCAAGCCGGGCTCAATGAATCATGCGATAACATCGCGCACTCGTGGGCCGTTAAGCAACCGGGCGACTGAAAGGTGTATGCAATGGGACGACTGAAAGGCAAAGGCGCTTTGGTAACGGGCGGTTCGCGCGGCATCGGCGCCGCCATTGCCCGCCAACTGGCGTATGAAGGCGCACGAGTGATCGTCAACTTTCGCAATTCCAGGCTCAAGGCAGAGCAACTCGTCGCCGACATTGTGGCCCACGGAGGTTGGGCAGAAGCTATACAAGCGGACATCGCCGATATGCAGCAAGTGCAGACGCTGATGAGCGATGCTTCCGCGCGCTTGGCAAGATTTGGCGGGCGACTGAACGTACTGGTCTGCAATGCGGGCACGGTTGAGCCCGCAAGACTTGAAGAAATTGATGAAGCTCAGTTCGATCGACAGTTCGCAAGTAACGTAAAGTCCGTTCTGTTCAGTGCACAGGCCGTTGCGCGCATATTCGGGGAACAAGGAGGCGCAATTATCAACATCAGCTCGATAAATGCACGTATGCCGGGCCCAGGCTACTCCGTCTACTGCAGCACCAAAGCGGCGGTGGAGGCCATTACCTTTGCACTGGCGCGAGAACTAGGACCGCGCGGTGTACGGGTGAACGCGGTTGCTCCGGGAACAACCGCGACAGACATGACCAACCGCGTTCTTACCGCTGAATTGGCGGCCGCGACGGTAAGCCGCACGGCTCTCCGGCGAATTGGCGCTCCTGACGACATCGCGAAGGTTGTTGCTTTTCTCGCTTCCGATGACGCCGCATGGATCACAGGTGAGGTGATTACGGCTAGTGGCGGATTGCGATGACCTGAGCGACAGTAAATCGACCCTCAACCGCCTTACGAGAGGCGTCCTGCACGCGGAGATAATGGCCCTTCAATCGGCAAAGCCATTTGGCGACCGCCAATAGATCAGCGCACCAAGAGAGTCGATCGTGCTTTCAATCGAAAAAGGCTGGCCTGTTCGCGTCGGTTGCGAATGCGAACGCTGCTTCAACGTCACTCTCGATAGTTCTCCCTCGCGATAGCGGAGGTAGCTGATCTTTTGGAAAAAAGATCGCCTCGCTGGTCTCCAATCTTGGCTGCACCTCACCGCCTGAGAGCCTGTCGCAAAGGAAGAAAACCTTGTAGAAATCCCGGACATCAGGCGAATATGAACCGCTGGCCTTGTGTCGGACGCCGTAGAGGCGACGAACAGACACTTTCAATCCGGCCTCTTCGTACAACTCCTTTTCGATGTTTTGGGCGGCAGAGAGGCCAACGTCTGCAAAGCCACCAGGCAAGGCCCAAAGACCATCGCTGTTCTCGCGGACCAGAAGAACCTTGTTCTGTTCTACAATCGCTCCGCGCACATCAACTTTCGGAGTCGCATAGCCCCGCGCGAAATCAGAGACGAGCCCCTTTATCCTCTCGATAGGAACATTTCCCAAGGTGGCGAGCATTTCATTGGCTATCGAGGCAATCTCCTCGTAACGTTCTCGATCAAATTGATCTCGCGCGAAATGGAGCCCGCTAGACGCGATAGCTTGCAACCTCTTCCCATACGTAAGCCACTGAGGCTCCATAGTGCTACTCCGGCATCAATTCCGATGACATCATAGCAAACGGCGCCTTGAGACGAAAGCTCATGCGTTACAGTTGGGCCGGGATTCAGCCGCAAACAGAGAGAAGTGACCGATCATCGATTGGCAGCGCATCTTCGCAGGCTCTGCGACACTGTGAGGTTGTCGCGCAGGAAACTGTTTGCGATGTGGGGGCTCGAATCCCCACCGCGGCGATCATCGGACGATTATGGCTAACTTCCTGGCGGCTCGGCCTCCTGAATATCCTCCACGATCTCCTGCCGCAGCTTCGGTCCTTGACTGAGCCGTCGTCCGAGCGCCGCGACGAAGTTATCGTAGCGCGCACCCGCCTGCGCCCGCGCCGCCTTTGCAGCCGGTTCGGGGAGTGGCGGTGACGTCGTGAGCCAAAACCGAACGAACAGCGCCAAGGTTTCGACCGAGATCCCCATGTCGCGCTCGAGCCGCGCGATGCGGCGATCAATTTGGTCGAGTCGCTTGGCAATGGCAGCCTCCCTGCGCTCGTCGGCATCCGGCGACAGGAAGGACGCGATCGCCGCTTCGGCGATGAGAGACATCGGCTGCTCGCGGCGGGTGGCATAGGCTGACAACGTTTTCATGACCTCCGGGTCGAGATAGACCGACATCTGAGCTTTCTTCTTCGGTGCGGTCATGGCTGCCTCACAATCCGAGATCGTCGCCGGGATCGAGTGATGCCTGGCGCGCGACACCCTGCATCACATCGTTCATGCGCCTGATCCGCGGGGCCTCTTCGTCGAACTCGTCGGCAAGATCGGCCGCGAACTCGTTGTCAAGTGGTTCCGTCTTCTCCACAGTGTCGCGATCCAGTTCAGGCTGCCGCCGGCGATCGGCGGTCTTCGGATCCTCTACGTCGGTCTCGTCGCTGGCCGAGGCCGAAGGGGGCATGGGGCGCGGCGGGAGTGGCCGTAAACTCCAATCGTCCGGCCGTGTGTTATTGGGCTTGGTCAGCATCGGCGGCGCCAAAATGCGCTCCTGGAAACGAGTGTCCTCGTAACAGCGTGCCTTCCTCGCGCGGATCGGATGCAGGCCGGACATCATGACAATCTCATCCGAGGGCGGAAGCTGCATCATCTCGCCGGGCGTCAACAGCGGCCGGGCGGTCTCCGACCGCGACACCATGAGGTGACCGAGCCAAGGTGCGAGCCTGCTGCCGGCATAGTTCTTCATCGCCTTCATCTCGGTCGCCATGCCCAATGCGTCGGAGACCCGCTTCGCCGTCCGCTCGTCATTGGTCGCGAAGCTAACCCGGACGTGGCAGTTGTCGAGGATCGAATTGTTCGGCCCATAGGCCTTCTCGATCTGGTTCAGCGACTGGGCGATCAGGAAGCTCTTGATGCCGTAGCCGGCCATGAAGGCGAGCGCCGACTCGAAGAAGTCGAGCCGGCCAAGCGCGGGGAATTCGTCGAGCATCAAGAGGAGCCGGCGCCGTCCTGCCTTGGCCTGGAGATCCTCGGTCAAGCGGCGGCCGATCTGGTTGAGGATCAGCCGGATCAGCGGCTTGGTGCGGTTGATGTCCGATGGCGGCACCACAAGGTAAAGCGTGGTCGCTCGCTCTGCGCCAACGATGTCGGCGATCCGCCAGTCGCAGCGTCGCGTCACCTCCGCCACCACGGGATCCCGATAGAGACCGAGGAACGACATCGCCGTGCTGAGGACGCCGGAGCGTTCATTGCCGGATTTGTTCAAGAGTTCTCGCGCGGCGGAGGCGACGACGGGATGGACGCCGGCCTCGCCGAGATGCGCCGTCCGCATCATCGCAGCGAGCGTCGATTCGATCGGCCGCTTGGGATCGGATAGGAAGGCCGCAACGCCGGCGAGGGTCTTGTCCTCTTCGGCATAGAGGACGTGGAGGATGGCGCCAACCAGGAGCGCGTGGCTGGTCTTCTCCCAATGGTTCCGCTTCTCGAGGCTTCCCTCCGGGTCGACGAGAATGTCGGCGATGTTCTGGACGTCGCGCACCTCCCATTCACCACGCCGAACTTCGAGCAGCGGGTTGTAGGCTGACGATTTCGCATTGGTGGGATCGAACAGAAGAACGCGGCCATGCTCCGCGCGAAAACCGGCGGTAAGCTGCCAGTTCTCGCCCTTGATGTCGTGGACGATCGCCGATCCCGGCCAGGTCAGCAGCGACGGGATGACGAGGCCGACGCCCTTGCCCGATCTCGTGGGAGCGAAGCACAGGACGTGCTCGGGTCCATCATGGCGGAGATAGGCGCGTTCGAACCGGCCGAGAACCACGCCATCAGGCCCGAGCAGGCCAGCCTGCGCGATCTCCTTCGCGTCTGCCCACCGCGCGGAGCCATAGGTCTCGGCATTCTTGGCTTCGCGGGCGCGCCAGACCGACATGCCGATCGCGACGGCGGCGGCGATGATGCCACCGGATGCTGCGATATAGGCGCCCTCGATGAAGACGTGTGGCGCATAGGCATCGTAGGCATACCACCACCAGAAAAACGCGGGCGGGAGGTAGAACGAAAAATGCAGCAGCTCGAACCAGGGCTGCCCGAGTTGAGGTTGGAAACCTAGCCGCCAGGCCGTCCATTCCGTTGCGGCCCAGAACGCCAGCAAGATGATCACTAAGACAGTGATGACCTGCCCCCAGAGGATCTTGGTCGCGGACATGGCGGCCGCCCTTTCCTTGAACTTGGTGAGTGGAGGTTTGCTCACAGGCCGAGCCCCCGGCTGCGCCCGAAACCCCAATCGACGCCGCCGTCATCGCGGGCGATGCCGGAGACATGCCCGCCGAGCTGCTTCTCAAGTGAGGGGGTCCAGGGCACGAGCTGAAAGCCGATGCCATCGTCGATCATCGCGAAGCGGCCCGAGGCGAGCGCGAAGCGCTGCCGATAGGTCCCAGCGACATACTCGCCGGCGGTCGACGGATTGAACGGCTGGCCTGTCTCGGCGGCGACCTGCTGACCGAGAGCCTCCAACTCCCTGCGGCGCAGCGTACCGATGAGGTTCTTTGCGAACACCAGCCCGCGCGCATGGCGCTCGGCGAGACCCTGCTCGATCAGCTGCTCGGCCCGCTGTTCCAAGGCTTGCCGGACCTCGACGCCGAAGCCCGTCTGGCCAAGTGTCACCGGATCGCGCGCGAGCGCCTGCCGGTCCAGCCATGTCGCGCCGCTTGCCCTCACCTGCGCTTCGATCGAGAGATCGGAGCGGACGGCCAGCGCCACGCGACGCTGTCCTCGCGCATCATCGAATTTGCGGAGTTCGACGATCGATCCTGCTGCACTGTCGCCGGCGGCATCGAGATCGGGGAGTCTGATGTGGTGGGTCCGGCCATCGACGCCGTCGACGACGGCATAGGCGGTCCCCTTCAGCTCGTCGTCGAGACCGCGATCGACGAGGCGCCCGATGACGGGGACGTCGAGGCTTTCGCCTGCCAGCACGTAGTTCGCGGTCCCGCGCTCGATGCCGCGTTCGATTAGACTGCGGTGGATGCGCTTGATGATGTCGCCGCGATCGCCGAGCTCGCGCAACGTCGTCTCGGCGGCCTCGTCCATCATCCATTGGCCGGACCCGACTTGATGCGCAAGGCCAAGGCTCTCCAGGCGCTGCAGCCGACCGACCTTCAGCGCGTGGAACTGATCGGGCTGCTGGGTCCGATCGGGCGCAAGGTCGATGACGCCGTGCTGGCCTGCGTCGCGAACAAGCTGGCGATCGAGCTGTGTCCAGCGTTCGGCTTCGACCTGGTGCTCGAGCGAGCGGCGGATGTCGAGATCGGAGCGAGGTCCGAGCTCCTGCATGACCAGGTCCTGCGCACGCGCGCGCATCCCCTCCTTGATGTATGCGCGGGAGATCACGAGGTCCTGGCCGTCCTCGGCGATGCCACGCACGAGGATGTGAACGTGGGGATGCTGGGTATTCCAGTGATCGACGGCCACCCAGTCGAGTCGGGTACCGAGGTCCACTTCCATTTGGCCGACGAGCTCGCGGGTAAACCCTTTGAGGTCAGCCATATCGGCTGCGTCTTCCGGGGACATCCTGGCATCGTTCGGCGAACCCCTTGGGATCGGCATCCTCTCGCTCGGGACCGAACAGGTGGGCCTTTTCCCCGTCCCGGGTGACGCCCTCGCGCCGCAGATACCCCACGTGAGCGGCCAGCGGCGCGGAACGCGTGGTGTGACGGACGACGCGGGTCTTGATCGTCACCAGACGCGAGCGGCCGGTAAGCAGACGGTTTGCCCGTTCGCTGGCGACCCGGCCGCGGCCGAAGCGCGACTGACGATGACTGATGAGACGACCAGCTCGCGACACGCCTCCACCAGCGCGCTGTGCGGCGGCGAGCGCCTGAGCGATGAACGGTTTAGCCCGCTGGCTCCTTGAGGAGCGGATGCGGCCGGGCCGAGGCTGAAATTCCTTCTCCTCAGCCATCGCCGGCCCCGGCAATGTGCGAAATTGAGAACCCGTGCAATGAGTTGATCGTTGGGCGCACATTGCGCGCCGAAGCCGCACATTGCCGGATCAGCCAAAAAGGACAGCAACACCAACCGCCCGACCGAGCCGCACATTGCGGCCTTTTATCTCGCCCTCTTAATCGGTCGTGTCGTCTCTCTGATCTCACCCATTCTCGCTTCCTTTCTCGCTTGCGACAAGGCCCTCTGCGCCACGCTTGAACACGCTGCGCCACCACAGCCACGAGTCCCGGTGCGCCGTGCACTCTTCCGCGCTCATCGACGGCATAATCTCGCTGCAGCAAGGCAGCGCGGACGCCGTCGCGGCGCATCTTTCCATCGGCATGACGGAGCCACATCACAGGCAGTCCGGCGTGGTCCACATTGCACGTCACGTGCGTGGCCACAGGCAAGATAGCGTGCGTTCCGTCGTCGTTGATCTGCACCAGGTCTCTTCCGCTTGTGGCGGAGCTCCGTGTTCAAAGCCTTGCGGTCATCGGGTCATTGATCTGCAATTGGCTCGGGCTGGTCATGCATGGGCTCCGAGCAGCTTGCGGTGCTTCGCGGCGGCACGTGCGCTCACGTCCGCCCTCGATGCGCCCGGATCGCCACAATAAAACGTGCCATCGACCCACATCGCATGCATGATCACCGCAAGCTTGCGTGCCACCGCAACGGTCGCCTTGCGGTGGCTCGTGCGCTTGGCGATCGCAAGCCCCCATGTCTTGACCTTGTCCTTGCGCTTGAAGCGGGTCAGCAACGCACTTGCCGCCTCATAAAGCGCCCGCCGCACGTCGCCATCGCCCGCCTTGCTGATCCGCCCCTGCACGTCGATCGACGTGCCGGACTGCCAACGCCGCGACGTCAAGCCAAAATAGGCCGCCACGTCACGCGACCGCTTGAAGCGTGCGGGGTCGTCGATCGCCGTCATGAAGCTCAGTGCGGCCACCGGGCCGACGCCGGGGATCTGCATGAAGCGCCGGCACAGTTCATGGCTCGCCACCAGCTTGACCACGAGATGGTGCAGCCGGCAGTACTCTTTCCACAGCGCCGCGCGCGCGTTCAGCATGGCATCGATCAGCTCGCTGACCAGCGCATCACCCGCCACCGCCTCGCGCACCGCTTGCGCAAAGCCGCCGCGGCCAACATGACTGAGGCGAATGCCAAACACCTTCAACGAGTGCCGAATCGCGTTTTCCAGATCGAGAAACTTGCGCTTCAGATTGCGCCGGTGCGTCAGGAGCAGCCGCAGCCGGTAGCAGGCTTCGCTCTTGATATGCGCCTTGCGGAACCAACCGGTGCGCATCAAATGCGCCAGGCCGAGCGCGTCCGTCCGGTCGGTCTTGTTGCGCTGCGCCTTCAGCGCGGCGCGGACGTGGAAGGTTTCAAGGCAGACAGCCGGCAAGCCGAGCTTCAACAGTTCCGGGTGCAGCCAGGGCGACAGCGACCCCGCCTCGTGGCCGAGCCGCCGCAAGCGGCCACGATACGGCTCGAGCGCCGTCTTGATCGCGTCCGGATCGGTCACCACCGCGACTTCCAGCGCCACCTTGCCGGTGCCGTCCACCACGCAGATTGCCGTCTCGTCCATGCCGACATCCAAACCACAGAAGAATTCCATCACACGCCTCCCGCGTTGCTGAGGCGGCCTAGTGTGCGGGTTATTCATCGCGCAGACCACTTGCTCGGCCGCCGCAAGACCCGGCGCGGACCGATTACGGGCGGCCTTCCTAATCGGGCGGGCAAAGTCAACTCATTCCTACGCTTTTCTTCGACTCTTCGAACTTCAGCCATTACCGACTCCCTGCATCGACAACGCGCACTTCACCGCAGCCGCGTACGCGACGTGCATTCACCAGGCGGGGTCCATGCGTTCCTTCGCGTTCAGCACTTTGGCCGTCGCATGCTCTTCATCAGGTTCGTAAACAGGGCTGTCCAAGCAGTCCGGCGCTCTCGTCCCCGAAGGGCGGCAGCAGGCAAGAGATAGCGGACATTCCCCGTTTCGCGGCCCCGCCAGGGGACGCTCACCGCGCGCGCGGATCTTTAATTTCGCTCCTCCTCAACATGCCGGGCGCAAACCCAGCGCTAACGCGTTGTCATCTGCCTCGCCGCTACCGCGCCGGCTTCAACCGCAATCGCTGCGTAATCTTCGCGCCGAACCCGACGTGGAAATCAGTCTCGCTGACCCACATCCGGTGCAGAATGCTCGCGAGCTTGCGCGCGACCGCGGTGATCGCACACAGCATGCTCGATCGTTTCGCGATTCGTAGGCCCCACGCCCGCAGTGCCGACCATTTCCTGACGCGTAGCAGCAGGCTTGCGGCCGCCTCGCAAAGCGCCTCGCGCACAGCTACGTCGCCCTGTTTGCTGATGCGCCCTTCGTAATCGATCGACGTGCCGGATTGGTGCCGCCTCGGCGCCAAGCCAAAATGCGCGCCGACCGTTCGCGATCGGGCAAAGCGCAGGGGATCATCAACGCCGACTTTGAACGACAGGGCCGCAACGGGACCGACGCCTGGAACCGTCATCAAGCGCCGGCAGATAGCATCGTGCTGGACTACTTGCAGCAACACACGATGCAGCCGATCGTATCCATCGAGGATTGCGCGGCGTACGTCGAGCATGGCCTCGATGGTCATCACGAAGATCGGATCACCGCGCTCGATCAGCTCGCGGACGCGGGCCTCAAAGGCACCGCGGGCGACGGCTCCGACGAGCAACCCATAGGCCCGCAGCGCACCGCGAATGTGGTTTTCGAGGTCGATCAGTTTGCGCTTGAGTAGCTTTCGGCTGGTCAGCAGAGTCCGCATCTTCTGCATGTCGATGTTCTTGACATGAACGGCGCGGTACCAGCCCAACCGCATCATCTGCGCGATGCCGCGCGCATCGTTGCGATCTGTCTTGTTGCGCATCGTCGACAGCGAAACGCGCATATGACGCGCCTCGACGACAATGATCGGAAGCCCCACTGGCTGCAGTTCGCGATACAGCCAGATGCCAAGCGATGATGCCTCGACCCCCACTCTCTCGAGGCGATCCGCGTAGCCCTCTACTGCGGAGCGGATCGCCGCTGGCTCGGTCATAACCTTGACCTCGCGAACGGTGAGTCCCTCGCCATCGACGATGCAAAGACTGGTTTCTTCAAGACCGACGTCTAACCCAACATAAAGCTTCATCGGAGCTCTCCTGTGTGGCAACAACCGCCTAAGTCGTTGCACCAGACCCCGGATTCGGCCACACGGCGGCTATCGTCATGCACCGATTTATCGAAGCCCGATTTGAAGAGCCATCGTTCGGTCGTCGCCGTGTTCTCCCGGTCGCTGGCTCCCAAGGCCCAACCTCCAAGCCAACAGACTCTCGGCAGTCGCGGCGATTTGCGACAAAATGCAGTTCGGGTCATTGCACTAATTTCTCCAATAGCGCCTGCCCGAACATGTCTTCTGGCGGCCGATTCATTGCGAAAGGGGTGCCGCGACCTGGCAGTTGACTCGCAAGCCCCCATTGTTTGCGTGCGCTTGCGATAGCGATCGTTATCCGAAGGGCCGAGACACCCGTAGGGTGGCTCGGTGAGGAGCGAAGCGACGAGTAGAGCGCGGGGCATCGCCCATATGCCGTCAGCACGTTATTATCGCACTCCTCCGCTTCGCGGCCGATGGCGGTGGCAAGCTGCCATCGCCCGACCAATAGCCGGACCTCCGCAGCAAGGACGTCGACGGGCGAGCGTCGTTCCTTATGCTGATGACAACGTGCAGTCATCGCGATCCTCCTGTTGTCGAGAGTGCGACGAATAGGCCATTCGACTGCGGTGCGATGGCCGAGAGATCGTGCACGGGAACCGCAGCCGCTTGTCGGTCGTCGGTCGATCAGATGCCGCCCGTGTCGCGGAAGACAGTCCGTCAGCGCGGGTGAAAAACAGCGGAGCCCGCGTCCAGGATGAACGAGAAGAGGCCGCGACGAGGAGAGCTCCTGGCGTGCTCTCCACATCGACAAAAGGGACGACGGCAGCAACGTAGGCGACGGTCTCGGTGGGCAGCGGACGATGTCGGTCGCGGTAGTCTTCATAGCGGCCGGGACCAGCATTATAGGCCGCGAGGGATCCCGGCGAGCCGTAGCGGTCGTGCAGCTCGCGAAGGAAAGCTGTGCCCGCAAAGATGTTGTCATGCGGATCGAAGGGATCATGTCCGAGGCCGTAGCGCACGCGCATCTCCGTCCAGGTCTTCGGCATGAGTTGCATCAAGCCAAGCGCGCCTTTGGGTGACACTGCGCGCCGATCGCCACCGCTTTCGATCCGCATAACGGCGCGGATCCAGTCCACCGGAATGCCGAAGCGCTGCGCGGCTTCCGCGACATGAGTGGCATAGCGCTCGCTCACCTGTTGACGTTGGATTGGTGCTTCCTGCGCCGCCGCCGTTGGCCCACCCATCACCAGCAGGCCGGCAAGCAGGATGACGGCAAAGCCTGCTCGGTCTCCGCCGTGACGTGAGCAAGCCGCAGAGCTCGTGCCCGTCGAAAGCGTGCTCCGTGCGCCAACCTGCGGTCGCCATTGACGGCCGCGCGCGACCGCCGACTGGTGCTTGAGGGGGATCAGGCGAGGAGACGACACGAACAAAGAGATGGAGCCTTGATGCGCCTTGCAGCCAGCACGCGTGACGGATTCCTGCATGCGATCAGTCCCGCTCGGCGCGCTGGGGCTGACGATTCCAGCTCAGCGTCCAGACCGATTTGTCCTCACTCGACTGGAAGAGATTGGCCCGGATCGGCCGCGGCAGCGTGGGATCGTCGATGATGAGCGAAACATAGTCGCCCGCCCTTTCGCCGGTACGCTTCCAGCCCGCGCCGATTTCCGGGCCTTCGCCATCGCCGAGCCGAATTCGGTAGTCGGGCGC
>NZ_JADPKD010000070.1:0-11185 GCF_023073735.1 Bradyrhizobium sp. 160
AACTCGCTTTCCACGGCATCTACACCTCCCGCAGAACAAAAGCGGAAAGTGTAACCCGTCTGTCCGGTACGAAATGTCACCTATGTCTCGGGCCGCTCACAACAGCTTGGACGTTTCATTCCGACACGTCGCGCTTCATCGACGACGATCGGCGCTTGTCCCGTGCTTTCGGCAAGACGGCCACACGTGGTCAGTGAAAACGATCGCAATGGTCTGAGCAGTGGCGCGCCCCTGCTGGCATGGTCGATGACCTGAGCCTGGCTCAGGCTCTTCGCTGGTTGAGATACCGAAGCGCGAGCCTGATGAAATTGTGCACCACCATTGACGTCTCGTCCGCCCTGAACACCAGAAACACGTCGGCTGTGGGCGGCGAGGGCCTGATCGGGCGGAATACGATGTCCGTGGTTGTGAACCGCTCAATCGACTGCGGCACGAGTGCCACACCAAAACCTGCGGCAATCAGACTTGGGATCGACTGGGCATCGACGACTTGCTGGGAAACCTTTGGGAGAAAGCCGGCGTCGACACAGCACTTCTGCACGTAGCGGGCGAAATCGGAGCTGTCCGGATCTAGGACGACGTGATCCTCGGAGGCGAGATCGCCGAGGGCGATGCGTCTGCGTTGCGCCAGCCGATGGCTGCGGGGCAGGGCCAGAACGACCTCTTCGCGCCACGCCAGCTTGCTGGTCAGGTCGCGCTCGGCGGGAACACCGCGAATGAGACAGATGTTGGTGGCACGGCTGAGGAGCGCGGCGATTTGCAGCGACGGCGCCTGCTCATGCACCGTCATCTTGACCAATGGCGCAACCTTCCGATAGGCCGCGAGCAGCTCGGCGAGACGACCGCGCAGGATGGAGCCGGTCGCCCCGACATCCAGCGTTCCGACCAAGCCGGCGCCGATCGACCGAACCTCGTCTTCCGTGGCTTTGACCTGCTGCAGGATCGCGCGCCCCCGCACCAGCATGGCTTCGCCGGCCTGCGTCAACTCGACCCTGCGGCTGGTCCTGTAGAGGAGCTGGGTGCCGAGTTCGGCCTCGAGCGCCTGGATATGTTGGCTGAGCGGCGGCTGCGAGAGGTTCAGCCGTCGGGCGGCAAGGGTGAAGCTGCGCTCTTCGGCCACCGCGATGAAGTACCGGAGCTGGCGCAGATCCATAGTGAAACCCTATCAATCGTGTCGTTCTATATATTGGACTCGGCAGCGAGGCTGGTCAACGAATGACCGATGGAGACCTCGCGCGTGCTGCCGCGACCGAACGGCTCCATCCGCGGCGACTTCACGTCGCCGCCAACGCTAAGAGTGGCGAAGGCTAAAGGCCGATTAAGCCAGACAAATGGAAGCCCAGGGAGCGAGGAAAGCCATGCCCAAGATTTTCAAGTCACTCTTCTTCCAAGTGGTCGTTGCACTCGCGGCCGGCATCGCTCTCGGCATGGCCTATCCGGACACTGCATTGCAGATGAAGCCGCTGGGCGACGGCTTTATCAAACTCATCAAGATGCTGGTGCCCGTCATCGTGTTTTGCGTGGTGGTGCAGGGAATATCGGCGGCCGGCGACCTTTCAAAGGTTGGAAGGGTGGGCATCCGCTCGCTTCTCTATTTCGAGATCGTCACCACCATCGCCTTGGTGTTCGGCATCGCGCTTGCTTACTATTTCCAGCCCGGCGCCGGAATGAACATCGATCCAAGGACGCTGGACGCCAAGGCGCTTAGCGGGTTCAGCCAGACCGCCGCTCAGGTCGCCGGCGGGGGCGTCTCCGAATTCCTGATGAAGCTCATCCCGTCGACCATCGTCGGAGCCTTCAGCTCCGGGGATGTTCTGCAGGTCCTGATCGTCTCGATCATGTTTGGTTGTGCCATGTCGTTGTGCGGCGAGCGCGCGAGGCCAGTCGTCGATTTCGTCGAGCGGGTGAACGAGATCATCTTCAAGATGATGAACTTCGTCGTCCGGCTCGCCCCGCTCGGCGTCTTCGGTGCGATCGCCTTCACTGTCGGCAAATATGGCATCGGTTCACTGAAGCAGCTCGGGGGGCTTGTTGCCCTGTTCTATCTGGCGGTGTTCTTCTTCGTGGTCGTCGTGCTCGGAACGATCATGCGGCTCTCGGGCTTCAGCCTGTTCAAGTTGCTGGTCTATCTGCGTGAAGAGCTGATGATCGTTCTCGGCACGGCCGCAGGCGACAGCGTGCTTCCGCAGACCATGCGCAAGCTCGAACAGCTCGGGATCAAGCGGTCGACGGTCGGTTTGGTCATTCCGACAGGGTACTCATTCAATCTGGATGCCTTCTCGATCTACTTGACCTTGGCGGCGGTCTTCATTGCACAGGCGACGAACACACCGCTCGCCACGGGCGATCTCCTGGCGATCCTCGGCGTCGCGTTGCTCACCTCCAAGGGAGCTCATGGCGTCCCGGGCTCGGCCATTGTCGTCCTCGCGGCGACGCTGGCAGCCATTCCGGCCATCCCGGCGATCGGACTGGTGCTGATCTTGTCGGTGGACTGGTTCATCGGAATCGCCCGCGCGCTCGGCAATTATGTCGGAAACTGCGTTGCCACGGTGGTCGTCGCCTCGTGGGAGGGGGACCTCGATCGCGCGAAGGCGCATCGCATTCTCGATGGTGAGATCGTTCCTTCAAGCGAGAACGTGCAAATCGATCCGGCCGGCCCGAACGCTCCCGTCGCGGGCCTGCAGACGCTTTGAACGCAGAGGCATGTGGTTGATATGGCAAAACTCTCGGTCGAGCCCTTGACGAGGCAAGCCTTCGCTCCGTTCGGAGAGGTCGTCGAAACGGAAGGGTTAACGCCCCTGTCGATCAACCAGGGATATGCCGTGCGCTACAACGACCTCGCCAATATCGATGTCGGTGCGGACGGCGGACAAATCAACTTCAGCTGGTTTGTCGCCTCTGCGCGGCCCGCGCCGATCGTAATTCGCTTGATGGAGCGCCATCCACTTGGAAGCCAGCTATTCATGCCCCTGAACGGAGGAAACTGGCTGGTCGTCGTTTGCACCGACCCACACACAGCCTCGAGTTATCGGGCGTTCGCTGCCAATGGCAACCAAGGCGTGAACTATGCCCGAAACTGCTGGCACCACCCGCTTCTGGTGGTCAAGGACGCAAGCTCGTTCCTTGTCGTCGATCGAAAGGGGGGTGGTAACAATCTCGAAGAATATTGGCTGGACGAGACGATGCAACTCGATCCCAAGACGGCCGCAAGCTGACCCCCCGTAACGTCCACGAGGCTCGATGATGTCATCGCAAACCTATCACATCCCGCAAGGGGGCCTTCCGCCCCAGACGGATCTTCTAAGTGGCCGGGCGGTCTTTACCAACGCCTACGCGGTCATCCCCAACGGCGTGCAGCGCGACATCGTCGTCAGCCACCTGCCGCACTGGGAGGACACGCGCGTCTGGGTGCTGGCGCGACCGCTCTCCGGATTCGCGGAGACGTTCTCCCATTATCTTATGGAGATCGCGCGGGATGGAGGAAGCGAAGTTCCCGAACCCGACAAAGACGCCGAGGGCGCGTTGTTCGTCGTGGGCGGCAGGTTGCTCCTCAAATTGGCGGACGAGGAGCATGAGCTCAGGCCCGGCGGCTTCGCCTATCTGCCACCCGGCTGCGCCTGGAGCATTCGCAACCGGGGCCACAGCCCGGCGCAGCTTCACTGGATCCGCAAGCTGTATCAGCGCGTGCCCGGATTGGCGGAGCCCGAGGCGATTGTGACCCATGCAGACTCGGTTGAACCGGTACCGATGCCGGGCACTGAGGGAAGGTGGGCGACCACGCGCTTCATCGATCCGGCCGACATGCGGCATGACATGCACATCAATATCGTCACGTTCGAGCCGGGTGCGACGATCCCCTTTGCAGAGACGCACGTCATGGAGCACGGATTGTATGTCCTCGAGGGCAAGGCCGTGTACCGCCTTAATCGGGACTGGGTCGAAGTCGAGGCCGGAGACTATATGTGGCTGCGCGCCTTCTGCCCGCAGGCGTGCTACGCAGGAGGCCCCGGTCGGTTTCGCTATCTGCTTTACAAGGATGTCAACCGGCACATGAATCTGCGGCAGGGAGCTCCGCTGATTTAACCTTGAGTAACGTCGGTTTTGGGCAAGCCGGCTTTGGCTAGAACCGACGATCCGGGCCGGGCCGCAGACTTCCCACTCGGCGCGACGCCGAATATGTGGGCGCGCCCGGGCGATCAATCCGCTCAGGAACCATCGCCGCAAGCACGAGTTTCCCGGTCGGGCGGGGCGAAGGTCACACGAGGCCGACCGTGCAAGACGACATGCGTGTGCGCTCCACGGCGCAGATCGCGGGCCATCCCATTCATCCGATGCTGGTGCCGATCCCGATCGCGTGCTTCATCGGGGCGCTGCTGACCGACATCGCCTATGTCGCGAGCGCCGAGGTCATGTGGGCGAATTTTTCCGCCTGGCTTCTGCTCTTCGGCGTCATCTTCGGCGTGCTCGCGGCCATTGCAGGCCTCACTGATTTCCTCGGCAACCGACTGGTGCGGGCGCAGCCGCCGGCGTGGCCGCATCTGATCGGCAACGCTGTGGCGCTGATCCTTGCGATCTTCAATACGATGATTCACATGCGCGATGCCTGGACCTCGGTGTGGCCCACCGGGCTCGCTCTTTCGGTGATTACCGTGCTGATCCTGCCCGTCACCGGCTGGCTCGGCTGGGCCATGGTGTATCGCCACGGCGTCGGAGTTGCACGATGATGGCAAAGCTCACCCGCGCGCTGCTGTGCTCTTCGTTGCTGTGTCTGGCCGGCTGCAATGACGGCAATGGCGATCCCAAGGCGCAAATCGGCCCCAATCCGACGCTGCCGGATATCCAGCAATATCTGCTGCCGCCGGTCCACATCGCCCGCATCGTCGGCTGGAAGAAGGACGAGACACCGACCGTTGCGCAGGGCTTGCAGGCCAAGGCGTTCGCAACCGGGTTGCAGCATCCGCGATCCCTCTATGTGCTGCCCAATGGCGACGTGCTGGTGGTGGAGTCCAAGGCGCCGAAGGGCGCCTCGATCAAGCGCCCCAAGGAAATCGTGATGGGATATGTCGAGTCCTGGGCGACCTCGGGCGGCGGCGACAGCGGGCCGGGTAACCGCATCACGCTCCTGCGCGACAGCAATGGCGACGGCGTGCCTGACACCCAAAGCGTCTTCCTCGACCATCTCAACTCGCCGTTCGGCGTCGCGCTGGTTGGCAACGATCTCTATGTCGCCAACACCGACGCGATCGTGAAATATCCCTACACCGAGGGCGACACGAAGATCACCGCACCCGGCACGGTGCTGACGCCGCTGCCAGGCGGGCCGATCAATCATCATTGGACCAAGAGCCTGGTCGCTAGCCCCGACGGCTCAAAGCTCTATGCCGGCGTCGGCTCCAACAGCAACATCACCGAGAACGGCATGGAGGCCGAGCACAATCGCGCCGCCATCCTCGAGGTCGATCGTGCCAGTGGCCGCTGGCGCCTCTTCGCAAGCGGCCTGCGCAATCCGAACGGCCTCAGCTTCGAGCCACAGACCGGCGCATTGTGGACAGTGGTGAACGAGCGCGACGAGATCGGTCCCGATCTCGTGCCCGACTACATGACGTCCGTCAGGGACGGCGGCTTCTACGGCTGGCCTTACAGCTATTGGGGCCAGCACGTCGATCCCCGCGTCAAGCCGGAGCGGCCGGACCTCGTCGCTAAGGCGATCGTGCCGGACTATGCCCTGAGCTCGCATGTCGCCCCGCTGGGGATGGCTTTCTCCGCCGGCACCAGCCTGCCGGCCGCCTATCGCAACGGCGCTTTCGTCGGGGAGCACGGCAGTTGGAACCGGCAGGTGCTGAACGGCTACAAGGTCGTGTTCGTGCCTTTTGCGGACGGCAAGCCGAGCGGACCGGCGCAGGACGTTGTCACCGGCTTCCTCAACAGCGACAATCACGCGCGTGGACGCCCCGTTGGCGTTGCCATCGACAAGACCGGCGCGCTGCTGGTCGCCGACGACAGCGGCAACACCGTGTGGCGGGTGACGGCGGCGCATCCGCAGCTGACGCAACGTTAGGCGCGCCCGCGCGTTATCGGGCAGACGATCTCTGAACGCAAAGCCGGGAGTTTGGACAATGGGTCTTGCTCAATACGCCGTCGTGCCGGTGCAGGACGAATGGGGCGTGCTGCACGACGGGGACGTCAAGAGCCGATACGCTACCAAGGAAGCTGCATTCGAGTCGGCGGTTGCCGCGGCATCCTTGGCCCTTCGTGAGGGACATGAAGTCCATGTCAGCGTGCCCGGCCGTGACGCAGGCGAGACCGCGCTCGGTGTCTAGGGGCCGCGGAATAGCATCTAGAGGAGGCCACGATGACCAAGCCTCGTGAGCAGAATGGCGTCGAGCCGCCGCTGTCCGAAGACGACATCCAGCGCGATCAGCTCGGCCCGCGCGGCGTCCCGGATGCGCCAGACCCCGCCAAAATGACCCCGCAGCGCGAAAAGAAGACGCCGAAGCATATCGCGCCGGGCCACACGTCCTGACACGGGCGTGCTCTGCGGCTGGCGCCGCGGTGCCATTCGGAACCGATATTCCCGCAAGCTGAGTCTACCGGTAAAACGGGCTTGCTGGCGCGATCCGCGCCCGGCGGGCAGGCGATATCGGGAATGCGGTTCTTGAAGTCTGACAGCAGGCTAATCGGCGTCCTGCTGGTGCTCGAGATCACGCAGCTGGTCGGGTGGGGCACGATCGGGCTTCCCGCCATTGTCGGGCGCGATCTTGCAGCCGATCTGGGCATGAGCCTGCCGGCGGTATTCGCGGGGACATCCGTTCTTTACGTCGCGATGGGACTGTGCGCCCCCTGGCTCGCCAAGTCCTTTGCGCGGCATGGCGCGCGGCCGATCATGATGATCGGCACGGTCGTGACCGCGCCGGGCTTCGTGCTGCTGTCGCTGGCGCGCGAGCCGATGCTCTATTTCACGGCCTGGATCGTGCTCGGCATCGCCGGCAGCGCGACCTTGTCGACCGGCGCCTATATCATGCTGAACGAGGTCGCCGGTAGGCAGGCCAAGAGCGCGATCGGCGCGCTCATGCTGGTGACGGGACTGTCCAACAGCATCTTCTGGCCGGCCACCTCGTTCCTGAGCAGTCACCTCGGCTGGCGTGGAACATGCCTCGTCTATGCAGCCACGACGCTCCTCGTTTCGCTTCCGCTCTATGCGTTCGCGGCTCCGCGTCGGAGAGGCGCGGATAGCGATGGCGGTGCGCCGGCCGAACCTGTAGAGCCTGCAATTGCGCGGAGCACGTTCCGTCTCGTCGTTGCCGCGATCACCCTCAATGCCTTCGTCAATTTCGGCGTTTCCGCCATTCTCATCGAGCTGCTCCGCGCGGAGGGGCTGGCGCCAGCACAGGCCATTGCCTTTGGCTCGATGCTCGGTGTGATCCAGGTCAGCGCGCGCGGACTGGACTTCCTTGGAGGCGGGCGATGGGACGGCATCACGACCGGCCTCGTCGCAGGCACGGCATTGCCCGTGGCGATGCTGCTCCTGATGATGAGCGAGGGTACGACCTGGGCGGTCGCGGTCTTCATCCTGCTCTATGGCGCCGGCAGCGGCGCGATGGCGGTGGCGCGCGCGACCATCCCGCTGGTGTTCTACGATCAGGCCGAGTTCGCCAAGGCGATGTCGATGATCGCGCTGCCGCTCAATCTCGCCTCCGCAATCTCGCCGCCGCTCCTCGTCGGATTGCTCACGGAGTTTGGCAGCCGCGCTGCGCTCGGTCTCACCTTCGTCTGCTCCTGCGCAACCGTGCTGATCCTGGTCCTGCTCGGGCGGCGGCGGCCGCGAACCGCTGCTGCAGCCCTGACCTAAGACAATCTTCGCGGCGCGGAATTCGACATCAGGCCGATCCTGCTGCCGGGCGGGGATGGCCGTATGCCGCCAGTGCAGTGCTCGACGCCCGAAAATGGTGTATCCGCGGGGTGCGCGGCCAGAGCTCTCGAGCCGCCGCGCCAAGATCCCAGTTCCCCGGAGGAAATCGACATGTCGGCTTTGCCGCTTTCAGGCATCAAGATCCTTGACCTTACCCGCGTGCTCGCGGGGCCGCTGTCGGCGCAGATGCTGGGAGACCTCGGTGCGGAGGTCATCAAGATCGAGCGGCCGGGCACCGGCGACGACGCGCGCGCCTTCGGCCCGCCTTACCTGACCGATCCCGAGGGCAAGGCGAACAACAACAACTCGTTCTACCTCTGCGCCAACCGCAACAAGAAATCGGTCACCGTCAACATCGCCAAGCCCGAGGGGCAGGCGATCATCCGCGAGCTCGCCAAGGACGTCGACGTCTTCATGGAGAATTACAAGGTCGGCGATCTCAAGCGCTACGGCCTCGACTATGAATCGATCAAGGCGATCAATCCCGGCATCATCTATTGCTCGGTGACCGGCTTCGGCCAGACCGGCCCATACGCGCCGCGCGCCGGCTACGACGCGATTTTGCAGGCGATGGGCGGGTTGATGAGCGTCACCGGCCATATCGATGGCGAGCCGGGCGAGGGCCCGATGAAGGTCGGTCCTTCCATCGTCGACTACATGACCGGCATGAATTCATCGATCGGGATTCTCTCCGCGCTCTACCACCGTGACGCCAATGGCGGGGCGGGACAGCACATCGACGTCTGCCTGTTCGATACCGTCATCGCATCCCTGTCGCACTGGCTCCAGATCTACCTCGTCAACGGCAAGACCCCGCCGCGCCGCGGCACCTGGGGCAATGGCGGCATGCCGGCCGGCGTGTTCCGCTGCACCGATGGCGAGCTGATGCTGGTGGTCGGCAATGACGGCCAGTTCCAGCGCACCTGCGCCGTGCTCGGCGCGTCCGAGCTCGCCAGCGATCCGCGCTTCATCAAGAACAACGACCGCGTCGTGCACGGCAAGGAGATCATGGCGATCTTCGCCGGCCTGTTCCTGAAAAAGCCGGTAGCCTATTGGCTGGAAAAGCTGGAGGAGGCCGGCGTGCCCTCAGGGCCGATCAACAATTTCGAGCAGGTGTTTTCCGATCCGCACGTCCAGTCGCGCGGCATGCGGGTGAAGGTCAATCATCCCTTCGAGCCCGATCTGTCGCTGGTTCGCAACGCGCTCACTTTGTCGGAGACGCCGATCAACGACTATCGCGCGCCGCCGCTCTTGGGCGAGCATACTGAGGAGGTGCTCGCCGGCAAGCTCGGCTATGGTGCAGGCAGGATCGAGGAGCTGAAGCAGCACGGGATCATTTAGCGGTCGCTTCGCTCTGTCCGCGAGCAAACTCGCATCGAGCAAGCCGGCGCGAGCCGGCTTGCGTGAAGCTTGTGCGCAATCCCCAGATAATCCCGATCCGTAGTCGCACAGGCTTTCGCTTCGCGCCCGATTCTGATCCGATCTTCCCACTTCAGCTCGGGAGGGAAACGAATGTCCTACACGATCGGGTTCCAGGCCAAGAACCAGAAGGGTATTCTGGCGACCGAGGCGGCCACCGCCAATCAGGCCGTCGCCATCATTGCCGCGCTGCGGCAAAGTTCCGATGAGATCAAGTTCATCCGTTCGCCCCAAGAAGGTGAGATGGGCATCGAGATGCTGCTGCTGCTGGCCAAGGAAGAGGCCGAGGAGATGCCGCAGCGGGCGTAACCCCCTGCACACGAAATTCCGACGTCTCCCGCAGCGGGAAGTGAGGCCGTATCGGCCCTGAGCGAGCCTGTTTGATCAGCGCGCGTTGCGTGCCAGCGCCGGCGCCTTCGTCTCGCTCCGGCCCGCCGTCAGCGCCATCGTCGCGACGCGGACGACGCGCGCGACCACGTCCTCGACGTTATCGAGGTCGCATTTGCCCTCCGACAGCTTCGTCAGCCGCTCGCTCTCACGGATGGTGTGGTGCGCCATGGCGAGCGCGAAGTTCAGGCCCCAATAGATATCGACCTCGCTGCGGTCGGGCAGGGACCTGCGCATCGCGCCGGCAAATTTGCGCAAATGGTCGATCTCGCGGTTCTTGATGCGGCGAATCGGCGGCACGGACTCGATCGAGGCGCGGATCATGAAGCGCGCCGCGGTCGAGCGCTGGTTCTCGGGGCCGAGGCAGCCGCGCAGGGTGGGTCCGACCAGCGCGCGCAAGATGACCTCAATCGGTGCGCAGCCGCCGCCCTGTTCTTCCGCCGCCTTCAATTCGCGCAGGCGCTCGCGATTGGTCGCGATCGAGCGCGAGACGAACAATTCCGCGATCAATTCATCCTTCGAGCCGAAATGATAGTTCACCGCGGCCAGATTCACATTGGCCGCCGCGACGATGTCGCGCAGCGTCACGTCGCCGAAGCCGCGATCGGCATAGAGCCGTTCGGCGGCGGCGAGAATGGCAGACCTCGTATGATCGCTGGCCATGGGTGCCCTGGATGAGGGGAGTTGCAATTCAAACAGTTGTATGAAACTATCGTTTGAAGGTCGGAATTGTCAATCCGCAATCGGGACTCGTTCGCAACTCGCGATTCCGTTCCGAACGGCCGCAACGCGCGCGCATTCGCGCTTGCGGGCGGCGCGCGGCGGCAGGACAGTTCGGCGCCAGAGAAATTGTTCAAAAAGCAAAACGAGGAGCGTCCCATGGATTTCGATCTGTCGCCCAAGCAGAAGGAATGGCTCGACCGCGTGCGGTCTTTCATGACCAAGCACGTGCGCCCGGCGGTGCCGGTCTACGACCAGCAGGACAAGAGCGGCGACCGCTGGAAGGTGATTCCGATTCTGGAAGACCTCAAGAAGAAGGCCAGGGCGGAAGGCCTGTGGAACATGTTCATGCCGCCGTCCGAGCACGAGGACGACGAATTCCGCGGCGCGGGACTGACCAATCTCGAATACGCGCTGCTGTCGGAAGAGATGGGCCGCATCACCTGGGCTTCGGAAGTATTCAACTGCTCGGCGCCCGACACCGGCAACATGGAAGTCTTCATCCGCTACGGCACCAAGGAGCAGAAGCGCAAATGGCTGCGCCCGCTGATGGACGGCGAGATCCGCTCCGCCTTCCTGATGACGGAACCGGCGGTGGCCTCGTCGGACGCCACCAACATCGAGACCCGCATCGAGAAGGACGGTGATTACTACGTCATCAACGGCCGCAAATGGTGGTCGTCCGGCGTCGGCGATCCCCGCTGCAAGATCGCGATCCTGATGGGCAAGACCGATTTCAAGGCGGCCAAG
>NZ_JADPKD010000018.1:0-8610 GCF_023073735.1 Bradyrhizobium sp. 160
AGGCCTTCAGGTGAAGGGCGGTTCTGGGTGCTGAGCAACTCTTGCCCGGCCTGCGGCTTGTTGCGAGTCTCAAGCGCGTAGCCGAGCGCGCCCGCGACCGCGAGCGCAGACACGGCGCCGAGACCGATCAGCATCTTGCGCGAGAGGCGCGTAACAGGTGGCCGCTCGCCTCGGAGCCGAAGATCCGGTGGCGCGACGGACGGGATGTCGCTTTGACGTTCATCTTGACTGCCTATCGCCATGCGCGGGGCCTTCCGTCGGTGCGGACGATGCGCACGCGGCGCTCGCTGTCCTTGTCGCCAAGGCGCAATTCGGCGGCGGCGAACAGGCGATCGACGATGTAGTAGTTGCGGTTCGCCCGGTAATTGACGAGCTCAGAGCCGCCAGCCGGACCGATGACGAACAGCGGCGGCATTTCGCCCTGGGCGATTCCGCTGGGGAATTCGATGTAGACCTTATTGCCGTCGTCGAAGGCGCGCAGCGGACGCCAGGCCGGATCATCGCCCTCGATCGCGTAGCGGAAGTTGATCGAGCCGAGATCGACACCGGCTGCAATTGGCGCGGCTGCTTCAGCCGTCGCGTTCTGCTGCCGAAGTGCGATGAGCTGGTCCTCGGGATATTGCCAGGAGACCGAGGCCATATAGGTCTTTTCCGTCGAGCGCAGCTCGAGGAGATAGGTCCGCCGGTCGGTGTTGATGACGAGATTGGTGATCAATTCCGGCCGCGTCGGCTTGACCAAAATGTGGATCTTCTTGCTCGCACCGGCGCCACTCTCGGTATCGCCGATGATCCAGCGCACGGTGTCGCCAGCGGCGACCGGACCGGAGCCGACAAGTTGCTCGCCCTCCTGGAGGGCGACATCGGTGATCTGGCCGGGCGCCGTATAGACCTGATAGAGGGCTCCGCCCGAGAATGGATAGACCTGGACCGCGTTGATAAAGCCGTTGCGGACCGGCTGCACGCGTGCCGCGGCATTGGCCTGTTTGACGCGAACTTTTGGGTCGGCGGCTTCGGGGACGCGTTTGCCGGCGGCGAGCGGTTTCAACTGCGCGGGCAGCGGCAGCGGTTTTGGCAATTCCACGATCTTGACGGGCGCCGGCGGATCAGTGGTGAGCGTCGCCGGTTCAGCGCTGTCGTAGTTGATGTCGGACGGGATGAAATTGTGCGCGCAGCCGCCAAGCCCCGAGACGGACATCAGCAAAGCCACCAAAGCGGACTTACTGAAATACGGATCCCAGTCTTTCCGGCTTTGCTGAATGACGGAGAAACGCGAAGCCGGACCGCCGGCATGCGAGGAAATCGGCGGGGTCATTGTCCCAGCTCCTTCGACCAGTTGATGGCGTTGACATAGATGCCGAGCGGATTCTTGCGCAGCCGATCGGCGTCGGTGGGCGGCTGAATCGCGATGGTGAGGATCGCGGTCCAACGTGTGGTGCCGGCGAGCGCGCCGTCCTGATAGCGGTGCTCTACCCAGGCCACGCGAAAACTGTCGGGCGAGGCGCGGATGACGCTGGAGACGTCGATGGCGACCTGCTGCTTGCCGAGACTGGCGAAGGGGTCGTTGGCCCGGGCGTAATCGTTCAGCGCCATCGCGCCCGCCGTGGTCGTGAAATCATACGCCTTCAGCCAGTTCTCCCGTACGATGATCGGATCGGCCGGCAGCGAGCGCACCATCGCGATGAAGTGGGCCAGGTACCAGGCAATCTGCGGATCGCTCGGCCGGAAGTCGGCGACAGCTGGCGCCACGGCTTGCGCCTCGCCAAGCTTGTCGACCTGCACCACCCAGGGAACGACAGTGCCGTGGGTGGATTGCCAGACGAGCCCGCCAGCGAGGCCGCAAGAAAGGATCAGCGAACCAAAGGCCATCAGTCGCCAGTTCTTAGCCTGCACGCGGGCGGACCCCATGCGATCGTCCCACATCTGCGCCGCGCGCTGATAAGGTGTTTCTGGTTCGGGCGTGCGGCCATAGCGGACCGACGATCGCCTGAAGACTGACATTGCTTATTCTCCTCCCCTGAGGTCGACGGCATGTCCGCCGCCATGGCTGTCGCCGGATTTGAGGGCTTGCGCGGCCGTCTGCGCGCCGTGAACGATCGTCTGATTGCGCTTGACGCGCTGAGCCCAGGCTGGCGGACCTTTCTCGCCCGCCTCTTGAGAAGCGGCGCCATCGTTTGCGGCCGCGCCACGCTCAATGGTCCCCATGGTCGAGGAGCCACCCGTGTTTGCGACACCGGCGCGGGCGCCAGAGGTGAAGCTCTCACTCATTGCACTGACCGCTCTCGCCGCGGCGCCTCCGACGGGAGCTGCCGCCGCGCTCGCCGCAGCACGGCCCGCGCCACCGAGACCGGAGGCAACTCCACCAGCGCCGGACCCGCCGGCTGATGCGAGGCTGTAGGCAGAGAACATACCGCCTGCCAAGGCCGCGCCACCGCGTGCGGCCGCCGCGGCGCCGGAGGTCGCTGCTACCGCTCCCCTCCCGGCCATTCCAAGCCCCGCGCCCGCCGCCATCGCCGTTCCGGCGACGGCAAGGCCGGTGCCGACGGCCGCGCCCGCGCCAAGCTGGGGCGCGCCCGAGACAAGACCGGTTGCGATGCCGGGACCGAAGATGCCGAGGCCGAGCATTGCGAGCGAGGCGAGCACGACAGAGAGCGCCTGCTCGATCGTCGGCTGGCCGCCGGCATAGGCTGACGTGAACTGGGAGAACAGCCCAGTCCCGATGCCGACGATGACCGCGAGCACCATGACCTTCACGCCGGAGGCGACGACGTTGCCGAGCACCTTCTCGGCCAGGAACGCCGTCTTGTTGAAGAGGGCAAAGGGAATGAGGATGAAGCCGGCGAGCGTCGTCAGCTTGAACTCGATCAGGGTGACGAACAGCTGCACCGCCAGAATGAAGAAGGCGATCAGAACCAGGAGCCAGGACACCATCAGGACCGCGATCTGCACGAAATTGGCGAAGAAGCTGGTGAAGCCCATCATCTGGCTGGCGGCATCGAGCAGCGGCTGGCCGGCATCGAGGCCGACCTGTGCCAGCCGGCCTGGCCGCAGGAAGTCTGCGGTCGAGATCGACCAGCCGCCGGCCTTGAGGCCAAGACCGGCGAAGCTGTTGAAGATGACGCCTGAGAGTTTGTTGAAGTTGGTGATGATGAAGGCGAAGAAACCGATATAGAGCGTCTTCTTCACCAGCCGCTGCAGGATGTCTTCGTCGGCGCCCCAGGCCCAGAATGCGCCGGCCAAGGTGATATCGATGACGATCAGCGTCGAGGCGAGGTAGGTGACCTCGCCTTTGATGAGGCCAAAGCCTGAATCGATATACGTGGTGTAGGTATTGAGGAAGGTGTCGATAACGCCGACGTTGTTCACCGCTGGTCTCCTTACCTCACGTTCGTTGCTGGCGACGTGGCCGGCGCGGCCTGTGGCAGCAGAGGCCGCGCCGGCCTGCCGAAGAAGCGCGCGCGGTTCTCCTCCCAGACCGCTCGGCAGTGCGGATCTTCGGCATCCTCTGGCCCAAGCGCGCGGCAGCGGCGCAGCTCGGCCGAGAGATCGTCGGGCGCAGAGATGGCGGGCGCCTCGGATACCGGCCGGGACGCCGGACGCCGGTGGATGTAGGACAGCGTGGCCATGAAGACACCCAACAAGGCGACCATCGCGACTGCGCGCCAGAAATCCGAGCGATCCATAGTCCCACGCCTTTAGTTGCTGCTGAACATGGTGACGTTGCCGGGCTGATAGCCGCCGCGCGTCGCGAAGATCTTGTATTGCTGGGCGCCTTGCGACTCCGTCGCCGTCACGCGCGCCTGCTCCAGCGCGTCCGACCGTCCCTTTACGGCGAGAACCGCGACGAGATCGGACAACTGCTGGGATTGCAGGGCAAGGAGCTGATTGCCGGCTTGAGCTGCCTGTAGCGCGCCACTGGCGGACTGGCTGGCCGTAACCAGCGACGTCATCGCGCCGGCGTTGGTCGGGATATTGCCGACGACGCCGGCCTGCACCTTCAGCGAGTCCTCGAAAGCGCCGACCGAGTTCTGCCAACGAGCTTGGGCGGCGGCGAACAGCGTCGCGTTGGAGCCGGTGGTCGGCGCCGCGCCGTAGTTGCTGGAATACGCGGTCTGAATCTGCTGGACGTTAAAAGAAATGTTCTGCGCTTGCGTGAGCAGCGATTGGGTCCGCGCGATCGTCGACTGGAGCTGAGCCAGCGTCGACATCGGCAGGCTCGCAAGATTCTTCGCTTGATTCACCAGGCTCTGGGACTGGTTGGTCAGCATCTGGATCTGATTGTTGATCTGCTGCAGCTCGCGCGCCGCTGTCAGCACGTTCTGGCTGAAGTTGCTGGGGTCGTAGACGATCACCTGCGCGGAGGCCGGCGCCGTCCAAAGCGGCGGGAGCGATAGGCCAATCGAGAGAGCGGTCGCGGCCATTAAGGCTGCGCGCGATATTTGGCGGGCGGTCATGATTACACCTCCAGGTTTGTCAGGTCGGGGATGAGATCGGCTGCCCACAGGAGCGCGTGATCGGCGAGCCACGCCGGTGTAAAACCCTCGCGGCCGTGCTCGGCGAGCAGCCGTTCGATGGCGGCATGGTCCGCTTTGGAGGATGCCGCGCAGAAGGCGAGCGCAATCGGGCCTAAGCCCAGCTCGAACAGCCGATTGCCGCGTCGCGATTGGCAGTAGTAGTCCCGCTTGGGCGTTGCTCGCGCGATGATCTCGATCTGGCGATCATTGAGGCCGAAGCGCCGATAGATCGCCGTGAGCTGCGGTTCGATGGCGCGCTCGTTCGGCAGGAAGATCCGCGTCGGGCAGCTTTCGACGATCGCGGGCGCAATGTTGCTGCCGTCGATGTCAGACAGCGATTGCGTGGCGAAAATGACGGAGGCATTTTTCTTCCGCAGCGTCTTCAGCCATTCGCGAAGCTGCTGGGCGAAGGCGGGATCGTCGAGGACAAGCCAGCCCTCGTCGATGATGAGGAGCGTCGGCCGGCCATCGAGCCGTCCCTCGATGCGATGGAAGAGGTAGGTCAGGACGGCGGGCGCAGCACCGGACCCGATCAGGCCCTCGGTCTCAAAGGCCTGAACAGACGTGAGGCCAAGCTGCTCCACCTCGGCGTCGAGCAACCGGCCGGAGCGACCGCCGACGCAATAGGGTTGCAGAGCCTGTTTCAGCGCGGTCGATTGCAACAGGACGGTGAGGCCGGTGATCGTCCGCTCCTCGACAGGCGAGGACGCCAGCGAGGTCAGCGCCGACCAGACGTGCTCCTTCGCGGTGGGATCGATGGTGACGCCCTCCTTGGCGAGGATCGCGGTGACCCATTCGGCAGCCCAGGCACGCTCGGCCGCGTCGCCAATGCGAGCGAGCGGTTGAAGCGAGACGGAATCCTCGGCGCTATTGGACAGACTGCCGCCGAGGTCGTGCCAGTCACCACCCATGGCCAGCGCGGCCGCGCGGATCGAGCCGCCGAAATCGAAGGCAAAGATCTGGCTGTTCCGGTAGCGGCGGAACTGGATCGCCATGAGCGCCAGCAGCACGGACTTACCGGCGCCGGTCGGGCCGACGATCAGGGTGTGCCCGACGTCGCCGACGTGCAGCGAAAAGCGGAACGGGGTCGATCCCTCGGTCTTGCCGAAGAACAGCGGTGGCGCCTTGAAGTGCTCGTCGCGCGCTGGTCCTGCCCAGACCGCTGACAGCGGAATCATGTGGGACAGGTTCAATGTGGAGAGCGGCGGCTGGCGAACGTTGGCATAGGCGTGGCCCGGCAGCGAGCCGAGCCAGGCTTCGACCGCATTTACCCCTTCTGGCATGCAGGTGAAGTCACGCCCCTGGATCACCTTCTCGACGAGGCGAAGTTTTTCGGTGGCGCGCCCGGGGTCCTCGTCCCAGACGGTGACGGTCGCGGTGACGTAGGCCTGGCCGACATCATCGGTGCCCAGTTCCTGCAAGGCGAGATCGGCGTCACTGGCCTTGTTGGCCGCGTCGCTGTCGACCAGTGTCGAGGCCTCGTTCGTCATCACCTCCTTGACGATGGCGGCGATCGACTTTCGCTTGGCGAACCACTGTCGGCGAATCCTGGTCAGCAGTTTTACGGCCTCGGTCTTGTCGAGAAGGATCGCGCGGGTCGACCAGCGGTAAGTGAATGCAAGCCGGTTCAGCTCGTCGAGGATTCCGGGATGGGTCGCGGTCGGAAAGCCGACCACGGTAAGCGTGCGGAGATGGTGGCTACCAAGGCGCGGCTCGAGGCCACCGGCGAGCGGCTCGTCCGCAAGCAGCGCGTCGAGCTGCATCGGCGTCTCCGGGACGCGCACGCGCTGATGCCGGGTGGAGATGGTCGAATGCAGGTAAGTCAATGTCTCGCTGTCATCGAGCCAGCCCACCTCGGGCATGAACCCCTCGACCAGTTGCAGGACGCGGTTGGTCCGATCGACGAAGCCGCGCAGCAGCTCGTAGGGATCGACGCCATTCTGCGCGCGGCCCTCATAGAGCCAGGCTTCAATGCGCGAGGCGTCCTCGGCCGGCGGGAGCCAGGCGAAGGTCAGGAAATAGCGGGTCTCGAAGTGCGCGCCGGCTTCCTCGAAAGCGTCCCGTCGCTCGAGATCAACCAGCGCCGATGCCGCATCGCGAAAGGCGCTGTAGGGATAGGTCTGGGCGGCGACGCGCTGGGCTTCAACGAAGATCGCCCAGCCTGAGCCGAGGCGTCGCAATGCATTGTTGAGGCGGGCCGTCACGCCGACCAATTCCGCAGACGTGGCGCTGTCGAGATCCGGACCACGGAAACGCGCCGTCCGCTGGAACGATCCGTCCTTGTTGAGGACCACACCGCGCTCGACCAGAGCGGCCCAGGGCAGGAAGTCGGGAAGGCTGGCGGGTCGATTGCGATACTCAGTGAGGTTCAGCATGGAAGCCTTATGTGGCAAGGTAAGGCGGATAGCGGAGGTGACGCCTGACGACGTCCACGAACTGCGGGTCGCGCTTGGCCGCCCAGACGGCCGCGGCGTGGCCCACGGCCCAGATCAGCGCGCCGGGGATCCAGAGGCGCAGGCCGAGCGCGATGGCCGCCGCCAATGTGCCGTTCGCGATCGCGACGGAGCGCGGGGCGCCGCCCATCAGGATTGGCTCCGTGAGCGCGCGATGAACCGGCGCGAAAAAGCCCGGCACCTCTGGATCGACTATTGCAGCCATCAGACCAGTGCCCCACCCGAGAAAGAGAAGAAAGTCAGGAAGAAGCTCGAGGCAGCGAAGGCGATCGACAGGCCGAAGACGATCTGGATCAGCCGGCGAAAGCCGCCGGCGGTGTCGCCGAACGCCAGCGTCAGGCCGGTCACGGTGATGATGATGACCGAGATAATCTTGGCGACTGGCCCTTGCACAGACTCGAGGATCTGATTGAGCGGCGTCTCCCACGGCATCGAGGAGCCGGAGGCGTGGGCCGCAGGCGCGAAGGCGATGGAGATGAAGGTGATCACCACGACGTCGCTGACGCTGCGACGACGAGCGCGACTGATCGCGGAAGGAAACTGAATCATGATGGGTCTCCGGGAAGCAAGGGTTCGCCGCCCGCCACGGCGGATTGGACACGGTAGTCGCCAGTGGCGGAATCGAGGCCGGCGACGAGAGCAAGTTCGGCGAGACGGCGTTCGCTGCCGCGGCCGCGCAGCACCGCAACGAGATCGATCGTCTCTGCGATCAGCGCCTTGGGAACAGTGAGGACGGCTTCCTGGATGAGCTGTTCGAGGCGGCGAAGCGCGCCTAGCGCGGAGCCAGCGTGAATCGTTCCGATCCCACCGGGGTGGCCTGTGCCCCAGGCTTTAAGGAGCTCGAGGGCTTCGCTGCCCCTGACCTCACCGATCGGAATGCGGTCGGGGCGCAAGCGCAGCGAGGACCGCACCAGATCGGACAGCGACGCGACGCCGTCCTTCGTGCGCAGCGCGACCAGATTCGGCGCGCGGCACTGCAGTTCGCGCGTGTCCTCGATCAGGACCACGCGATCGGCGGTGCCGGCGATCTCGGCGAGCAGCGCGTTGGTGAGTGTGGTCTTGCCGGTCGAGGTGCCGCCAGCAACCAGGATGTTCTTGCGTGAAGCGACGGCGGCCCGCACCGCCGCCGCTTGACCGGCGGTCATGGTGCCGGCGGCGACGTAATCATCGAGTGTAAACACCGCGACGGCGGGCTTGCGGATCGCAAAGGCAGGCGCCGCAACGACGGGCGGAAGCAGTCCCTCGAACCTCTCTCCCGTCTCGGGAAGCTCAGCCGAGACTCGCGGCCTGCCAGCATGGACCTCAGCGCCGACATGGTGCGCGACGAGGCGCACGATCCGCTCGCCATCGGCCGGAGACATCGTCCGTCCGCTATCCTCCAGGCCGCCCGACAGTCGGTCGATCCAGAGCCGGCCGTCGGGGTTGAGCATCACCTCAACAATGGAGGGATCCTCAAGGAACGTCGCTATCGCTGGGCCAAGCGCCGTTCGCAGCATGCGTGCGCCACGCGAGAAGGCTTCAGAATGAAGTGAAGTGCCCGCCACGATCGTTCCCCGTCGAAGGCCAATCGCAACAAGCGATCGCCGACGGGGATGGATAGAAAAGGTAGGAAATGGGTTAGTTCAACAAGTATTCAGCCGTCGTAG
>NZ_JADPKD010000066.1:0-8175 GCF_023073735.1 Bradyrhizobium sp. 160
CCTTGTTCGGCTCCTGCTCGAACTTCACCAATTGATTGTCGACGGTGTCCAGGCTCTCGCTGGTCTCCGTCAAAAACTCCCGCAACAGATCATCCATGAAAAACAGGCCTTCATACAGGAAGGGCGCGCACGAGGCGTGATGCGCCATTTCGGAATGGGGCCAGCTTCACCGCAAAGCGTTTAATATTGGTTGAGTATGTGCAAAAGAACGGAACCAACAAAGAGATAAGGCGCTCCGGACAAGCCGAAGCGCCTCATCAAGACTGGATTAATATTCCGAGCGCGAAGGGCGCGTTTACGAAGCGGTAACGGTGATGGCTTCGCCTTCCGGCGCGAGCTTCACGGTGAGCCCGCAGGCCTGCGCCAACAGCCGCGTATAATAAGGCTGGATCGCATGCGCATCCGCGGCCGGCCCGCGCTCGCCGCTCAGGAGCTCGGAGATGTTCTGCGGCAGGCGCGCATTATGTCCGGTCGCGGTGATGCGGAAGCTCATCGTCTCGCCCTCGCCGATCGGATCGATCGTCAGCATGCCGCCGCGCGGGATCGTGTGCTGGGCAACCACCAGCATATTGAGCAGCAGCTTGACGCGATTCTTCGCCAGCAGCAGCCGCGGCAGATTCCAGGTGATCGAGCACTTGCCGTCCTCGATATGGCCGCGCGCCATGGTCTGGGCATCACCGAGATCGATCTGTGCGCCGGAGGAGCCGGCCGCGCCGAAGGCAAGGCGGCAGAACTGGAGCCGGGCCGAGGCCGTCTTGGCGCTCTTGCGAATGAGGTCGAGCGCGAACTCGCGGTCCTCGGGCTTGGGATCATCGTCGAGCACTTCGAGCCCGTTGACGATAGCGCCGACGGGGCTGATGAGATCGTGGCAGACCCGCGAGCACAGCAGTGCTGCGAGTTCGAGCATATCGGGAGCAGTAGCGGTCGCAGGCGACGAGGCGTCAGACATATAATGGGGTCCTGGAGGGTTCCTGGAATGCACGGCGCTGGAGCCGCGAATCACGCATGCTTGACGGATGCTGCGGGTTCTAACATTCGCATGCCCGCGGCAGCTAGCTTGCGATCGATGAGAGGTGGCCATAAAGCCCCAACCAAATCAATCGGGGCGAATCAGTCGAGGAGGACGAAATTGCCGATGAATGAGGCATCCAGGTGAAGCGGATCATCGACGGCGCAGCCGCAACCGGCCTGCTAGAGCCGCTCACCGCACTGGTGGTGAAGGCGGGCGAAGCGATCCTCGCCGTCAACCGTGCGGCGATGCGGGTCGAGGGCAAGCAGGACGGCTCACCGGTCACCGAGGCCGACCTTGCCGCCGATGGCATCATTGCGGAGGGACTGGCGCAGCTTGCGGCCAACGTGCCGGCCCTATCGGAAGAACGGACCCAGCTCGCCTCGCCGCCGTTTCAGGGCAGCTTCTTCCTGATCGATCCGCTCGACGGCACCAAGGAATTCGTTGCCGGCCGCGACGAATTCACCGTCAACCTCGCCCTCGTGACCGAAGGCGTGCCGCTGCTCGGCATCGTCTCCGCGCCCGCGCTCGGCCTGCTCTGGCGCGGCGTCATCGGCCGCGGCGCCGAGCGCGTGAGCTTCGACGGCACGACCGTCGGCGCGGCCGAGCCAATTCACACCCGCAAGTTTCCGGCGCAGGGCGCGCCCTGGATCGCGGCGGTGAGCCGCTCGCACGGCGATCCCAGGAGCGAGGCGTTCATCGATGCCAGACCCAATGCCGTCCGAAAAACGGTCGGCTCGGCCGTGAAATTCGGCCGGATCGCGGAAGGCAGCGCCGACATCTATCCCCGCTTCGGACCGACCTCGGAATGGGACGTCGGGGCCGGCGCGGCGGTGGTAACCGCGGCCGGCGGCAGGGTGACGGACGGCAAGGGCGGCGAGCTCCGCTTCGGCCAGCGCAGCGACAGCGGCTTCATCATCCCGGAGTTCATTGCCTGGGGCGACCCGCAGGCGGTAGATCGCTACTGACCGCTTGTTACTGGCCAAGCTTATCTTGGAGGGCGGGCCAGCGCTTGCCGACCTCATAGAGAAAGCGCTCCGGGTTGGTGACGAAGGCGTCGCGATTGGCTTCCCGGCTGAACAAATAGAGCCGCTGCGCCACGATCGCGAAGAAGCGGGGATTGCCGGCGACGACGACGCCGCGGGCGATATCGGCCGGATCATAGCCACCGAATTGTGGCCCGTAGATCTCGGGATGGGACAGGAAGGAGGCCCGGTTGCCCTCGTTCCGGAAGCGCCAGACCGCGCCCCAGAGGTTCGCCTCGAACTGCGCCGTCCCTCGCGCGGCCGCGCCATCGACGAAATAGGCGACGGGATCGAAGCCCTCCATGGCGACGCCGCTGAAGCGGTTGACGACGATCCGCTCGGTGGTGGCTGCCTCTGCAGGCAACCTCGGGCAGATGATCCAAATGCCCGCCAGCAGGCAGACGAGGCAAACGCGGCGGCCGATCAAGGCAATTCCGGGGCGCAAAGGGCTATCTTCCTGCCGTTGTGCCGTCATAGTTGCTGCGGATAACATCCGAGTCGAGGGGACATCCGGCGCAACCTAGAGCCGTGCCTGTTGGCGTCAGGTTAAGGAAGCGATCGGTTTCGATACCAGGGGTTCTTTTATGACTTTCGCATCACGCCTTGCTGCGCTCGCGCTCGCCGCGATGGTCGGCTGGATCGTGCCGGCCGCCGCCCAGCAGGCGCCCCCGCCCAACCTGCCGCCGCCGCAGCGCGCCCCGACGCCCAACACCTATGGGCCGGACGAGCTCGTGACCGCGGGCCACCGCTTCTTCGGCAACGTCTCGCGCGGGCTCGCCTCGATCATCGAGAAAGCGGTCAGCCAATGGGGTCTGCCGAACGGCTACATTCTGGGTGAGGAAGGTTCCGGCGCTTTCGTCGCCGGCCTGCGCTACGGCGAAGGCACGCTCTACACCAAGAATGCCGGCGATCTGCGCGTCTACTGGCAGGGCCCCTCGCTTGGTTTCGATTGGGGCGGCGACGGCGCCCGCACCATGACGCTGGTCTATAACCTGCCCGCCACCAACGCGATCTACCAGCGCTTCGCCGGCCTCGACGGCTCGGCCTATATCATCGGCGGCTTCGGCATGACGGCGCTCACCGCCAACAACATCGTGCTGGTGCCGATCCGGTCCGGCCTCGGCCTGCGGCTCGGAGCCAATATCGGCTATCTCAAATTCACGCCGAATGCGACCTGGAACCCGTTCTAGGTCTCTTCTCCCAACTGGGTACGGATCAAGGTTAACGACGGAGCGGGACTGGCTTTTTGCCGGCGCCCCATGCCATTGTCGTTGGTAAATTTTTCCTTAGCTCTGGGAGTTCTGGCCCATGGTCGAACCGATCATGTACCTGGCGATCGGTTTCCTGCTCTCGATGCTGTGCGGGCTTGCCATCGTGCCGCTGGTGCACAACCGCGCGGTGCGCCTGACGACGCGCCGGCTCGAGGCCGCCACCCCGCTCTCGATGGCCGAGATCCAGGCCGACAAGGACCAGCTCCGCGCCGAATTCGCCATGTCGGCGCGGCGGCTCGAGATGAGCGTCGAGCAGCTCAAGAACAAGACCACCAGCCAGCTCGCCGAACTCGGCAAGAAGAGCGATGCCATCAACCGCATGAAGATCGAGTTAGGGGAGAAGAACGCCACGATCTTCGCACTGGAGGCGCGCGAGAAGGCGATGAAGGAGCAGCTTCGCGCCACTGAGGAGGAGTTCAACGCCAAGACCGAGGCGCTGCGCGCCGCCGGGATTGCGCTGGCTGACAAGCAGGCCGAGCTTGCAAAGATCAACTCTGAACTGTCGGACCGCTCGATGATGGCGGAGAGCCGCCAGGTCGAGTTGGTCGCCGTGCGCGCGCAGATCGAGGAATTGAAGAACCGCGTCGGCGATGCCGAAAAGGAATTTGCCGCGACGCAAGCGCGCCTGGCGCAGGAGCGGACCGAATCCGAGACCGCCTCGCGCGAACTCGCGGATGCCCGGGGCCGCGTCGAGAATCTGAGCCAGCGTGTCACCGAGCTCGATCGCCAGCTCATCGTGCAGGTCAAGGAGGCCGAGATGCTATCGAGCCGCGTCGCCGACCTCGAGGGGCGCCTCGCCACCCAAGGCAAGCTGCTCGCCGAGCGCGACTATGAGAACAACCAGCTGCGCCAGGCCAACGAGAGCAATGAGCGCATCATCAAGGAGCTGCGCGTCGAGATCGCCGCCTTGAGCGGCGGCAAGTCGTCGGCCCCGTTCGAAGCGCTGCGCGCGGAAAAGACCGCGCTGGAGGAGCAGCTCCGCAGCGCGCGCGACGAGCGCGCCAGACTCCAGCGCGACATCAACGCGATCCAGCAGCAGGCGGAAAGCTCCTGGGCGACCGAGCGGATGGAGAACGCGCTGCTGCGCGAGCGCATCAACGACATCGCCGCTGAGGTCGCCAAGCTGGCGATGCAGCTCGAAGGCCCGAACTCGCCGATCGAGGCGCTGCTCGCGGCCGACGCCAGCCAGCCGGCCAAGCAAGCGCCGCGCCCGGCCAACGATGCTGCGACCAACGGCGCGGCCACCCTGCCCGAGGGCGGTGGAACGCTCGCCGAGCGCATCCGCGCCCTCCAGGCCCACGCCTCCCGCGCCCGCCAGCAGGGCGCTTAACCGGGCCGAAACCCGGCCTACCAGCGAGTGGGATGGCTTGCGATCGGTTTTCCGGCCCTCCGGCGCCTGGAAACTTGACACCTTCGCCCCGCACTTCTAAATCGCGGGCTCCAATGTGCCGGCCGGCCGCAAGTCCGGCCGCCTGCATGATGGTCCCGGGCGCATAGCTCAGCGGGAGAGCGTTCCCTTCACACGGGAGAGGTCCAAGGTTCGATCCCTTGTGCGCCCACCATTAATGCCTTGGAATCAGCCACTTCGAGTATGTGCCCCAAAAAAGCTGGGGCACAACAGGGGCACGAAGCGAGCAATGATGGCGCGACGGCCTCGGAGCGGCTCGGCTGCTCATCGTGCAACCGTCCGATGTTCTCGCCACCCAACCGGTGTAGGCGACCTCGTTTGTCTCGATGCGCTCTTGTCTGCGACGTTCCTGCACTGTTTCTCTTTGCCATCACTCTGCCGAGCAGCAGGACTTCGGCTGCGCGCCTAAAGAAAATCCCGCCAGCCACATAGGGCTGACGGGTTCTCGTTTGCCAGTGCGTATCCGCAGTACTCGTCACCCATCCGCGATGGCGCATCGTGCAGCCATAACGGTTGACGTTGGATTACCGCTCACGATCTTAGCGGCTTCGTTCGACGTCGTCCGTAAGACCGATGGCGACGGCAGACAAGTTGAAAGTATACACTTTCCGCCCCTCAAAAACCTCACCGAGCGGCGACGCAGGCCGCCGCGTAGTAGCTCGAAGCTCTTCAGAATCATGGACAGTCTCTGATTTGCGTTTGGGTTCTGCGAGCGCACGCAGCTGGCTGACCTCATCGGCCCGGATCTTCACTCGGGGGTCCCGGTGCCAGACATCTCGAATGCGGTTTTCGGACCAACTATCGAGCCTGCGGCTTAATCTGCGAAGCACAGCCTTCAGCGACTCGCCGGCATCGCTCGCCGCCAACTTTCGAAGAAGGTCTGCGGCCTCGAGCAGAAGATGAAGCCAAGCCGGGCGCGACTGGCCCAGCTGATCGCTCGCCGCAGAAATGTCCGGGCCATAAAGGTCCTCGTCGAGGCGGACTGCACTGGCGGAGGTGCTCAATGCCGACGCGACCAGGCACGAAACACCATGTGCCCATTTCGATTTTAAAAATGTGATCCTCAACAGAGCGAGGACGTGGTGGCGAGCTTCAGGCGGATCGGCAGTCCGTCTGGATGGGTAAGCGTGTGGGCGCTCGACTGGATGAGGATTGTCTCCAATTGGAGACAAAATTACCGAAGGGGGATCGTCAGCCATACCGCGATCACCGGCATCCTAAGTACCTCGCAGATTATCGATTCCTAGTAGCTCGGTCGGAGAGCAAGCTACTGCGTGTCGTGGGCATGGAAACGAAGAACCCGATTCGCTGCGGGGCGTTTTTGCCCGCCCGCCCCCGGTGTGCACGCCACCGGGATTTTACTTCCGCAACTATCTAATAACTATGAAGAATCCCGCCCGTCTTTGACCGCGAGCGTTGCATGCCGACTACAGCAACGTAGAGGCGAACGACGTACTCTTAATCGGGCCCGGAGCCAAACGCATCCGATTCATTGAACTCGTATTTCTGGGGAGACACTCGCATGAAAAGGCTTTTAGCGGCTGCAGCCGGAACACTAACTCTGGGGCTGGTCGCTCCCGCCAGTGCGGCGGATCTGGCCGCGCGGCCATATACGAAGGCGCCTCCGATGATTGCTGCTGTTTACGACTGGAGCGGCTTTTACATCGGCATCAACGGCGGCGGCGGTTCAAGCCACAAGTGCTGGGATTTTGTGGATGCAGCCGGCATTTTCGGTGTCCCAGGCGCTCTGGTGGGCGAGGGTTGCCACAATGCTGTCGGGGGCACGGTCGGTGGTCAGATTGGCTATCGCTGGCAGTCGGCAAATTGGGTGTTCGGTTTCGAAGGCCAAGGCAACTGGGCTGACTTCAGAGGCGACAACACGAGCTTGGCGTTTGCACTGATCGCAATCGCTCTCGCATCGACTCTTTTGGTCTGATTACCGGGCAGGTCGGTTACGCATGGAACAATGTTTTGTTCTACGTCAAGGGCGGCGCCGCGGGTCGTCGGCGACAAGTATGATGTGTTTGATATTCCGACTGGCGCGCTCTTGTCGTCGGCGCGTGAAACCCGTTGGCGCGGGTCTCGAGTATGGCTTTGCTCCGAACTGGTCGGTTGGCATCGAGTACAACCACATCTTCCTGGGCGATCGCACGATCGACTTCACCACGCCGGCTGGAGCCTTCGCAGGTAGCGACCGCATCCGCCAAGACGTTGACATCGGCTTGGTCCGCCTGAACTACAAGTTCGGCGGTCCGACGATCGCGAGGTACTGAGCAGCTTCATAAAAGAACAGGGGCCGGCTCTTAGAGCCGGCCATCTTCTTTGGAAGGCTCGAATGACAAAGACCTTCAGGCCAAACGTCCCTTCGCAGCTCGCCGTGAGCTCAACGAGGCACTCGCTTCGGGTGAACCTCACACAATTTGCGGAGCATCGGGCAGGCACTCAGACATTTCAACATTTCAGAACTCTCAAAAAAACTGGACTGCAGCGTACAAGCATCTATCGCGCGTTCGGCGACCAACGGCTTCCGTTTTTTCAACAATTCTCAGTGTGCTCACCGCCATGGGCTTGCAGATCAAACTAGTTCCACGCACTGGCGGCAAGGGAGCGTCGAGGACATGATCAGGGCTCTCCAAAACAAGTTCAATCTCGACTGACGCGAGCCCGTTTCGGGAGAGCAAAAGCCCCGCCGGTTCGCGCTAGCGGGCCTGTGTGCTAACAACTTGGCGTGCCGCGCGGATCGTGCGGAACGTCGCGGCACCGGCCGCAGGAGCTGTCATAAGGTAGCACCTGCGGCCTACATATCCGCGGGGGCTCGGACGCCGCCGCACCTGATGGAAGCCCGTTGTTCTCGTTTTGCGGAATGTTCTCATGCTGCCTCGGGTACTGGCCTGTTTCCGAGCGCGGTGGCCTAGTTTGAAAATCACAGTGGCCTGATTTGAGGAACCGGCCCGGAACTTTCGCGTTTGAATTGCCGGTTACGTCATGGAGGAAGGCCATGGGAGCGCGCCGCCGATTTAGCCAGTCTTCGCCCTTGGAAGAACGACTTGCCGAAGAAGCGAAAAGCCTACGCGAGCAAGCCAAGAAGCTCCCGCATGGACCGCAGCGGGAAGCCTTACTGCGTAGAGCCCGACAAAACGAGGTTGGCGCTCACATGACCGAATGGCTTATGTCGCCCGGCTTGCAGCCGCCGGAGTAAAGCGTAAGATTCAGGTGATTTGCGAAACCAAATGGGGGGCAGCGTGACGGCGCCAGACCTCGTTTTCATAATCACCATGGTTGGATTGGGCGCTCTATCCACGGTCCTCGCGTATATGCTGGTGCTGCTATCGTATCGGGCGAGTGGGCCCGTGTTCGCCAAAGCGGTCCAGCAATTTCCAAATTTACTTCGACGGTCCGGCTGGCGAACCGACCTTGCCGGCAACGATCCCCACATCGCGGCGTACGCCCGAGCCCATCACC
>NZ_JADPKD010000022.1:0-8139 GCF_023073735.1 Bradyrhizobium sp. 160
TCGTTCCAAAGCAGGCAGCGCAACAGACCAATCTGTAGGGGGTCAATTTTGGACGCCGATCCCCCTGCTTAGGGGGTCAATATTGCAGGCCGAATGACATTTGGATGCCGATCGTGGGTCCCAGTCCAACGCCGATTGACAGCCAGGCTTGAGTTGTTGTTCGAAGAAATCGTCACCAGGAAAGGCGTGGTTTTGAGACTGCTCCTGGGTGATGCGGCCAGCCAGCAGTTCGAGCACCATGCGCGACGATACTTCTTCCAAGAGGAATACGGTACTCGTACTTGACATGGCCGGAAACTTCGCATCCTCATGGAGTAACAAAGGCCAACTTGGATTTCAGGATCCACTCCGCGAGCAGCCAAAGGTGGATTCGCTACTATGAAGATCCGCAAATAGTTGAAGCGTCCTCCGCGAGCATCAAGAGCGCTGACTGCGCAAGCAGAGGCGAAGCCGACACGCAATTGAACTCTTTGCTGGATTCGATCTTCACAACCTCAGAACCCAAGAAATCTCCGGTTAGCGTATCTGGCTTTGCCACCATAAAACTCATCAGACGCATTCTTGCATACAGTTCTGTAGAAGTCGTCTGCGTCTTCCGTCGCGTATCCAGCCCCGGCAAAGCATCCTCTCGCGTTTTCCTGTAGAGTATGCCTCACTCCGCTCGCACTATCAAAAACCGCATTCAGACATCCAACAAGTGCCACCACGTCATCCTTTGACAAACGCTCGTCGCCATTCATCATTCTCGCGTGATTGATGCAAACGGCAATGTTGAACGATGTGAACGAGTCGCTTAGACCCGAGCAGTCTTCAAATCCATCTTCGCTATCATTCAGCCTAAAATGAGCAATCGGAAGGTATCTCATTCTCTGACTTCCCTATGCGAAAAGTCTTTTCGTGATACCAGCTCCATTTCAGAAAGTGCGCTATGCACACGGACGTACGCATCATGAAAAAACGGGCCGATCACGCTGGTGTTTCTCCTGAGCAAGCCCTTTTCCATATCTTCCCGAGCAAATGGCCTCGTCTTGCCTAATTTCTCATTTTCCGCCAGAGACAGCCATCCCTTTTCATGAAGATGAGGCATCAGAACCTTGTGTGCGGTTCCCCACTTGCTCTCATAGGCCCGGCTAACAATCAAAAAGGCTTGGCCCGCGATCAGCTGGGCGTTTTCACCAAGGCGTCTGTCGCTATTGAGGTGGGCTTCCAGTGCCTCGACGGCTTGCTTGGGTGAAAGAGATCTGCCGCTTTCAACTTCTGCAATGAAATGATCCAGCCCTCTCTCAATAAACGGCTTCGTTATCGTCCTCGATGCATAACCGGTCGAGCCGGTTTGTTCATTTCTAACACCTGACAGGGTGTACTTGTTCTTCCTCAGGTATTCTGGTGAACTCGTCAAATCCACGCTGTCCGGCACGATCGTTGGAGCATGTTTCGAGATACCCTCAATTGTCATCCGCCCCCCTTTGAGGCATTTGATATTTTTCATGATGGAGATGTGTGCTTGCTCCGTATTTACCAGGTTCTTGATGTGAACCTTGGTGGCAGCACGGTAGTCTATCATGGATGCAAACCTGTTAGCGCCAATGAGTCTAGGGGCTTTGACCTGGCTGGCAATGCGATTCTTCTCTTCATCGGAAAGGCTGCAATAAATTTGAAAGTATTCTTCCGCCTGTTTTTCGGCCTTGGTAAGTCTGGTGTCGCTGCTGAAGCTCCCTTTTCCGTCGTGCAAAGACGTAGTGGATAGGAAAAAGTCGTTGGCCATCTTGTCATAAAAAAAGACCGGTCCGAGCGCGCCAAAAGCATACTTCATCACGCGAGAGGCCAAGCCCGGCAAGTTGCAGTTTCCGCGTGCTTCCTCTCCGCCACTGGATTTCGAGCGTTGATTGGACCCACGAAGACCAGGAGCGATCTGTCGAGTGGCAAGGCACTTGGTCGGTGGAGTCGTATTCGTCTTGGTCGTGCGCGGCCAAACCATCAAGCCCTGTGGTGCGATCTCGGTGCGTGGCGCCGCCCGAAACACCGTTCCGAATTGACTATTTGTGATACGCACTTCCTATCGTCTCCAGTAGGTGAACCCGCTCGCACTGAATTGTCACTTGGCAGTATTAGACTCGGGTTTTGAAGAGAGATCAGATACCGCGATCAGTTTGCATCCGACATGAGGTCTTACTTCAAGCACTTTCCCCACCTGCGCAATCAGCAGGGCACTCACGGCTTCGGCGGCCGAGGCGAGGTGGCCAGAGGAGATGAGGGCGCTGTCATATGGACCGGTGGATCTATCACGAGCAGCTTCAGATCTTCGTGACCGGCAATATCGGGAATCTCGCCCTTGGGCACTACTTTTCGTCCAATCGGTCGCTGGCGGCCGGCTCTTGCCCGTTGGGGCCGATGGTCGGAGCCGTCGTCGGCGGCGGCGCCCAAAGGCTATCCTGTGTGTGTTTCACCGGGTCCGGTAAAGCCTCAAAGACTCCCCTCGCATAGGCGCCCCCTCAGCTCCGTGCGGGCGGGATTGACCTTGTCGTAGGCGATCACTGCAGCGGCGCGAAGTTGGCTTTTGTCCAACTCTCGAAGGTAGTCCGCCGACCAGTGGTGGATCGTATACGCTTCAAGTTTGTCCATCATCGACCGCCAGCGCCTGATACGCTCCTCTCGCGGCATGTTGACCGCCTGCCAAATTGCCTCCCTGATTTCTTCAGGACGGTTCGGATCCACCAGCAGCGCCTCCTTGTCGTTGAAGTCTTCAGCCGCACCCGCGAACTTCGAGAGCACCAGAACGCCGGGGTCCTTTGGATTCTGCACAGCAACATATTCTTTCGCGACGAGATTCATGCCGTCCCGCAACGGCGTCACGACGCCAACACGCGCAGCGCGGTAAAGACGCGCAAGTGCCGACTGGCTGAACGATTCGTTAATGTAGTGGATCGGGCTCCACTCGTCCGTGCCGTGCTCGGCATTGACTTGGTTGATCCGGCTCTCTACCTCGTTTCTATACCTCTGATACTCTTCAGCGTCGGCACGCGATGGAGGCGCGATCTGCAACAGCGAGATGCTGCGCGGCTCGGCCTTCACCAAAAGCTGATTGAACCCTTCGACCTTTTGGTCGATGCCCTTCGTGTAGTCGAGCCGATCGACGCCGATCGCAAACGTGGTGCCCTCGACGCTTTTCAGAAGGGACGAAACTTTCTCCTGCTCTGCGGGAGACAAGTCTGCAGCCAGGTATTCTGCGAACCGCTTCGGATCGATACCGATTGGGAACTTTTGACATCGCGTCTGGCCCCGCTCCGAGATCACAACGCCATCCTTGCTCTCCAGCGCGAGATGGGAACGCAGACAAGCGAGGAAGTTATTCACGTCTCGGTTCGTCTGAAAACCCAACAGATCGTACTCCAACATCGACTTCATCAGTTCGCGATGATTGGACACGAGCTTGATCATGTCAGGGGCGGGCCATGGCGTATGCAGGAAAAAGCCGGTCGGCCCTTCGATGCCGAGCTTACGCAGATCGGCCGCGAGAGGAAATAAATGATAGTCGTGCACCCAGAATGCGTCCCTATCCTGCAAGCCAAACGCCGCGCGCGCGATAAAGTCGTTCATCTCTCGATAGCTGCGGTACCCCTCTTGCGTGCTCGACATCCGGTCGGACAGGGAGTGCAATGCCGGCCACAACGTCGAGTTCGAATAATCTCGATAGTAGCCGGGATAGTGCTCAACCGGAAGATCGAGCTTGGCCACATGACCTTTGCCAACCTTCTCGAGCGGCAGGGGCTTCTCAGTCCCCTCGCCGCGGATATCCGAGGAGAACATCCAGATGGCCCCGGAACATTCCAAGACTGGCTCGAGGCCGGCTGCAAGTCCGCCGGTCTGGGGTATATTGGGATCGAAGCGAGCGCCGCGGTTCGAAATGACGACCAGCTTCATTATTGGTGGCCGGCCGACCAAATCGAGACGATCGTTAAGGTCGTTCGAGATAACAGGTTGGGAAGGACCTCCGCTGGCTTGTTGCTCTAGCTGCAGTGGGATTTCGCTCAGGCGTTGGTCACACGCCCCTTGGCCTATCGCTTCAGGTTGCTGAGCGGCGTGTAATATAGCATCGGGGCTCAATGTCGCCGCTTTGAGCGCACCATGGACTCGATCCATTTCGTAACTCCGTTGATGATGTTTCAGTTTGATGCGGTTCGCGGATCTGCCTCCAGTTATTTCTCAGCCCCACTTATTTCTACCTCTTAGGACTAGCAGGTTAGTTCTCGGGAAGCTGACAACGTGTCGGACCAAATAGCCGCATCGGCGCTCGCATCCAGGACTGCAGCGCGATCGTGGCGGCGCTTCGCTGACCCGGTCATTAGAGAAGAGGCGGTAAGCTGCCTTGGTATTCGCCCAATCCTGGCAGACGAGCGGAATGCTTTGTCCCATGGCGCGTCCAATCTGCGAGAGCAGTTTGCGGAATCTGTCGCCGAGCCCCTGCATCCGCGTCGCCTGCGCGTAGGTGAAGCTCGATGCGCCGAGCACGGCGACGAAGATCTGCGCCGTTCTGCGCTCACCGGTCAGGCGGTCGACCACCACCGGTACGCCATCGCCGGCATAGTCGACGAACAGCTTGTCGCCAGCCACATGGACCTGGCGCATCGTCACCGACAGACGGCCCTCCCAGGCGCGGTAGACCTCACAGAAGCGCGAGTGCCGGTATCCCCCGGGCTCGGCGGCGATATATTCGTCCCACAGGATCGACAGCGTCACGTGCTTGCGTTCGAGTTCGCGGTGCACGGTCGGCCAGTCGGCTCGGCGATGCGGCGGTGACCCTGCCGGTTGCCATTGCCGGGCACGTCCGTGAGCTCGTCGGGCAACGGCCAAGTCAGACGCGCAGCCTCGAACCGCCGAAGCGCCAACCGCACCGTCGAGGGTGCCGCGCCCACCCGTCGCGCAATCTCGCGGCTCGGCAGCCCCGCCGCCTTCATTCTGATCACATCGCGCACACGGCGCATCGCAAGCCTCTCCGTCGGCATCCAGGTCCCCTTCGCAAAGCCGAAAGGGTTGACCCTATGGGAGCCAGAAGAGGTCTCGTCACCCGGGCGACACCATCCCGGAATGGTGGGCGACATCAATCGCGGAACGAGTGGGCGACTTCAAATGAGCGACTTCAAATCGGAATGATGGGCGAGATCATCTAGGAATACTGGAGGGTTCAAATAGGTCCCGCGTCGCAGATCTCGCCGCAAGTGCGCGCGGGACCTATTTGAAGCTGGATTGAACGAAGCCGCGTCTTGTGAGGGAGGAGCTATGGGGGCTCGATCTAGGCGCCGGCAGGCGCGATTGACCCGATGTCGGGGCCGCGAGCGAGTGTGGCCGCAAATTGCCGCTGATGTTGGCAGCAGAGGATGCCGTCGTCGATAGCGTCGAACGGCGCGTCAAGCCCAAGCCGCTGACTATCGCCCGTTCGCCGGGCGTTCTGAGCGTGCTTGATCGTTCCGACGGAGAACGTCGGCAAGGCGATGCCTACGGTGGGAGCGACGAAGTCGAGGTAGTCGGTCATCATGATGTATCGCAGCGAGGTGCCGCGCGTCGCGGCGTTGGCGCACGCGGCACAGACCCAATCTCGACCATGCGGCCTCCGCAGATGGGGCATAAGTCGAGGCGGTGACCAATGAGGATGGCGCAGCGCTCACGATAGCCGACAGCTTCGGCAGTCCGAATCCAGAGCGGGGCATTCAAGCCTCGTCAAGCAACTTGATGATCAAGGTCGCACTAACTATCAGCAACGTCCGAAATCGTCGATTCCCGTGTTTTGATATCGCCCCAAGCCGCTGCGTTTGCATACTGACAACGAAAACCTCTTCCCGCGTAGTGGGCCGATTGTCAGTTCGGCAACAAAATGTCACTAAGTGGACGATACGCACGGTCAGAAAAAGCAAGAATCAGCAATCTTCAATTCGGCACGCCGCTTGCCTTCTTCACAGCGTCGGCACCGATCGCTTGTGAGCCCGTGATGGATGATTTGGCGACTTTGAGCAAAGGCAGGGAGACTGGCTGTGTCGCGAACTGACGTAGAGCGATTCGTCAACGATCTCGGGAGCGAGGATGGTCTGCTTGAACGCATAAAACCAACTGCTACCGGCCTTGCATCGATTGTCGCGATCGGAAAGAGCCTCGGCTCAGTTTCACACTTGATGAAGCTAAACGTTGCATTCGAGCCCGACAGAGGTTGACGACTAAACGGCTCGCCGGTGGGAGTTTCTATTCGAGTGACACGATCTCGACCAGCGCTGTGCAGGCCCTTGCGGAGGTGGCCACGAGCGGCGCGGAAGCCGCGGCAGCGGCCTCTGACCGCGCCACCGCAGTTGAGCCCGTTGCAGTTGTTGTGGTTGTTATTGTTGCGGTCGCGGCCGAGGTCTGACCTGCCTTTCGCTCTGACCGCATCGGCTGGTTGACGGAGGCCGATGAATGACACACGCTGCCGCCGAGCACTACCGACAGATTTTTGACCGGCGCTCCCCGGAGCAACTGCGCACCCTGTCGCACCTCAAACGCTTCATGGAGCGGTTAGTCGGTGACGTGGAGTTCCGCAGCGCACTTGCTGAGGCAATCGCCACCTCTCAAGCGGTAACAGAGCGGTACGGCATCAAAGTGGATCCAATGGAGGTGCTACCGCTCTGGCGCGGTGGTTACCAACAATACCGCTTCAAGCCGGAGTCTGCGCCGTGGCCGCTGGCTGTGATGTGGGATGAGTATCTCCACGAGATGATGCGTCATCGCGACCTCTTGCGCGATGAAGGCGAGATGTCAACGATCAATCCTCGCTTTCATGCTTGGCGCGAGCGGCAAATCCGGCGCTGCAATGATCAATGGGGCGTGTCGGCGACAGCGCTCACGCACCCCATAATCGCTTTCGAGCTAAGCGAAGGCTGCACCGTCGGCTGTTGGTTCTGCGGCCTCTCGGCCGATCGCTTCAAAGGCTATTACGACTATAGCAAGGAGCATGCAGCGCTTTGGCGGGGCGTGGTTGGTGTCGCGAGCGAAATGTTTGGTTCGGCAGTCCGCACGGGCTTCTGCTACTGGGCCACAGATCCTATGGACAACCCACACTACGATCGCTTTCTGTTCGACTACTATCAGATTACGGGCGCGTTACCGCAAACAACAACGGCAGCCCCACTCAAGGATCGGGCACTCACCAGGCGCGTGCTCGGGCTCTTCAATCTATATCGCACGACGACGAATCGTTTCTCGGTGCTGAGCACGGCACATCTTAATCAGATTCACACGGCGTTTTCGCCTGAGGAGTTGCTAGGAGTCGAACTCATCCTGCAGGGCAACGAGGCGCTGACGGCAAAGGCCATGGCCGGGCGCGCACGCGAGGGGAAGGAGAAGCTCAGGGGCGCTAACAAGGACCGTGCAATCGCCTTTCTGGAACGCAGTCACACGACATCGCCTGTGTTTCCGGCTCCCTCGTAAATATGCGGCAGGGGCGTTTACGACTGGTGACGCCGGTGCCGGGTAGCGAGCGCTGGCCTCTCGGGTACCGCATCCTGGGCGAACGCTTCTTCAGCACGCCTGACGGGTTCCGGGGCGCGCTGCAGAGCATGATCGAACAGCATATGCTCGAGAGCCCAGCCCATGATCTGCCAATCCGCTTCCACAGGGACCTGCAATACAAGGCAGGGAGCCGGTACTTTCATCTTCGCTCACGCAACATGGAACACCGCGTGCTCGACGACATCGCTCCGATTTCCGTTGGCCGTTTGATCGCGGACGGCAACTGCACACTGTCGGAGCTGGTTATTCAGGTCGCAGCTGACGGAAAAACCCTCCTGGAGGTCGCCGACTTGCTCGATCAGTTGTACATGGCCGGCCTGATCGAAGAAGACCTCGACGATCGCTTCATCTGGCAGACCGGTGACTGGACGACGAGTCGCGTCCAAGGGGTCAAACACGCGGGCTCCCGCACGGGTGCAGATTGTGCCGATTCGCATTGAGGTACTACTTAGCCTCAAGCAAGGCAGCATCCCAGCATCCAGCAGTGCTGAGCGCGGTGACAAGCCGCTCCGGTCACGATATGGCGCTTGCGCCCATGGAGGCGCTTGCCGGCGTCGAATCCGCGTGGACCGCCGGCCTCCGTCGTCGAGGCGGTCTGGCTATCGATCA
>NZ_JADPKD010000029.1:0-6013 GCF_023073735.1 Bradyrhizobium sp. 160
GGGCGAGATCGAGATCGCGCTGGCGCAGATCTGGGCCGAGCTTCTGGGCCTGGAACGTGTCGGCCGGCACGACAACTTCTTCGAGCTGGGCGGGCACTCACTGCTGGCGGTTCAACTGATGGAGCGTTTGCGGCGGCTGTCGCTTGGGGTCGAGGTGCGCACCCTGTTCGCCAAGCCGGTGCTGGCCGATCTTGCCGCAAGCCTGGGCAGCCATCATGAGGTGGCGATCCCCGCCAACCTGATCACGGAGCAGAGTGCAGCGATTACACCAGAGCTGCTGCCGCTCATCGAGCTGGCGCAGCCGGAGATCGACCGGATTGTCGCCACGGTGCCTGGCGGTCTCGGCAACATCCAGGACATTTATGCCCTGTCGCCGCTGCAGGACGGCATCCTGTTCCATCATCTGTTGGCGAGGCGAGGCGATCCATACCTGCTGGTCTCGCAGATGGCATTTGCCGACCGGGCTCTGTTGGAGCGCTACCTTGCCGCGGTCCAGCGGGTGGTGGACCGGCACGATATCTTAAGAACGTCGTTTGTCTGGGAGGGCCTGTCGAGCCCGGCCCAGGTGGTTTGGCGGCGAACACCACTCGAGGTCACCGAGGTCGCGCTGGATGGATCTGATGGTGCTGAGCAGCTCAGGCAACAGTTTGATCCGCGTCAGCACCGGATCGATCTTGGCCGGGCGCCTTTGTTGCGGTTTGTGATTGCGCGCGAGCCCGGCAGTGCGCGCTGGCTGCTCCTGGAGCTGCTGCACCATCTGATCGGGGATCATTCCACGCTGGAAGTGATGCATGCCGAGGTCCGGGCCGAGCTGGAGGGGCGGGCACACGAGCTGGCAGCACCACAGCCGTTCCGCAATCTGGTGGCGCAGGCACGACTGGGAGTTGGAGCGCAAGAGCATGAGCAGTTCTTCCGGAGACTGCTGGCAGACATCGATGAGCCGACGCTGCCGTTTGGGCTGAGCGAGGTGCGCGGCGACGGCAGTGGAGCCGGCGCGGCGCGGCGGATGCTGCCGCGCGAGCTCAACGAGCGGCTGCGAGTGCAGGCGCGGCGGCTCGGGGTGAGCCTGGCGAGCCTGTGCCATCTGGCCTGGGGGCAGGTGGTGGCGCGCAGCAGCGGGCGTGAGCAGGTGGTGTTCGGCACGGTGCTGTTCGGCCGCATGCATGGAGGCGCCGGCGCCGACCGCGCCATGGGCCTGTTCATCAATACCCTGCCGCTGCGGCTTGATCTGGATGGCACCGGGGTCGAGGCGAGTGTCCGGATCACGCATCGCCGGCTGGCCGAGCTGCTGGCGCACGAGCATGCCTCGCTGGCCTTGGCGCAACGCTGCAGCAGCGTTGCGGCGCCGGCGCCGCTGTTCAGCGCACTGTTGAACTACCGTCATAACACGCCAGCGCCAAGCTCCGGACCGGACGATGTGCTATCCGGCGTGGAATGGTTGGGTGCGGAAGAACGCACCAACTATCCGCTGACCTTGTCGGTCGAGGATTTTGGCGAGGCGCTCGGCCTGACGGCGCAGGTGGCGGCGCCCATATCTGCGGACCGGGTCTGCGGCTACATGCAGCGGGCGCTTGAGCAACTGGCTGAGGCGCTGGAGCATGCCCCCAACAAGCCGGTGCGAGAGCTGGACATCCTCCCGGCTGACGAGCGGGCGTACCTGCTGGAGGAACTGAACCGCACGGCGGCGGCGTATCCGTCAGAGCGGTGCATCCATGAGCTGTTCGAGGCGCAGGTCGCCAAGACGCCGGATGCGGTGGCGGTGGTCCATGAGGACGAGCGCTTGAGCTATGGCGAGCTCAATGCACGGGCGAACCGGCTGGCGCATCATCTGATCGGGCTCGGGGTGAAGCCGGACCAGCCTGTGGCGATCTGCCTTGAGCGCGGCGTGGCGATGGTGGTGGGGCTGCTTGCAATCCTCAAGGCGGGTGGCGCCTATCTGCCGCTGGATGCGGCCTATCCGAGTGCGCGGCTGCACCAGGTGCTCAAGGATGCGGCGCCGCGTCTGCTGCTGGCCGACGAAGCCGGCCGTGCCGCGCTTGGCCCTGAGGCGCTGGCCGATGTGAGCGTTGTCGATCTTATGGCAGCCACACCCGCCTGGGCCGAGCTGCCCGCTTGTAATCTCGACCCGCGCGCGCTCGGCCTGACCTCGCGCCATCTCGCCTACGTGATCTACACCTCCGGATCCACAGGCACGCCCAAGGGCGTCATGATCGAGCATGCGAGCACGGTGAACCTGCTGCATTGGAGCAGCGAGGTGTTTGCGGAATCAGAGATCAGCCGCACCCTGTTTTCCACCTCGATCAGTTTTGATCTGTCCGTCTATGAGTGCTTCGTTCCGCTTTCGCAAGGAAGCACGCTTTACGTTGTTGAGAATGCGCTGGCGTTGGCCGAGAGGTCTTTGGATATCTCCTTGATCAACACAGTGCCCTCGGCGATCGCCGCTCTGGTCGACAAGAAAGCCGTGCCGGTTTCCGCAAGCGTGATCAATTCGTGCGGCGAGCGGCTGAAGGTAGGCCTCATAGAGAAGGCCTTCGAGAGCAGTCGCGTAGAGAAGATTTATAACCTTTACGCGCCGTCTGAAACCACCACGTACTCAACCTGGATCTGCTTGCGAAGGGGAGAGGCTGTCGTTGAGACGATTGGCCGTCCGATTGCGAACACGCGGGTGTATCTGCTTGACGGTGATGGTGCGCCTGTTCCGTCTGGGGCGGTGGGCGAGCTTTACATCGGCGGGGCGGGAGTGGCGCGCGGCTATCTGAACCGTCCCGAGCTGACGGCGGAGCGGTTCATCGCCAGTCCCTTTGTCGAAGCCGACCGGCTGTACCGCACTGGCGATCTGGCGCGCTATCTGCCGGACGGCAATCTGGAGTTTTTGGGGCGCAATGACGACCAGGTGAAGATCCGCGGGTTCCGGATCGAGCCCGGTGAGATCGCGGCGCGGCTGGTTGAGCACGCGTCGGTGCGCGACGCGGCGGTGGTTGCGTGCGAGGATCGCAGCGGCGAGAAGCGTCTGGTCGCCTATGTGGTTACGGCTGCGGAGCATGCCGGCGAAGCCGAGGGGACTGAACTTGCCGGCACGTTGCGCACCCATCTTGGTGCGCGGCTGCCCGAGTACATGGTGCCGAGCGCGTTTGTGCAGCTGGCGGCGCTGCCGCTGACGCCGAACGGCAAGCTCGACCGCAAGGCGCTGCCGGCGCCGCAAGATGAGGCGTATGCACGCGCCGTCTATGAGGCACCGCAAGGCGAGATCGAGACCGCGCTGGCAACGATCTGGGCCGAGCTTCTGGGTGTTGAGCGGGTCGGACGCCACGACCACTTCTTTGCGCTCGGCGGCCACTCGCTGCTCGCGGTGCGGCTGTTGAGCCGGGTCTCGCAGGTTGTTGGCGTCGCACTGCCGCTGAGCACCCTGTTTGCGAAACCGGTGCTGGCCGATCTGGCCGCGAGCCTCGTGGATGAGTTGAGCCGCTCCGGCGCGCAAGACCTGCCGGCCATTGTGGCCGTGCCGCGTGATGCGGCGCTTGTGCTGTCGTTTGCGCAGCAGCGGCTGTGGTTTTTGGCGCAGCTGGATCAGAGCGGCGCGAACTATCACATTCCACTGGCGTGGCGGCTCAAGGGTGGGCTCGACCGCAGCGCCTGGCAGCGCAGCCTGGACCGTGTGTTGGCGCGCCAGGAGGCGCTGCGCAGCGTCTTTGTCGCGCCGGAGGGCGAGCCCTGGGTGGAGCTGCTGCCGCAGGATGCGGGGCTGCCGGTTGTGGAGCACGATCTGCGGGACAGGCCGGATGCGGACGAGGCGCTATTGGACCTGTGCAGGGAAGAGGCGCGCACGCCGTTCGATCTGGCGCGCGGCCCGCTGATCCGCGGCCGCTTGATCCGGATCTCGGATGAGGAGCACGTGTTCCTGCTGACGCAGCATCATATTGTCTCGGATGGCTGGTCGCTGGGCGTGTTGGCGCGTGAACTCAGTCAGCTGTACCGGGCGTTCGTGGCCGGAGACGACGATCCGCTGCCGCCGCTTGTGATCCAGTATCCGGACTATGCCGCCTGGCAACGGCGGTGGCTAACAGGGGAACGGCTCTCGAACCAGGCGCAGTATTGGCGCAACGCCCTGTCTGGCGCGCCGGCCCGTCTGGCCTTGCGGACCGACCGGCCGCGGCCGGCACAGCAGTCGTTTGCCGGGGCCGGTGTGGCGGTCGTGATCGATGCGGATCTGACGCGGGGCTTGCGGCGGCTGAGCCAGCAGCATGGCACGACCTTGTTCATGACGGTGCTGGCGGCGTGGGCTGCGGTGCTGTCGCGTCTGTCGGGGCAGGACGACCTTGTGATCGGGGTGCCGAGCGCCAATCGCGGTCGGCGCGAGGTCGAGGAGCTGATCGGCTGCTTCGTCAACACCCTGGCGCTGCGGCTCGACCTGTCGGGCGCGCCGAGCGTGGCGGAGCTGCTCAAACGGACGCGGCGCACGGCCTTGGCGGCGCAGGAGCATCAGGACCTGCCGTTTGAGCAGGTGGTGGAGATCGTGCAGCCGCCCCGGCGTCTTGATCACACGCCGTTGTTCCAGGTGATGCTGGCCTGGCAGAACAACGCCGCCCCGGCGTTCGATCTTCCTGGGCTGCGTGTGGAGGCGGCGGCAGACGGCTTCGATCAGGTCAAGTTCGATCTGGAGCTGAACCTTGCCGAGCATGGCGAGGCGATCGCCGGAACGCTGGGCTATGCCACGGCGCTGTTCGATCAGCCGAGCATCGAGCGGCAGCGAGGCTATCTGCTGGCGCTGCTGCGGGCGATGGTGGCCGATGCGCGGCAAGCGGTCGGGCGGATTGAGCTGCTGGCGGCCGACGAGCGCGCATATCTATTGGAGGAGCTGAACCGGACGGCGGTGCCGTATCCCGAGCAGCGGTGCATTCATGAGCTGTTCGAGGCGCAGGTCGCCAAGATGCCGCATGCGGTGGCGGTGGTCCATGCGGACGAGCGCTTGAGCTATGGCGAGCTCAATGCACGGGCGAACCGGCTGGCGCATCATCTGATCGGGCTCGGGGTGAAGCCGGACCAGCCTGTGGCGATCTGCCTTGAGCGCGGCGTGGCGATGGTGGTGGGGCTGCTTGCAATCCTCAAGGCGGGTGGCGCCTATCTGCCGTTGGATCCGGCCTATCCGTGCGCACGGCTCAAGCAGGTTCTTGAGGATGCGCAGCCGCAACTGTTGCTGGCCGATGCTGCGGGACGATCCGCACTGGGCGCCGATGCGCTGGCCGATCTGACGGTGGTCGATCTCGAGACGGCGACATCGGCCTGGGCGAAGCTGCCGGCCTCGGATCCCGACCCGCGTGCGCTTGGCCTGACCTCGCGCCATCTCGCCTATGTGATCTACACTTCGGGATCTACCGGCACCCCAAAAGGCGTCATGGTCGAGCATCGCGGATTAGTCAATCTGATAGCTTGGCATGTGCAAACGTTTTGTCTTCAACCAGAAACCTGTTGCGCACTCACTGCCGGACTAGCATTCGATGCCAGCACTTGGGAGCTATGGACTGCGTTATACAACGGCAGCACATTGCTTCTACCTCCCAGAGCGGCAGCGGGAGATTCGCTCCGCCTGCTAGAATGGTGGCGTGATCAATCGCTCGAAGTCGCCTTTCTGATCACGCCGCTGGCCACAATCGCGTTGGAAGACAAGCTGGTAAATCCCACATTGGAGTACTTGCTTGTTGGCGGTGATCGTCTCCACCGTATGCCCGCGTCTCTAACACCGCCTTTAAAGCTGATAAACAACTATGGCCCTACTGAAGCTACGGTCGTGGCGACCTCGGGACGGCTCTCCATCGAAAACGCAGTGCCGCATATCGGCCGTCCGATTGCGAACACGCGTGTGTATCTGCTCGATGGCCATGGCGCGCCCGTTCCGTTGGGAGCGGTGGGAGAGCTCTACATTGGCGGGGCGGGGGTCGCGCGTGGCTATCTGAACCGGCCCGAACTGACGGCGGAGAGGTTCTTGGCCGATCCGTTCAGTGGTGAGGTCGGCGCA
>NZ_JADPKD010000006.1:0-5220 GCF_023073735.1 Bradyrhizobium sp. 160
TCCGAAAGATCCCACGGTCGGGACGAAGAGCTGGCCTGCAATCGAACAAAGAGCTGATCATAAATCTTGACACACCAAACCCCCATGTGAGCAATCCAGGATTTCTCTGCGGAGGGACTCTAGATTGCTTCGTCGCATTAGCGCAAAATTGCTTCGCAATCTTGTCGCGAGTTCCTCGCAATCCCGCGTCGACGGGCGGAGTGTTACTCCAAACTCTCCACCTGGCGCAGGCTCGGGAACAGCTTCATCCACAGGAGTGCCACCGCGACGGTGGCGACGCCGCCGAGCGCAGCGGCGGGCATGGCGCCGAACAGGGCGGCGGTGAGGCCGCTCTCGAACTGGCCGAGCTGGTTCGAGGCATTGATGAAGAGGAAATTCACCGCTCCGACCCGGCCGCGCATCTCGTCGGGCGTGGACAGCTGCACCAGCGAGAAACGGATCACGACGCTGATCGTGTCGGCGGCGCCGAGAACGGCGAGCGCGAGCACCGAGAGCCACATCCAGGACGACAGCGCGAATACGATCGTGGCGACACCGAACACGATCACGGCCTGAAACATGCGCAGGCCCACATGTCGCGAGATGGCGTGACGCGCCAGCACCATGGTCATCAAGAGCGCGCCAACCGCAGGCGCCGCACGCAGCGCGCCGAGCCCGACCGGCCCGGTCTGGAGGATGTCGCGGGCATAGATCGGCAGCAGCGCGGTGACGCCGCCGAACAACACTGCGAACAGATCGAGCGAGATGGTGCCGAGGATCGCAGGGTTGCCGCGAATGAAGCGGACACCGGCAAAGATGTTGTCCGAGCTCGTCCCCTCCTTGGCGACCGCCTGCGGACGCGGCCGGATGAAGCCGGTCAGGATCATCCCAAGGATCCAGAACAGCACCATCACGGCATAGGCGAGATGCGGCGCCACCGCATAGGCAAAGCCGCCGAGCGCGGGCCCCGTAATGGTCGCGACCTGCGCCGCGCCGCTGGAGACCGCGGTGGCGCGCTGGAGCGAACCTTGCGGTGCGATCAGCGGCAGCAGCGCCGCCGTGGTCGGGCTCTCGAAGGCGCCGGCAATGCCGAGCACGAAGGTCGCGACGAAGATCTGCACCTCACCGACCGCGCCGAGATAGGTGATCACAGCGAGATAGAGTGCGGTTGCTGCTTCCACGAGCTGACAGAGCTGGACGACGCGCTTACGCTCATAGCGATCGGCGGCATGACCGGCGACGAACACGAGCAGCGCGGTGGGCAGAAATTGCACGAGGCCGACCATGCCGAGATCGAAGGCCGAGCCGGTGAGATCGTAGACCTGCCAGCCGATCGCGACCGCCGCGATCTGGCTGGAGAAACGCGACAGGCTGCGCGAGAGCAGGAAGAACAGGAAGGCGCGGTGGGCGAGGAGCGCGCGGGCACTGACCGGCGGATCTCCGGATATTGGCTGCTCTGGCATCGCCGCTTCGACCACCTCTTGGATCGTCTTTTGCGTCACCCCCGGACCGTCCGTGCCCTGATGTCGACGTGCCCCGCGTGACTGAGGCGGACCGGCTTGTCAACAGCGGGACGCCTCCCGCACGTCCCGGCATTGCCTTTGCAACGCAGGCGCGGCCATAATCATTGGGGCTTTGGGGACATCATGCTGCGCTTGCAATCGGCACTCGGCATTTTCGCATTGCTGCTGATCGCCTTCGCGCTCGCAGAGAATCGCCGCGCCGTGTCGTTGCGGCAGGCGGCGATCGGCCTCGTCGCCACCTTCGTCACCGCCATCGTCCTCCTGAAGTTACCCGCGCTCGCGCGCGCCTTCGGCGCCATCAACGACGCGGTCGGGGCGATCTCCGCGGCCTCGCGCGCCGGCTCCTCGTTCGTATTCGGCTATATCGGTGGCGGCGCCCTGCCCTTCGACGTCAAGGCGCCGGGTGCGGATTTCATCCTGGCGTTCCAGGCGCTGCCGATCGTGCTGGTGATGAGCGTGCTGACGACGCTGCTGTTCTATTGGCGGGTGCTGCCGCCGATCGTGCGGGGCATGGCCTGGCTGCTGGAGCGCACCTTAGGGGTCGGCGGCGCCGTGGGGCTGTCGACCGCCGCCAACATCTTCCTCGGCATGGTCGAGGCGCCCCTGTTCGTGCGGCCGTATCTGAAGCAGATGACCCGCAGCGAATTGTTCCTGGTGATGACCGGCGGCATGGCCGGCATCGCCGGCACCGTGCTGGTGCTCTATGCGACGCTGCTGGCACCCCTTATCCCCGATGCCGCCGCGCACTTCGTCATCGCCTCCGTGCTGGGGGCGCCGGCCGCGATCCTAGTCAGCCTGATCATGGTGCCCGAGACATCCGACAGGCGCACCGGCGGCGCGCTGGAAAATCCCGAGATGGAGGTCTCCGGCACGATGGACGCGATCGTGAAGGGCACCACCGCGGGTCTCGAGCTGCTGCTCAACATCGTCGCGATGCTGCTGGTGCTGGTGGCTCTGGTCTACCTCGTCAACGCCATCCTCGGCCTGCTGCCTGATATCGGCGGCGCCGCGATCTCGTTGCAGCGCCTGCTGGGCCTCGCGATGGCGCCGGTGTGCTGGCTGATGGGACTGCCATGGGACCAGGCGGTCACCGCCGGCAGCCTGATGGGCTCGAAAACCGTGCTCAACGAATTGATTGCCTATGTCGACTTCTCAAAACTGCCGCCCGACGCGCTCGATCCGCGCTCGCGCCTGATCATGCTCTACGCGATGTGCGGCTTCGCCAATTTCGCCAGCCTCGGCATCATGATCGGCGGCCTAGGGGTGATGGCGCCGGAGCGGCGCGAGGAGATCAACGCGCTGGGGCTGAAGTCGATCGTGTCGGGGACGCTGACGACGTGCCTGATGGGAGCGGTGGTGGGGGTGTTGGCGTAGTTCTCTCCGCTGTCATTCCGGGACGCGACGAAGTCGCGAACCCGGAATCTATTGATCCACCGTTTCTGCCGCTCAATGGATTCCGGGCTCGCGCTACCCGCGCCCCGGAATGACATCAGGCCTTCAACTCCACCGTCTTGAACTCCGCCGGCAGGATCACCTCCAGCAATTCGACGTCATCCGAGTAATCCAGAATCATGTGCTTGATCTTCGGCGGCTGGGTCCAGGCGCTGCCCTCTTTCATCAAGGTCTCGCCCTGCCCGTCCATATAAGTCTTCACCCAGCCCTTGAGCACGTAGACCATCTGGAATTCGACATCGTGATAATGAAGCTTTGAGACCTCGGCCGGATTACACGGGCCTTGCAGACGGATGACATGCGCTTGCGCCAGGCCATGGGTCGCGTCGGCAATGCCAAGGTCGCGGTATTTGGCATAGGCGCGCAAGCCGTCGGCTTTGAAATCCTCTTCGCGGTGATGGCTGATGGCGATGCGCTGCTTGGGCCGGGCGGGTTTGCTCGGCGCGAGCATACGCGCCTTCGCCTTCACTGCCTTGCGCGCCGAGGGTCGAGCCGCGGCCTTGGCTCCACTCCGCTTCTTCACCGCGGCTTGCGCTGCGCTGCGCGATCTTACTTTTTTGGCCATCGGCCCGCCTCCCGTTGCTTGTTATTATGCGGCGAGACTAGCACAGAACGAGATCATGTAGCGGGGGCAAAGCGAAACGTGCCCACCATTGCGAGAAGCAGTCGCGGAGACGGTGGGCGCGGCGCGAGCGCGCCTTTGCTCGCCCACGAAGCCGGTGCTCGATCTCAATGCAGCCGGAACACGCCGTCGACCGCGCGGAGTTCGGCCGGCTTGATCAGCTTGCAATGCGCCACGGTGACCGAATGCAGGGGGCCGTCGAGCCTTTCCTGCCAGAACGCCAGGAAGTCCTTCAGCGCTGGAAATTTCGGAAACATGTCGTAGTTCTGCCAGACGTAAGTCTGGAGCAGCGACGGATGATCCGGCATCCGATAGAGAATTTGCGCCGTCGTCAGCCCGTAACCCAGCATCTGCTTCCGGAAATCCTCGGAAGCGCCCCCACTCTGCAGTCCCATGCCAAACCTCCTTTGCAGGAGCGCATTCAAGGGGCGGCCTGGTCGGTGTGCGCCTTACGAGCCACCCGGTACTGATGCGCTCACATGTGAGAAATGTGACGCAAACTGACAATTCATCTCAAGCCCAAAAGTTTAACAGCTGTTGAAATTCAACGCGTTAGCAGCAGATGCGGCTCCGTGCTAATACGGCCCAGCGCACCGTTAACGATGGCAAAGAGATTCTGGCAGTCCGCACTTCCGGGTGCTAATTTTCTGCTAGAAGCCCTTGCCCCCGCAAAATTCCTGTCCTATTTGTTCCTCGCCTGTGCTAGCACTCGCGGGCAATGACTGCTAACAACCTCGAAATTCCTCAACTCTTGCAATTGCTTAGGAGGACTGCATGAAATTCCGTCCGCTTCACGACCGCGTCGTGGTCAAGCGCATCGACGCAGAAGAGAAGACCGCTGGCGGCATCATCATTCCCGACACTGCCAAGGAAAAGCCCTCCCAGGGCGAAGTCATCGCCGTCGGCCCCGGTGGCCGCGACGAGTCCGGCAAGCTGATCCCGATCGACCTCAAGGTCGGCGACCGCGTGCTGTTCGGCAAGTGGTCCGGCACCGAGGTCAAGATCGACGGACAGGATCTGCTGATCATGAAGGAGAGCGACGTTATGGGCGTTCTCGAAGTCAACGAGTCCAAGAAGAAGGCGGCTTAAAAGCCCCGCTCCCTTCCCTTTAAATTTCAAGGAAAAATCCAGATGGCAGCCAAAGAAGTCAAATTCTCGGTTGAGGCGCGCGACAAGATGCTGCGCGGCGTCGACATCCTCGCCAACGCGGTGAAGGTCACGCTCGGTCCCAAGGGCCGCAACGTCGTGCTCGACAAATCATTCGGCGCTCCCCGTATCACCAAGGACGGCGTCACCGTCGCCAAGGAGATCGAGCTTGAGGACAAGTTCGAGAACATGGGCGCCCAAATGGTGCGCGAAGTTGCCTCCAAGTCCGCTGACGCGGCCGGCGACGGCACCACTACCGCGACCGTGCTCGCGGCCGCGATCGTGAAGGAAGGCGCCAAGTCTGTCGCCGCCGGCATGAACCCGATGGACCTCAAGCGCGGTATCGACCTCGCGGTCGAAGCCGTGGTGGCAGACCTCGAGAAGAACTCGAAGAAGGTCACCTCGAACGACGAAATCGCCCAGGTCGGCACCATTTCCGCCAACGGCGACGCCGAGATCGGCAAGTTCCTCTCCGACGCCATGAAGAAGGTCGGCAAC
>NZ_JADPKD010000057.1:0-433455 GCF_023073735.1 Bradyrhizobium sp. 160
CGACTTTGGAATCGAAAACCTCATCGAGCTGATCAGGTTCTATAAAGACAACCCTGGACTGCTCAGGCGGTAACCCTGCGGCCTACGCCGAATGGATACAACGCACGCGACCGGTGTCGCAGCTTTTTTCCAAAAGATCAGTGGCCGCGCGATCGACCATCCGAAGCAGCTTAGGCATTCTTGGCCGACCAAGGAACCTGTTCGCAGGCCGGCAGTAGGAGGGCTTGCTCGCCACACAGCTCTATGTCGCGCTCACGCAACCCGGAAAACGGAGACCTTGCTTCCAGAGGTTCCATCGGCATTTCACACGTGTCGTCATCTTGGAGGCGAGCCCATTTGTGTTAACAATCGGTCTCTGATCAGCCTACTCGTTCGGAATCGTCCAGAAGGGCAGCGCCGTCGCTACCTCTATCGCGCTTTGCCCGCGAGCTCTGTATTTTGCCTTGCCGTTGACGAACTCGACCGGACCAAACAGGGTGAACCAGTCCATCAGGGGGTGGGTGTCCATAAACGCAGGAACTGCGGCTATCAAACGATCAATGAGCCTGACATTGCCGTACATCTCGACGTGCGCCAGCACAGAACACGCGACCTGATGCAGGTCTTGGCGCAACTCCATCAGCTCTGCGTTGAGCGCGCCAAAATCGACCTTGTTGGGCAAGTCGCCGAGAGTGAACTGAGCGCCGGATTCCTGCTTCTGCACCCTCAGCAGACCCGTGTCTGTACGCCGGCGTTTGAAGTCATCTATCAGCCTCAGAATCGGTCGAGTATGGTTCATCCTTGTCACTTGGCTTCCCACCCTCAATAATCCGAGCCAGCCGCTATTTTCGACGCAGTCATCGTAAAATCGCAAATGCGACAATGCGTTTAAACCAGCTTTCGGAATCGATCGACCAATTGACCGTACCGAGCACCGTACCCGTCTGGAAAATGCTGACACCACGCGGCAAGGAACCGTTTCTCCAATTCCGGCCTCTTTTCACGCCGCAGAATGATGGCAATGCGCCAGGGATAGTACGGCGCCGGCACTTCACCCATCTTCAGATACCTGGCGAAAGACTCGGCAACGATGGCCGTCTGCTCTCCAAGATCGTTATCAATTCTCTTTAGATGATTTCGGAATTCGCCTTCATCCAGTGAAAGGAAGGCTGGTCCGGACGACGCTTGATTCCAGGTTTCGCCGGTTGCAACCATTCGCTCGAGTACTGCATGCTGGTGGGCGGACAAATCAGCGATCTCATGACGGGACAGCGGAGGCGTCTGCTCCATGCACTCAATCAGTACGAGCAGCGCATCGTAGTCGACTTCACTCGCCATGTTTTCAGACACGATGGAAGGCCCCTTCTCTCCTCCCAACGAGGGCACCTCTACGCTTCAAGCGCATTGATGACCCTCAGCGTCCGGCGCACATAGCCCTTGAGTTCGGTGTCGTCGATCCGATCCGGCGTGGTGTCGTTGTTATCTTCGCCGTGATGATACTCCGCCGAGTAACCATTGATTTGATCGAGCTCGTCATAAAGTGCCGCAGCCGCGTGGGTTGCGCCGCCCTCCCGTATCTTGCGCACCATGTCACCCAGCCAGTCATTATCCTGAAACGAGCTGGGGAATGTGGTCCGGCAATAGGCCTCCAGCACCACCCGCATTTTGCGCACTAAATCAAGTAGATTGCCCGATCCGTTCGACACGAAGCTGCGCAGGTCGTCGGTATCGGTGAGAGTTCGGCCTTGGCATGCCTTTTCTATGTCGACCTCCGCCAGCCTCGTTCCGAGCGCTCGGTGATCCGACAGCATGAAGCAGATGCGTTCGGACGAGGGCGCCTTCGCCCAGAGCTGCTTGAGAAAGGTGGGATCGTGCGAAAGGACAATCAGCTGCTTGCAGGCGCGCGCCACCCGCATGATTTCATGGCCTGTCTGCCTGCGCCGGTACACGTCCTGGCTGGTGAAAGGATCATCGAAGACGACGATCTTGTTAGCTAGGTCGGCATCCTGCTCCAGACCCGCCAGGAAGAATGATAGAGCCAAGGTCATCTTGTCCCCGGCACTGAGGGTATTCTTGAAGCTCGGTTGCGTTTCCGGGGTACGGCTGCCGCCAACGTCAACGGGGGTGCCGTTGATGACGAGCTGATACGATGTGCTCGCGATACCGCCTGGATAACTGTGGGTGGTTTGCGCGATTCTGAATCCGGCGTTGAACAGGTCGAGAAGGTCGTTGATGCGGTTCTGGTAAGGCGCAACGACAGTTCTTGTATGTTCGTTGAGTTCAGCCCGGATCGCACCTCGTTCTTCATCAATGGCCGTCTTTTCTGCCACCAACCTGTTGTGTTCGTCGCACAGTGTCAAAATGGTCGGCGTATGGCGGGCCTTCACGGCCTCAAGGTGGCTTAAACGCCGCTTCGCCCCTTCAAGATCAGCCGTGCCAAGCTCCTGTTTCTTGGCGACGATCGCAGCGTTTGCCCGCGCGACTCTTGCATTAAGTTCGGCCAGATCTTCAAAAACCTTGCGATAGGATTCAACGGCAGCTTCGCAAGTGGGAGGAATGTCAACCACCTCCAAGGGAGCGCGCGCCTTACGATCAAGCAGGTCAAGCAGTGCTTGGCGAAGGTTTCGGACCGCGTCCTCAAATGCCGGCGGCAGCTTGAGGCTGTCCCACTCAAACGCAAGGTACTCCTTCCAGAATTCGCCGCCGGAACTGTTGCGCTCAGCCTTTGCGGCCTGGGTCGCGATGAAGCCTCCCCCGAAATCCGACGCAGTACGCTCTCGCAGAGCCGATACGTCCTTGTGCAGCCGAGCGTATTCGTCGCTGAAAACGGCGCGGAAAGCTTTTACAAGCGGTAGCCCGGCGATCCCCTGCCCGCAAAAAGGACAGTCATCATTGGCGAAATTCAAGCCGGTCGACACCCAGTTGCCGCCACCGTTCTTCATGTTGTGAGCGGCGAAGTGCTTTTCGATCATCCGCTCCGCATCATCGGCAATTCCATCAAGCGTTCGGCGCAGCGTTTCCCGTATTCCCGATGGCATCATATGAAGGTCGAACGTCGACAATTCCGGGCGCGCAAGGATCGTGTCGATCTGAGAGAGGGCTGCCACTTCGACTTCTTGCCTGTCAATTTCGGCGTCGATGTCCGCCTGAGCCTCCAGATTCAGGAATGTCTCAAGTGACATTCCCGTGCCGAGATGCGGCTGTAAGCTCCTTGTTGAAGCAGAAATCTCGGTGGTCCTGGCGCGACTGTCTGCGGCAAGCTCGGAGTCGCGTTCGGCCAGCCCGACCCCGGCGCTTCCTACGATGATCCGGTAGAGGTTCCGCTTCTGGGCAACATCAACGACTTCACCGGCGTGAACGTTCTCTGCGACAAAGAGGCCATCAAAGATGCCGAAGGAGGGCTTGGCTTCGCTCCAGCGCCCCCCATCGAACCGGATGACCCCCGTATCAAACAGAAGTTCGACCTTGCTGGCCTCCGTGGTCCCGAGCGATTTTCGGCCGATGAGTTGATCGGACTGCCCGGTGTGAAGGGAGCGCAGGACGGCACACAGCGTGCTTTTGCCAAACCCGTTGGCGCCCGAAATGAACGTATGCTTAAACAATTGCGGATTTGGAGAACCGGCGGAATTGCGAAACCGCCCGATATTCTTGATGGAAATAAACTTCGTCAGCATTCATGCCCCCTTGAATGCCCGTGACTCTAGGTTGTAGCCGGGCGTAAATAAAGCCGGGCTGTAACCTACTCAACAATTTCCTTGATGGGACGAAAGGCTAAGGCGCTGCAGATGGCGAGCGGCTGCGCTCAGAATCTGCTGAACCATGTTTACAGCGAGCTCGCCTCGTAAGCCCGTATTGCTGCAATCTCCTCCTCGACCAGCTTCTGAAATGCACGAAGGCGAGATAACATTGGTCGCGCTCCTTTTCGAGGAGGTCAGCCATCTCAGCCAGATCGAGCGGCTCATTGCCTCCGAACGTGTACCTGATGCTACCAGCCGCCCCCTCGGTTCTGCTAACCGTTCCTGTCAGTCCGATCATAAACCGGGACGAGAATCCATGGTTGTAGTTGTGTCGGAAATTATCTGACTCCTCGTTGAACGCTCTGCCTGCGATCAGTTCGACGCGGAGCTTAAAGCGGCGGTATTTCTTCCACCCTTTGCAATACGGTTCGATGTCGTTGAGGTAGAGGTTTTTTAGCGGGAAATTGTCTTCCCAGGTCGCTGGGCTCTTGGCTCGGTTTGCTTGGTGACCGAGGTGCCCTGCCGCATACGCAAAACGCGACTTGATTGCATAGGGGTGGCCAAGTGCGACTGTGCCCAGCATACCAATAAATTCATGCGCAACTTCAAGCTTCTCGTCGTCCGATAAAGGAGCTGTGACCGTGGCCCCCGCAGCCGGTGCACGTGATGGGCCAGGTCGTTGATGATGTTCGCGAGCTCCGATGCATACTCCTGCAACATCAGGCTGTACGCCAACCAGGCAACCGGCAACGGATCAGGAAGGGTCCACCAAGAGTAGGGCATGAAGCAACCGCCTACCGCGCTGGAATCCAGCTCTTGGCGAAATCGAGCGTAAAGCTCGGTGAGACGCTTCGAACGTTGAAACGTGAATTCATCTGGCATGGACTTGCATCCTGAAAATGGCGCGAGGTCGGGTTACGTTTGTACAGTCCTTCAGGACAGCGCCAAACGAATTTAAACGCTCTTTTTCCCGTGCAGATCGACATTAACGGCCAACTCGCCGCCCTGCTCAGGATTTCCGAGAGGGCGGCTGAACCCTAGAGTCTAGGGAAGCGTTGGTTGCAGGGACAGGATTTGCACCTATGACCTTCAGGCTATGCCCCTGACGAATCGTCGCGAAGCTGCCCTCGCTTGATCGGCTTTTGTTGGATTCTTTTAGCTGAGGTCTGTCGTAGCTCCTCGACGTCCAGATTCGGCAGGTGCTTGTAGTCGTATTTAACTTCGGCTTTCAGGACGGTCGTGTTTTGCTCGGCAGCCGCAATGATCGTGGCGAAAGTGATGCCGCACATTTGCATCAGCACGGCGTGCCGCTCGTCAAACTCTTGAGCGAACAGGGAGGGTAGGCTTGCTCGATTGTGAAGGCGCTAGTATTCGTCCGCCCTCTGGAGCGATGTAGCCTTGAACTGAAAGCAGGTTGCGACGCGCTCAGCCGTTCCCCGCCCTAATATTCCGCACCTGATCCATAATGGCCTCCGTCGCGTGGTCACCCGGAAGCTCTCGCCGAACCGGCCGTTCTGCCGCCGCGTCAGACGGCGCGCATTAGGTTTGCGGGATTGAGTGCAAGGATCTTGCACTTGCTTGCGCATGGAACTTTGATCAGTCGCAGTTTCGTTCAGCGTGAAATATCGCGGAGGGCAGAACGTTCGAAGGGCGGCAATGATCCGTGCCGCCGCGGTGTGATAAAACTGCAATTGTCGTCAAGCAACACTGGGGCGACGCAGCACCATCATCTGGCGCGGCCACTCTGGGAACGGGAATACGCTTGGGGCCAATACGGATTGTTCAAGCACATGGCGGGCAGTCCCGCCGCCGCTGCTTTACACTGATCCCAAGACGTAAATTTGCACTCGAAATATGTGCTGCCACCCCAGACCCACCTTTGCAAGCAAACCGGATACTTGGGATCGTAGGTTTGCGCTGTTGCAGGTACAATCGTCGACAATGCCGTACCGCCGAACAACAACCAACGTAGCATTTTGCGCATGGCCCGCCTCATTGCCAATCGACCATCTGAGAACCTAATAGGCGCACCAACGGGCAAGTCGGTCAAGTCAGGCCAGCTTGTGAATCGCCGGCAACGTCCCGCCAGAACAAGTGGACATCTCCCGACAACCTTCGTCCACGATCTAGCGAGCAGGCTCCGCTGCAGCAAGTGCGCCAAGGCCAATCGCCGGCCTGCCGCCACACTGCTACAGTTGGCGCAGCGCCCTCGCCAGGCCGCTGCGGAGACCTGACGAATGTGCAATTTGTACTCGATCACGACCAACCAAGCTGCCATCTCGGCGCTGTTCCGCGTCGTCAACCAGTACGTCGGCAACCTCGCCCCGATGCCCGGCGTGTTTCCGGATTACAAGGCGCTGATCATCCGGACCGGAGCCGACGGCCGGGAGCTCGCGCTTGCCCGCTGGGGTATGCCGTCGTCGTCGAAAGCGCTCATAGACGCGACGAAGAAGCGCACCGAGAAGCTACAGGCCAAGGGCAAGACGGTGGATTTCAAGGAATTGCTCCGGCTGGAGCCCGACGGCGGCACGACTAACATCCGGAACGTGAAGAGCAAACACTGGACGCGCTGGCTGGGGGCCGAGCACCGCTGCGTGGTGCCGTTCAACTCCTTCAGCGAGTTCAACAAGGCCGAAGGAGGAGACGTCTGGTTCGCGCTCGACGAGACCCGCCCGCTCGCTTGCTTCGCCGGAATCTGGACCGAGTGGACGTCCGTCCGGAAGGTCAAGGAAGGCGAGACGACCAACGACCTTTATGCGTCCCTGACGACCGAGGCGAATGCCGAGGTCTTCGCCATCCACCCGAAGGCCATGCCCGTGATCCTGACCACGCCCGAAGAGGTGGAGACCTGGATGACCGCGCCGGCGGAAGAAGCGCTGAAGCTTCAGCGGCCGCTGCCGGACGGGACGCTCCGGATCGTCGCCCGCGGCGTCAAGGAAGATCCCGCGCCGGCGACGTAGCGTTCTGCACAGGCGCTGCGGAACACGTGGACAAGCCTTTGCTCTGCCGATTGCGAATCCCTGCTGCGTGCTAACCGCCCGGAACGAAAGGCGGGACACAAGGATTCGTCCCGGCAGGAGCGATGTCGATGCTGATGATGAAGGAACAACGGCCGGCGATCCGGACACTGCGCGGCTGGGCGATCTTTGTGCTGCAGGAGGCCGGCGCCATCCGCGAATGCGACGAGCACGGGTGGATGCAGGAGCGGGCCGATCCGCACGCCCGCGAGCGGGCCAGCCACATCGCCCGCCTGAATCCGCCGGAAGGCATCTCTCCGGATGAAGCCGCCGCCGAAGTTCGCGATGTCCTGGAATCGATCGGGGACACCTGCCCCGAATGCCCGGAGCAAACGGACTAGACCAGCGGCTGCTCGGACGCGCCGTGGGTGCCGGGACGAATGCGGGCGATCTCGAGCCAAGCTTGCGCAATCTGGATCCAGCGCTGCCGCTCGAAGCCGTCCGCGCGCACGGCTTCCTTCATCGCCGCTTCCGCTTGCGACCGAGGATCGTAATCTCTGCCCATGACACGGAATATCGTAGCCGACCGCGGTTAACCGCAAGTGGCGTCCGGTCCGTAGGAATGCGGACCACGAGGCCGGTGCGCGCCGCCCATCGCCACTCCGGCGCGGCGCTCTCGCGATGCGGCTGTCCCCATCGCCCCCGGGAACGACCACCAGCTTGGGCCGTTCGACATTGCGTAGCAAATGCCATCGTGATGAGCTACCAGTGAGCGTGCTTCTCGTTGAGGACGATCCTCTCATCCGCGAATTCGTCGTCGAAGCCCTGCGCGACGCCGGCTATCACGTCATCCATGCGAGCACGGGCGAGGAGGCGCTGGCCTGGTGCAAGCGGCACGCGGCGGACGTTCTCGTCACGGACATCCGGCTGCCGGGGGACGTCGACGGATGGCAGATCGCGGAGCGTTGCCGCGAACACGACCCGGACTTGCCGGTCATCTACGCCACCGGCTTCTCCCCCACTACACCGCGCCCCGTGCCGGGCAGCCGCACCTTGAGGAAGCCCTTCCATCCGGACGAGATCGTGCGGATGGTGAAAGAGCTCGGCGGCGGAAATCGGACGTCACCGCACTAGCGGAATCCTCCGACGCCAACCGCCTCGCTTCAACGTCACTGCTGATCCGGCTTCTTGGCCGGCGGGCCGCTCTTGTTGCCAGGCAGCCCCTTGATGTTGGACGTGTCCTGCTGCTGCACCGTGGGATTCTGCTGGTTGAGTGTCGAGCCGGAGCCGACGGTCTCTCCCGCCTTTGCCGCCGGACCATTCTTGTTGCCCGCCTGGCCGGCTATGCCGGCACCCGAGTTCTGCGCACTCGGAGCGCCGGAGACGTCCGGCTTCGTGGTCTGGGCAAGTGCGACGGGGGCGGAAAGCGCCAGAGCAAAGACCAGCGCGCTCGCAATGGACCTCATGGTGAATCCTCCTCTGAAGCAATTCGGAAGCGCGGATTGCGGCTACCTTCGACTCGAGCTTCGCGTTGCCTCGCGCGTTCCTGCCGTGGCGGCGAGGCCGCTTCTTTGCGCTGGGCTATTAGCCGTCAGCATCGTTCTGGGATCTGAGTGGGCGGCGTCTGCCTGAGCTTCTTCTCTCCGCCCCCACCGCCTTGGCGCGCTCCTGGCAGCGGGTGCTGCAACTCCTCCAATTCGTCGGCCGAGAGATGCTCGATGCCGACGAAGGAATTTTGGACGCTACCGGTCCGGATGAGCTCGTCCAACTTGACCTGGATCGCAGCGCTGTCCCGGTTTTGGGAGTTCTGTATCGAAGACCATCAGAAAGGTCACGATGGTCGTGCCTGTGTTGATGACGAGCTGCCAAGTGTCCGAGAAGTGGAAGAGAGGTCCAGTGATTGCCCAAATCACAACTACCGCGCAGGCCAGAACAAAGGTCGATGCACGGCCGGCCGCCTCGGAGGCCTTGTTTGCGATGGACGCGAACCACCGCCGCGGGTGCCGCTCGCTTTTCCTGGTGGCGCATGCAATCCTCCTTCTATCGAGCCGTAGCCGGACGTGCTGAACAGCGCCGCTCACCGGGCGAGCGGAGACGCGGGCGTACCGAGGTGTTCGGCGGCGACCTGCGGGACGATACTGGCGAGCTTCTGGTAGTGCCGCACATATGCGCGTGCCATCCGTTCCGACGTGAAGCGTTCCTCGAACCGCTCTCGCACGGTTCGCCGGTCGATGCGGGCCAGGTTCTTCACGGCCCTGACCGCGTCCTCCTCGCTTTCGACGATGAAGCCCGTGACGCCTTCATCCATGACCTCCGGCACCGATCCGGCCCGATACGCGATCACCGGCGTGCCGCAGGCCATCGCCTCGATCATGACCAGGCCGAAGGGCTCAGGCCACTTGATCGGAAACAGCAGGGCCGCAGCGCCCGACAGAAACGGCTGCTTTCCGCGCTCGTCGACCTCGCCGACGAGCTGGACCTCGGCTCCATCGATCTGAGGCTCGATATTCTTCTTGAAATAGGCCGCCTCTCCTCCCGGGACCTTCGCCGCGATCCGCAAAGGCATCCCGGCGGCGCGGGCGATCCGGATGGCGTCCTCCGGTCCCTTCTCGGCCGTGAGCCGTCCGAGAAATGCCAGATAGGATCCCCGTTCGTATGACGGACGGAACTGGCCCGCCGGCAGACCGTGATAGACGGTGCCGCACCAATTCGCGCTTCGGATCGGGGTGCGCTGGTGATCGGAGATCGAGACGAAGCACGCGTCCGGAAATTCACGAAGCGCCTCGGGAATGCCGGGCAGATCCAGGCGTCCGTGCATGGTGGTGACGAACGGAATTCCACGGCTCGTCAGCACCGGCAGGTGCAGCCAATCGATATGCGAATGGATGACGTCGAACTCCCGGGCACGCCGGGAGATCGCCTCCAACAGAAGCGCAGCGGCCAGATTCGGGTCGACGCGGGGACGGCCCAGGCGCAGCGCGCGAGGCCAGACCGGATGAAGTTCTGCGCGCGTGGTGGAGTCCCCGCTCGCAAACAGGGTCACGTCATGGCCGAGCTCGACGAGCTCGTCCACGAGCCAGGCGACGACCCTTTCGGTGCCGCCATAGAGCTTCGGGGGAACGCTCTCCGCGAGCGGCGCGATCTGGGCGATTCGCATCGGAGCGGCCTCAGTCCGCCGCGGCGCTGCGCGACGTGAGGCACAACAGAGCCAGCGCGGCGCACACCATCGCCAGGAAGGTCCCGGCCGAGATTTCCACGGGTGCTCGCGAACGCCGGCGCGCGATGGCTGCTTTCATTGGCAACCTCAATCGATCGCCACCAACCGCCGCACCGGGGGAACGTTCCGCTGCTCCGCTCCGGGCAGGTGACCCCATGCCCGCCGCGTTGGACCAGCCAATGCGCACGCCGCCTCGGGGCATCGTTGCCGAAATCTCCCGGAACGACCACCCTCAGTCAGGCGGGGCCCTTGGCATGCGCCTGCGGGCCACTCCGATCGCCGAGCAGCTTGCCTGATGTCGTGTTGACCACATGAAGTGAGCCGCAGGCAGGGCAGCATACAGAGACGTGCATCTTCGCTGCCAAGGACGTCGAACGGTCGTGCACCTCGTGCTGCACGTTCATTTAAAGAGGGCCGGCTGCGTCATGCCCAGACTATGCGGCAGCAGGCGTCTCCGCGAAATTCCGGATGTTCACTTAGGGGCTACCTCGATCGACGGGTCTAACCGTCCTTGAGCGCGTTCTTGACCTCACGCGCGGGCCAGCTTTCGCCTTCAGGAACGACGCGCACCCTGCCCCCGCCGCCGATCAGCACATGCGAGGCGCGATCGTCTTCGGCCGGAGCGACGACGATGGCCGTCTCCGGCTTCCAGTTCAGCGTCAGATCGAGATCGCCCGGAAAGATCTGCCAGCGCGAGCCGTCGTCGAGCTCGACGATGTGACTCTCCGAATGCGCCCGGATCTTCATGGCGGCGGCTCGCCATTTCGGGCGCTACTTCTGAGGCGCCGGCGCCTGGGCGTTCGAGTTGTTCGGATTGGTCTGCTTGTTGGCCTCGTGATGGCCGATGGCGCAGCCGGCGGCAGCTCCGAGCTTGCCGTGTCCGGCCATGTGGCCCGCGACGCCGCCGACGATGGCGCCCTTGATGCAGCCCTTGGCTTCCGCCGGCGAAATGGAGGCGAGCGCAAGGACGCACGCCGCGGCCAGAATTGCTTTCATGATCGATCTCCGAACAGAAATGGTCCGGTGGATCAAGTCCCCGGACGGCCTGCCGTTCCCCCGGCGGCGGCCCTGCCGTACCGGCTACCACGTCAAGTTCGAGGGCCGTCAGCCGGCCAGCCCTGCGCGGGAGGCGGGGAACGGCCGGATTGGCGCAGCGTTGGCCGGAGAGCAGGTGCTGGAGGTTGGCATGGCCCGCGTAGTCCTCGTCGTCGACGACGAGCCGTCGGTACTCGATGTGACGACCCTGATGCTGGAGGATCTCGGGTGCGACGTGGTGTCTGCCGGCAGCGGCGGCGAAGCGCTGGCACTCCTGTCCGAAAACCGAGAGATCGAGGTCCTCATCACCGACCTCAACATGCCTGGAATGAACGGCTACGAACTGGCGGACAAGGCGGCGGATCTGCGGCCGGACCTCCTAATCCTGCTGTTGTCGGGGCGAGAGGGCGATGGCCACGGCCATCCAATCCTTTGCAAGCCTTTCCTAGAAGAGGATCTCGCGCGGACGATGAGGCAGACCACGGGGCTCTGCTAGAGCCGGACTCCCGCCGGACTACTTGGCGGGAGGCCCAATGGACTGTCGGCCCGCTTGCGGTGCAGCAGGTCGACGTCGCAAACCGCGCAGACGTGGTGTCGCCCGCGCGGCCGCACGTGCGTCATCCGTCCTTCAGCGCCGGCTCAGGCGGCATCGCGACCGCCAGGAGCCGAAACCGGCGAGAGGACCCCGCGACGGAACCGCCCGCTTTCCTCGCTGCCGCACTTCGGACATTTGAAGGCGATCTCGCGCTGCGCGGACATATCCTTCCCGGAGCTGACGGCCATCGGCCACGCGCCGCAACGAGGACAGTTCACCAGCAGGTCATTCGTTTCCAACATCGCGATGGCTCCTGAACCTGCGCCCACAGCCGCCAACGAGCCGACAGTGACGCCGTTCCTCGCAGGGCGCGCAGGACTGCCATCACCTCAGCCATCCCCGAGCTCCATCACATGCACTGGGGCGTCGAGATGGCCCGCAAGGGCGGCGTCTCTCCGCACCGGGTCCTGAACGCGATGGCTCTCCGGAGATCACGCGCTACCTGCCGGAGAAGCGGCGTCCGTTCGCCCGGGCGGCGCGGTGCAGCAGGCGCACGCGGTCTCGCTGGAGGGCCTCGCGGTCGCCGACAACGGCTGCAAACAAGGTAATGCCGCTGCGGAGGTCGGCGACTACCAAGCCCTAAGAGGAGTCTAACCGCGCTCTTTTAGAGAGGGCAGATCTATCCTTCGTGAGTAACAGGCCTCCAGTTGTGGAGGCCTCTCGTCAGGAAGTCGCGACGAGGGGTCTTCTGCTTGGATCTAATCTTTTTGTTTCTCTTCTGCGGTTTTTCCATCCGAGCTTTTAGAGCGTTCTTCGAAACGATCAGCGCCCCTAGCTAGATCGTCCCCCATCTTGCTCTCGTTTTTCGCTTCTTCCTTGGAAGCTGCTTCGCGCAAGCCCTGAGCGGCCCGTTCCCCCGCTTTTGATGATTTTCGTTCCTCACCCATCTGCGGCTCCTTGCTCTAAAGACAATCCCCGGAAACTTCCCAGCCCTCGCTTCGCCATCAATTCGCGAGCTGCCTAAAAGCCGGCATCAAAGCATTCCGCGGCGCATGTTCAACTCCTAACTCCACGGGCAGTAGCGCGTGAGAGGGCCCACCGGCCCGTCCCTCACAACTGCTTCTGCTTGCTCTTTTCCTTGGCAGCGTGAGCGGCATCAGTTCCCGCCTGCTTCATGCGATCGACCGCTTCTGCTCCGATGTCACTCGCTTCGGCTGCGATCGTATCAGCAGCTTCGCGCAGCGCTTTCGATACAGCGGTACCGCGTCTGCTCAGGTCATTCTTCACTTCGTCGCTGACCCCGCCGATGTAGTCGTCTTCAGTCTGGGTCGTTCTGAACGCGCCTGCGAGAGCAGCACCGATCGCCAAACCGATCGCGCCGATGACCAGCGGCTGGCGCTCCATCAGGTCGCCGAGCGACGACTGCACTTTCGTTAAGGTATCTCCCCCTGGCAGAGGATTGCCCATCTTAGCAAACTGTTCGCGGGCGTAAGCAACGCCCTCGTCAAACCGGTCGCGTACTCCGTCTACTGCTTCAGACATCGACTCGGTTGGCGTTTGCGCTGCCTCGCGTGAATTCCCGGCCACGCCCCCTTCATGATCCATCTCAGGTGCGGTCGGCGGCGCCGCGGTCCGCTGCAATCCCGAGGCTGCGGCCCTCAAATTGCTGGCGCCGCTATCGACCACACCGGATGCGACGTTGGCGGCGGATTGCGCAGCGCCCTTCAGTTTCTCGTCGCCGACAAGCAGCCAGAGTGCTCCGCCTCCGATAAGCGCCGCGGAAAGCGGGTTCTCTCTAGCGGCAGCGAGTAGACTGTCAAAAAAACCGGTTTGCGCACTGCTCATCGCACCATTCCCTTCACGGTATCTTTGTCCTTTTCGAGCTGGCGGATTGTTTCCCGCGGCGTGAGGGTGCGTGCGTCCAACCGCTTCATGCCGACGGCAAACAGAGTGCCCGATATGGCGGCGGCGACGATCGCCGATGTCAGGTAAGCCAATGCTGGTGACCAACCGGCACTTATCAACGCTGATGACAACGCGAACAGCGCCATCACGATGGCGGGGATGACCAGAACCGCGCCACCGACCAGAAGTCCCAACGCTCCGCCGAGCTTTTGCACCTTTTCGGCAAGTTCGGCCTTCGCCAGATCGACCTCATTCTGAAAAAGCTTCGCGACCTGAGCCATAGCGTCGCCGACGAGGCCCGAGACGTTGTAAAGATCGCTTTTCCCGGTTTCGATGTCGCGCTTGATGCTCATGATGCACCGCCCCCGCCCGAAGTAGGATTCTGCCGCTGTCCCGTGGTGTATCCAGCAGAGGCTTGCGAACCGAAGCCCTCGCCTGCATACGCCGTGCGGGCTCCGGAGCCGCCGGCTTTCTCGCCTGTCCCCGAGTTCGACTGCGGCGAGCTCGACGACCCGCCAGACGCCTTCAGGAACCGCACAGCCGCGAAGCCCGCCAAGACAGATAAGCCGAGAAATGCCGCCGGTTGCCGCTTCGCAAAATCGGTCGCACCATCGACGAGTTCCCGGAAGCTGCCATCGCGGACCTTCGCAGCTGCTTCTTCCACATAGTCCGCCGCTGAATTGATTCCCCGTGCGGCGAATGGCACGTCAGTTTCGAATGCGCCGGCAGCCTGGCGGAAGTTACCCGCCAAGCGCTCGATGAAATCGGCACCGGTCTGTTGCTGCTCCCGGGCCCGTTCCTGAACTTGGTCGACGGTGCCGCTCGCTACATTCTTGGCTGCATCGGCGGCTTCGCCGAACTTGTCCCGAGCCATGTCCGCCGATGCCTGCAGGGCCTCCCCTGCTCGCTGCTTCATCTCGGCCCCTGCGTCGCTGATCTGGTCCTTCAGACCCGTGGAGGAGCTGCTCTCGCCTTTGTTGAAGTTGGTCGGTTTGACCACATCTGAATCGCTCATGCTTTGCCTCTCAAGTGCTCGATTTTGGGGAAGGGCTGAATGCTGCGTCAACAACCTCGGCGGCCGCTTCCTTGAGGTTGTCCGCCAGGTTACGGGTCATTCGACTTGCATGCCGCCCAAGGTCAGCGTCACTCACGCTTCTTGTCGCGGCATCGGCCGCAGACAACGTGGCATCCTTTGCTGCCTCGAATCCCGACTGAGCGGCCTCGCCTGCAGCGCGCTTTAGGCTGTCGCTCGCCGGCCCTGCGGCCCGGTCTTCGAACTTCGTTTGGGGAAGGGCGGCCGCGATAATGGCGCCAATGGCGATACCGAGTCCTCCGATCAGCGCGGCGTTGTCACTGATGATCTGACGTGCCTGTTCCGGAGCGGCGGAGGCCGAATCCTTGATGGAGTCCATCCCGTCCGTGATCTTGTCACCGATCGTCCCTGCGGTCTCCGTCGCTCGGGTCTTGAGGTCTTGGGCGGCTGTCTTGGCCGAATTTATCGCATCGTTGACTGCGCCAGCGGCACGTCCTTGGGACTCGGAGATTTTCGCCTGCGCCCCACTTCTCACTTCCTGAACTCTGTCGGCAGTCTGGTCGATGACCCGACCGGCACCATCCATCACGGGCGATATCGCTCCAGCAGCCCGGTCGCGCACTGTCTTGGAGGTAAGAGCGAGGCCTGCAGCAATCATGAGCAGCGGCAGAGGCACGCCTTTTGCCAGTCGCAGCAGCGGCACAGCTATGGCGGTACCGGCAGCGACCGCGCGCATCGGGTTATCCATCGCCTGCTGTTTAAGCCCCTCGACCCAGCCTTGGGCCTTGTCGCTCACGTAGCCCGACATTTCCGATTTAACGTGTTGAGGCGAGACCATGTGACCCAGATCCCGCGTCGTGTCCGATATCCCCTGCTTGAGACGTTCCACCGTAGCCGCCAATTCCGCCCGGTTACGTTCGGACTCCCGTCGTAGCTCCTCCACCGATCGCGTCATCTCACCCTCTTGTCTTCTTGGATTGTGCTTCGAGGACGAACTCCCCCTTTATTGGATGGTTCCTAGTAGCCTTTGAGCACCTTCCGCCGCTTCGCCGCGCGCCGACGCGGCCGGTGCGTTCTCCCGCCGGCTGCCGCAGAACCGACTGCGGGGCGGTCTCAACGGCCGCGCTGGTTCGAGATCTGCTTGTCAGGGGATCCAAACCCCAGTGGACCCATTCTCGAAGGAGGACAAGCCGCGGGTGTCCCCTTGAGTTTGCCGTTGGGGCGTGTCCCAATACTCCCGACCCTACGGAGAATCTTGGTATGCGGATCGATTGAAAATGTCCGTTAGAGGCCTGGCGCTGGCAATCCTTCTGGCGAGTTTACTCGAAGGCTCCCACGCGTTCGCGCAGGAGGACAAGAAGACCGACGACGACAAGCCCGCCAATCCCGACACCGGCGAGAGCACCGTCGAGGAGAAGACCCTCGGGCTTGTGCCTAATCCGCTCCAAAAGTACGGGATCAAGTTCGCCGCGACCTACATCGGTGAGACGCTGGGGAATACCTCCGGCGGATTGAAGCAGGGACCGATCTACGAAGGCCGGCTAAACCTTGCGGTCGATGTGGACCTGCAGAAGCTCGTTGGCGTGGACAAGCTCACGTTCCACGCCAACATGTTCCAGATCCATGGCGAGGGACTGTCGCGCAACTATCTCGACAATTTTTTCGTCGTGAGCGGCATCGAAGCGCTGCCATCGACACGGCTCTACGAGGCCTACTTCGAAAAGCAGTGGGGCGACAAGAAGGTCTCTTTGAAGTTCGGGCAGCTCGCCGCCGACAGCGAGTTCTTCAACACGAAATACACCGACGTCTTCACGAACGCGTCGATGGGCTGGCCAGTGATCACGTCGCTCGACCTGCCGAGCGGCGGTCCGTCGCCGCCGTTGGCCGCGATGGGCGCCCGGCTGCTGGTCAACATCACCGATCAGCTCTCCGTCCTTGGAGGCATCTTCGACGGCAACCAGGCAGGCCCGGGTCCCGGGGATCCCCAAGAACGCAACCGATATGGCGTCAACTTCCGGATCAACGATCCGCCTCTACTGCTCGGGCAAATTCAGTACGCCTGGAATAACAAGAAGGGCGATCCCAATTTGACAGGCCAGATCAAGTTCGGCGGATGGCGTCACTTCGGGCAATTCTCCGACCTTCAACTCGCAAGCAACGGCGTTTCGCTTGGGGCGCCGAGCAGCAGCGGCACGCCGCTGATTTTGGCGGGCGATATCGGCGGCTGGGCGGTCTTCGAGCAGCAGCTTTATCGCGTCCCAAAAAGCGATGATCGCGGAATCGGCATCTTCGCTCGGGTCTCCGGAGCTCCTGCCGATCGCAATCTGATCGATCTCTACGCCGACGCGGGATTCGAATTCATCGGTCTCAGCGACAAACGACCGGACGACAAGTTTGGGATCGCGGCCGGCTACGCGCACGTCTCGAAGCGAGCCCAGGCGCTGGACTTCGACTATCGCGCACTTGCCGGTCCCGCTTGGCCGGTGCGCAGCTTCGAAGGCCTCCTCACGGCGGTGTATCAGTATCAGGTGAGGGACGGCTGGACCCTCCAGCCCAATTTCCAATACATCATCCGGCCGGGCGGCGGAGCCACGGACCCGACGGGCCCGATGCCGGGCCGAGCGCTGAAAAACGCGGCGATCTTCGGCCTGCGCACGACGTTGAAATTCTAGGAAGCTTCAGTAGAGTGAACTGGATGCGCAAGGTGAAGAGCTCGCAGGCGCGCGGCGCGGTGGGTTGACGTGCGCGCCAAGGACGACCGCATTCTCGTGACGAACGGCGTCGGCTGTCCGGTCCACGTCAAGCGCGGGCTCGCACGCGCTTGATCAGCTGCTGGCGTCCCAGATGAAGGGGGCGGTGACGAGAAGGCCTGTTTCGGAAGCCTGCGAGGTGCAGGTTTCGCTCGCGCGTGACGCATGAGTGCCGCAGACGATGCTCGCCCACTCAAGGTCACGTTCGGCAAGATGCGGCAGAGGGGCTTGCTTGGCGTCCTGGTCTATACTGCGGTCATCACGTGGCGCTCGCTGCCGATCATTGGCCGGGACCGATGCGTTTAGCCACGCTGAGCCTCGATATGTGTGAGGGTTGCTGTTGTCGCGACGCCTCCCGACTTCGAGCGAGGTGACCCCCGCTTATCAGGGGTCATCGAGCGCGACGGACGCCATGAGAGGCCGACAACTGAGGCCGTCTTACTTTGGCTTTTCGGCTCTGACGTACAAGAAGTAGAGCGCGTTTTGAATTCGTCCGTGAATTCCATCTGCCGTGGTCCGTGGAAGAATTAGCGCGGCATACGCCGGTAATGCTGACAAGCGAGTGCACGTCCAGAATAGGCAAAATCCAGCCACGCCACCACCTCGCAGACAGAAGCCGTCAGATGAGGGCCTTACTCTTTGTCCTCAGTCCAAGAGCGCTCGCCACACCGGCACTCGAACATGCGCACGTTCAGGCCGCGCAATCGTATGAGCCAATCGGGGCTGCGCGCCGCATTTGCAGCGCTGCTCTTCCCGTGTCTTCGGTCCCGAAAATCTGTCGCTGCTGAAAAAGTTCACAGAGATCACCCTGCCAAAGGCACTCAATAAGTACCGAAGTGGACAATTGTTCCGTAGAGCCCAATCTGGCTACTGCTCGGGAGGGCTAGGCTCCGGCAAGCCGAGCATCCTGGCTCGCTTCGCGGCCATCTTCCGGTAAGCCTTCGCTTGGCTCTCCATCGCCGCTTTTAGCTCAGGGTCCGATTCTTCGGCCGCCATGCGTTCAAACTGGAGAGCGTGTTCGAGATACTCGCCGAGCAGCTTCACATCCCACCCCTTCAGGAGAGCCAGCATTGATTAGTGGAGATTCATTCGGGCGGCAGGAGGCCGGGTGAACGAAGCCAATCACTCAGACTCGCGCCGGTCTGCGCAATCCTGGCTCGTTTCAGCAGGGCCTCGCGCTCGGCTCCAGCGGGTAACTGGCTGGCCCGTTCTTTCAGCTTTGCCGCCTGTTCTGCCATTCGTTCTTCGAGGGAGCGGGTCTGTATGACCCTGCGACGATGCTGCGTCATGGTACCTTCCCAAGAAATGATTTCAAACGACTCCAAAACGGGGATGGCCTAATTCGGTTCCGTGAATGAAACTAGGCCTTTGGGTAAAATGGAAGCTTGGCGCACAGGGCCCGGGGCGGGGTCAGGAGCAAAGTTCGCCCGGACAAGCTGAGGACTTTCGCTGGCTCGCCGCCGAGCTCGCGGAGCATCCCCAATCCCCTCCGAGGCCGGGGCCGCGTCTGCGCAAGGTACTCGCGGACGTCATCAACCTTGAGCCATCTCCGTCGATCAGGCTATAGCCTCTTTTTGAAGCAGGCCGGCTCTTTTCGGCCGTGAGCCAGGTACGAACTTTGGCATTGGCGCTAAGCGCGCTGGTAAGCGAAGTCGATCCGGATGCAACGCGGCCGCGGTATTGAAGGCGGCGTTTCCTTTTCACACGCCAGCATTCTGACAAGGGCTATTCGTCTGCGCCGAGAGGGGCCGAACTCTCGCCGCCGAGCAGCTTCAGCGCCGTCTCGATCTCGGCCGAGAGCGCTTGGATGGCGCGCTCGTTCGGACCCAGGTCGGCTTGTAGCCGCGCCCTCAGCGCTTCCTTCTGGTCATGGAGCTTCGCAACAGCGGACATCTCATCACCGAGGAAATGAACCGAAGTCGAAAGGGCCGCTCGGAGAGCGGCCCTTTCCTGGTTCACCAGCTCCGGGTGCCGAAGCTGAAGCCGATGCTCGGGCCACCGCCGTAGTAGCCGTAGCCGCGATCATAGTAGCCGGGCCCGCCATAGGAGCCGTAGCTCCGGCGGACCACATAGCCGTCGTCCCCGCCGTAGTAGCGCTGGACATAGCGTGGACCTCGGGTGCGATAGCAGCGGCCGTACTCGTTGCAGACCAGGCGAACCTGGTCGACGTTGGCCATCTCCGTCGACGCGAGGGCAGCGGGTGCAAGCGGGGCGGCACCTGCGGACGACGCCATAATGGTCGCCGCCAACGCTCCTAGAACGATGGTCTTCATGGGTGTTCTCCTTTGGCTGCGAGATCAATCGATCTCTTCGATGACGCGACGCTCATGGGGTTCGACGATGTACGTGTGGCTGTCGCGGTTGATGTACCGGTACTCGCGCAGGCTCGGAGCATCCCGATAGACCTCTTCCGGAAATGCTTCGATCTCCAGGCCTTCCGGCACGCGCTCACCTCGACGGATCTCGGTCCGGACCGTGCTGCCGGTCGTTTGCCGCTCGCGCTCGACGGGACGCGCCTTGGCGTGCTTGCGGACGACTTCGCGATCGCGGTCGCTGAACGTCGCTTTGCGCTGCTCCGTGCGCGCCGGCGCTGCCGCCGTCGAGCGACCGGAGTACGGCAGGGTCGCGACGATCTTGTAGCTCGACGGCTCGACGATCACGATCTCGTCCTTCACCAGCACGAAGTTGTAACCGCGGTACTGCGGCACGATCTCGACGACCTCGGCCGGTAGCGGCTGCAGGCGGACGTCACGCGGAACGACCGTGCCCACCGACAGGGAGAAGTTCACGTTGGTCAGCGGCTGCACGTTCAGGTGCGAGATCGACGTGCTGATGCGGGTCCGCTGCTGGTCGTTGATGTTCACCGACGTGTTCGCGTTGGTGTTCGACGAACGATCTGCCGTGTTCTGCTGATTGGTCGGCTGCTGGGCGGTGTTGGTCGAACCGCTACCCGTCGGTGACTGCGCCTGGTTCGTACCCGAGGCGGGCGGATTGGCACTCTGGGTCTGGGTGTTCGTGTTCGACGGAGAATTGGTCTGCGCCTGGTTGGAAGGCGTCGTGGTCTGGCTTGAGGGCTGGCTGGTCTGGGCTTGGTTATTCGAATTGTTCGCGGCCGGCGCCTGCGTGGTGTTCGTGGGCGTGCCGGAATTGGACGACTGACCTGCAGCCGTCTGAGCGATCGACGGCGACTGGGTCTGGGCCGAATTCGTCGAGGGATTGGTCTGGGCGGATCCCGAAGACGAATTGGATGGCGCGGTGGACGTCGAGGACGGCGTCGTCGAGGTGGAATCCTGCTGACGCTGCGTAGTCGACGGATTGGAGTTCGACGTGCTCGGAGAAGATTGCGCGAAAGCCGAACTCGCGATCGCGACTGCAGCGGTCGTAGCCAATAATAAACGCTTGTTCATCTAAATGAGGACGTCTATCAACCTCTGGTGAGACATGCAGTTCCTTTTCCGGGAAAAATCGGCAACTCTCGCCGGGCGCTTCGGTAGGTACGAATTGCTGCTGTCCCGAAACGGCGCAGGTGCTGCAGCCAGGAACAACCGGAACTTCAGAGGCGCGGCGTCGTTGGCATTGACTACTTACGAGCCATTGAGGAGGACACATGAAGAAGCTGATCGTGTGCGGCGCGCTCGCCGCCTTCGCCCTCGGCACGCAGGCCGCCAGCGCCGCCGAGTTCTACATCGTTCGAGACGCGACCACTAAGAAATGTACGGTCGTTGACACCAAGCCGACGACGACCACCACGACAGTCGTGGGCGACGGCGTCTACAAGACCAAGACGGAAGCCGAGTCCGCCGTGAAGACCACCAAGGTCTGCACCGAACAGTAAACGGTATCGCCAAGCCCAGCCGGGCTGGCGAGAACGTACCGACAGCAACTGGAGGAGCAGATGCCTGTATTGATTTTGTGGGCCGTCCCTGCCGTGCTCGTTGTTGGCGGCGTCGGCTATTGGTTAGTTCACATGCACTGAGCGAACGTAAGCTCGCATGAATGGCTCGCCCGCAAACGGGGCGGGCCTTTTCTTTTCGGCCAATTTCACCGGGTGCTGTGAAAGAAAAAGGGCCTCCGGATGGAGACCCCAATCTCGAAGAACGTTCCGTCCGTCAGTTGTAATCCGAATACTTGAACTGCGGGAGCGCCTTGAGCTGCTCCTTGTTGCCGCTCATGACGGCGTGGTCTGGGACCCAATCGTTGCGGTTCGTGGTGCTGGTCGAAGCCGCGCCGGTCGTTGTGGTGTCGCGCGAGGTGGTCGAGGTGCTGGTCGAGCTCGTCCGGACAGGCTCTTCAACGAACTTCAGCTTGTCCATCGAGACGGCGATGTCGTGTTCACCCATGCCGAGAAAGCCACCGATGCCGATCACCACCGCATTGATCTTGCCGCTCTTGTCGACGAGCAGTTCGTTGATGTCGCCGAGCTTCTCGTTGGCTTCGTTGTAGACGTTCAGCCCCATCAGCTTCGAGGCGCGCCAATTGCCCTTCAGCGCCATCTTTGCATCGGCCGGTTGGGCGGTTGCCGCCGGGGCGGCGCGATCGGCTGGCTGAGTGGATTGGGCGAACGCAGCGCTGCCGATCACCGCAGTGCCGAGCAGAGCAATGGCACGAAAGCTTTTCATCGATATCTCCTCCAACGTGAGCCGCACCAGTCAGGTGCCGGCCCCAACGCCTGGAATTGCCACTTGTTCCTGATTTCGGAACACGCGGCTGACGGAAGGATTCGGTCCCACTAGATCCCGTCCCTATCGACGTTCGGTCGTCACGACCCGGACGGAAACGCCCTTACCTTGGGAGCGCAGGCAGGCATCAGAGAAATGTGGCCACACCTGCTTCGAACAATCTGCCGTGTCCGTCACCGAGTCGCGGATTTGCTGGATCTTCGGCTGCGAAGGAGGTGCTTGGTCCGCGAGAGCCGACGTCGCCTGAAGGACTAAAGCTGCTGTCGCGGAAAGGATCTTCATGGGCGTTCTCCTGATCGGCGACAACGGGCACAGTCTGCAGACGTTCCGGCCGTCGTCGAAGCGCTCTCTTCGCGAGTCCTTAGTGTGGGCGGAGTGCTGGAAAGTCCCTCACGTGTGATCAACTCGCTATACCGGTCTTCATACTCCCTCGCCATCCGGCTCGCGGCGAAACGCTCTTCGAACCGGGCTCGGACCCTTCTTCTGTCGAGCAGAACGACCTCCTTGACCGCTTCGATCGCCTGCTCCTCGCCGTCCACGATGAAGCCCGTAACGCCTTCCTCCACGACTTCCGGGACGGAGCCCGACCGGTAGGCGATCACGGGCGTCCCGCACGCCATCGCCTCGATCATAACGAGGCCGAACCGCTCGGGCCAATCGATCGGAAACAGCAGAGCGGCGGCGCCGGCGAGGAACGGCTGCTTGCGGACTTCGTCGACCTCGCCGATCAGCCGGATGTTCTCACCATCGATCTCGGGTTCGATCTTCCTCTTGAAGTAGGCCGTCTCCGCGCGAGGGATCTTGGCGGCGATCCGTAGCGGCAGCCGCGCAGCGCGTGCGATGCGTATGGCGTCTTCCGGCCCCTTCTCCGCCGTCAACCGGCCGAGAAAGGCGAGGTACGAACCGGGTTCGTAGGAGGGCTGAAGCAGATGCCTGGGCAGCCCGTGCGGAATCGTCGCGATCCAGTTTGCGTCCGGAAGCGGACGGCGCTGGCTATCGGAGATGGAGACGAAAGAAGCTTCCGGAAAACCCCCGATCACGTCGGATAGAGCCGGAAGGTCGAGTCGGCCATGCGTGGTCGTCAGAAACGGCACTCCGGTCCGGCTCAGGACCGGCAGGGGCAGCCAGTCGATATGGGAGTGGATCACGTCGAATTCGCGCGCGCGCTCGGCGATGGCCTCGATCAGCAGCGCGCAGGCGGCATTCGGATCAGCCCCCCTCCGCCCCAGGCGCAGCGCGCGCGGCCACACCGCGTGGAGCTTTCCCTTCGTCTTTGAGTCCCCGCTGGCGAACAGCGTGACGTCGTGTCCGAGATCGACCAGCTCGTCCACCAGCCAGGCGATCACCCGCTCGGTGCCGCCGTAAAGCTTGTGAGGAACGCTCTCGGCCAACGGCGCAAGCTGGGCGATCCGCATCGAGCTAGTCCCCCCAGAACGATCCGCAAGCCGATCACGATGACCGCGGAGATGAGGAACGAGATCGCGAGCAGCGTCCAACTGGGCCCTGTGCTTCCGCGAGCCACTCGGGCAGCGAGCATTTTCATGCCCGTCAACATTCGTCTTGGGGAAGCCGGTGCAGGTAGGCTATCCCGAAACTGGCGAGTTCTTCGGGATCGCTCTCTCGCTCTTCCCATCTCCTTTGCAGGTGGCGCTCGAGCAGGCAGCGACGGCTGTCCTGCGCATCGATGTCGGGATGCGTTGCCCGGTACACCGTCCATGCGGGCTCCGTGGCCCTCTTCAAAACGACTTCGTCCACCATCTCCACGCTCCGGCGACCGCATCCAGTCGCTGCCAACTCAAGGCACTCCGGAAAGTTTCCGGCTTTTCCCGACTGTAGACGAAGAGAGGAGGTCAGGACGCTTTCGCGCGCGCTCGCGCACGCGCCGCCCGACGGCGCCGCAGGCGTTGACTTCGGCCCGCGTGCGGCGAGCCGTTGGTCCGGTCGGCCCAGTCGCGACCGCTCGTCGCCAGGATCGCCATGTCGCACTTGAGGGTCCGCCATGACGGCGAATCCATCGGGATAACTCACCAGGATCTTGAGCACCGTCACCTGGAAGTTCACGCCCCGCTCCCGTTTATCGCGAGATTGTTGGCGCGTCGTGAAGCGCCTCGCGACCGACCTGCTTCAGGCTCTCCGGCGCGGTGTCGCCTTTGGCGGCGGCTTCCAGAATCCTTGAAGCGACGTGGGTGCGAGCGCCGGTTTCGAAACGCGAAACGCCTTCACAGACCTCGTCGAGTACGGCGCGCAAAAGCGCAGTCGTGGCAGGATCGAACATGGAACAAAAGGCGAGAAGCGTAGCCTACCGCAAAAACGAGCTGCGGCGATTCAACATTGTTGACGAAGCCCCATCGCGTCAACGCGAGGGTAAATTCCCGAAATTGTCGCGCCGCAGCATCGGGCCGAACCGGTCGCCGCCGATGCGCTGTTTCAAGGTTGAAGTTTCGAGCGACGCTGTCCCGGCGCCGAGCATCCATTGCCCGCTCGCGGTCGGGTGCAGCAGAAACATTTGCCGCTTTTTCCCGTTGTCCGGCAGGGCGCGAGCAATGAAAGGATACTCGATGAAGAAGATCGCAATGTCGGCGCTGATGGTCGGCGCTCTTGGTCTGGCCTCGGTGGCCACGACGTCTCCTGCCGAAGCTCACTGGCGAGGCGGCTGGGGGGGCTGGGGCCCGGGCATCGCCGGCGGCCTGGTTGCAGGTGCCGTGATCGGCGGGCTTGCCTCCTCCGCGTACGCTGCGGGACCGGGCTATGGCTACTACGGCGGCCCGGCCTACTATGGAGCGGGCTATTACGGCGGGCCTTACGCCTACGACTACGGGTATGACGAGCCGTATCGTTGGGGCGGTGGCTACAGCACCACGTACTACACGGCGCCCGTCTCCTATGCCTATCGCTATCGCCGCGTCGTGCGGCCTGCCTACGCCTACTACCGCGGAGCCTATCCGGTCGTGCGGCACCGCTGGCATCGTCACCACCACTGGTGAGACCGGTCCATCTGGACGCAACGCAGGCCGCGCTCCCGAATGCGCGGCCTTTTCCTTTGCATCACTCGCGAACCTTCCGCTCACCACCACCCGCCGGAAAATGGGTCATACCGCTCGAAGGCGAGACGTCGCTCGGGCGGCACCCTTTTGGACAACTTCGCCGACTGCTTCGGATGCGGACGGGGCTCCGCAGAGATGCGGGCGGGCGGTTCTTTCTTGAACTGGGCGGGAGGTGCTGCCGGCATGGCGGCCATGGCTTCGCGCACTTGCTGCGGTTCAGGAATCGGCTCGTCCTGCGCGATCTTCGGCACATCGTTACGCGGACTCGCGTCGAATACGATCTTTTCCGGAAGGCTCCTGGCCGACCTGATCCGGATGGTCGTCCTGTCGGGATCGGTCGCGTCCTCATGCTCGATGGGAGCCGGCAGGTACCGGTCCGCAGCAAAGAGCAGCGCCAGCAGCAGACCGCCGACGAATACGAAGTACCGGATGATCGGCATGGACCGCCGTTCGCGATGAGAAGACAGATTCTATTCTAGGCTGGACTGGGCGCGGCATGAGGCGGGTCGCTTATTCAGCGCCCGCCTCAGAAGACTTAGTCCACCTCTTGGACCACGGTGCGCGTCGACGGATCGACCAGCATCACGCGTTCGCCGGAGTAGACATAGCGATACTTCGTGAGCGAGGATCCCCATTCGGCGGGCACCGCCTCGAGTTCGACCTCGTGCGGCACGGGCGAGCCGACCATGATCGTCTCGCGGCTCTGTATTGGACGGACCTTGTGTTCGGTTACGTAGGTCCGGATTTTGGTGCGGTATTCCGGCTCGATCTGGACGGCGGCGGCATGGCCGGTGCCCGTGGTCGTAGTGACGACGGTGGACTGCGCAATCGCGCCCGTCGAGATCACGGCAGCGGCCGCGCACGTCAGCATCAGCTTCTTCATGAGAATCTCCTTGCCGCCATATGCGGCCTGCGTGAACCCGCGAATGATGGCAAGGTTCCGGGGCACAGCGGGTGATTGCCTCTTTTTCCCGGGGCGATAGCGAGCATGAACGGCTAGTGCAGCGTTGAACGGGGCGTATCTGAAAGCGAGTGCCGAACGCCGGGCGTCAGCGCCTCAACAAGGCCACACCCCTGGTCAACCCCTGACAGACCGGACGCCACGGCCCCGACCGCCGGATTGTCAACCGGGGCTGATCTTCAGCCAGCAGCGCGCAATCCCAACCGCCGGCTCGGCGGCGTAACTACTTGGCGCTACGCGACCGGGACGCCGTAGTAGTCGTTGACCGAGCGCGTCGTTCCTGCGTCCCAATTCCAGCTGCTCTCGTCGGCATATTTTGGGGCACCTCTGAGCTGGTCCTGCGTGACCCCAGTGACGTACCCGCCGAGATCAGTGTCGTACTTCAGTGTCTGCCACGGCAGCGGATAGTGATCGTCGCCGATCCCGAGCAGACCGCCGAAGCTGAGCACCGCGTAGGACACCTTGCCGCTGATCTTGTCGATCATGACGCGCTCGATGTAGCCGACTTTCTGCCCGTCGGGCCCGTATACGTTGGTACCTTCGACCTTGTCGCTTCCGATGAGACTGAAAGTCTCGCGATCTTCCATGGCCATGTTGATCTCCTGGATGTTGCCGTCTTCGGAATCAACGGAGGCGACATCGCATGCGTTCCTGAAGGCGCCGGCGTGTCCTTGCGACCCGCTGGCTTCAGCCGTCCTTCAGCGCATCCTTGACGTCCCCGGCGGGCCAAACCTCGCCAAAGGGCCTTGCGCGAACTCTCGCGCCGCCGCCGAGCAGTTCGTGGGTGGCGACCTCGTCTGCGACCTCGACGACCGTCAGCTCCGTTTCCGGCTTCCAGCCGAGCGTCAGATCGAGATCGCCCGGGAAGATCTGCCACTTCGAACCGTCTTCGAGCTCGACGATGTGGCTTTCGGAGTGTGAGCGGATCTGCATCTCAGGCCGCGTTCAGATCGCGAGCTAAACTTCGATGTATCGGCTGGCGCGCGCCGTCCCGTCGCCTCGCCCTCCGAAACAGAGTACAAAGGAAGAGACTTGCCGAAAGACTGCTTTCACGCCCATCAACTGATCGAGCGACGGCACGAGCTGGGAAAAGACGGCCGCGCGCGCCCGGGGAAGATAAACTTTTCCTTCGGTCAGCTCTTCGATTTTCTGCTTGAGAACCTTGGTGTTTGTTGGACCAACATTTCCCGCCGGCTTGTAGCCGGATACCCAAGCGCGCCCCATGGTTTCAAGGACGTGAGAAATGTTCTGCATGCGATATTCGATCGCGCCATCACTGCGTCCGGAAAGTCCTCCGGCCCGGAGCTTTTCACGCATAGCGGTCTTGTTGATTTCGCGGCCCGCGATTTCGTCTTCGAGCATGCTCAAATAGGCTTCAGCCGCGAGCGCTATCTCTTCAACACTCCATCGCTCTTCGGCTGCACTTTCGCTGCGCGCTTCCAATTCGATCGTCTCTTGCAACAAGTGCTGCGGGCGGCCGGCATAGAATCGGCACTTGTCTTGCCCTACCGGATCATCCCGCCAAGCGCATCCACGAACTCATGCCCTGGAATTGGCGACGTCAGAACGTCGCTCAGGCCGCATAAGCGCGGTCAGCCATCCGTTCAAGATGACCTAACCAGGGCCGTCACCGGACGCGTACCTTCGGCGCGCGGGCCGGCTGCGCCTGGCGCGAGACGGACGAGGCCGACACAGATCTCGAGACCGTGCTGCGGGACATGCTGTCGGGCCAATACGCTTATCCAGTCCGGATCGTATGCTTCAACCCAACCGAGGGCTGGTCGCGCGATGCCACGTCCGACATCGCCGATGCGCTCGCCGACCGGGCTGCTGACACCGACACAGAGATCTCGCCAGCTCTACAGGATTTCATCACCGCCAATGCCACCAAGCGCTTCGACGTGCAGCTCGCCCTGCCCTTTCGGATTGCGGCCCGGTGACTTCCGAAGGCAAGCCGCTCGGCTGGACACCGCGGGACGAGCGCGATCACTTCATCCGCTGCCCGGTATGCGGCGAAACGCTGGACATGCGCGACCTGGCTCAGGTCATTGACCATCTGCACGGGCAGGACGTTGAGGAGGAGCCGACGATTCAGTGATATCTATTCACCGTCCCGAAGTGGATTGGTTACGACTGGTCGCTTCCCATGCTTCTTCAGCAAGTCGTTGAAGGCCTCAATTGCGAGAGCCACCAGAGTGGTGTCTTTCTCTGCTCGCGGGCGGCGAGGGCCTGCGCGCGCTGCCGCTGGAGATGCGCAAGACCAATTTGCGCGGCCGGCACGGCCACGCGGGCGCCGACGTCAGGCCGGATTTCGCGAGCGGCAGGCCGCCGCAACTCGCGATCTCGAGTCCGCTTGAAGCAGCCAAGTGAGGCGGATCGTTTAACGCCGCCGCCCTTCGTCTCTCGTGAGTGCTGCTAGTCTATCCAACTGGGTGGCTAAGCCGGCGAAGCTCCTCGCGATGTTCTTCAAAAGGGACATTCGAGCCGCGGAAATACCCGGTACTCTGGAAAGTGCTTTGTAATGCTCTGCTGCTTCTTGGCAGGCTGCGGGGGTAATCATTTTCCGGCTCCGTGGCCAAAAACAACCAAAGGTGAGAATGGCTGCCATACTATCGCGGGCCGCGGAGACTCCCAAATCACGGCAGCGGCAACGGGGCAGTAGCCCACAAAAAAGCGGCCTCAGCAGCTGGGCGCAGCCGAGGCCGCTAGGGTCTGCTCCGGAGCTCTTGGGCACACCGGAGCAGAGACCCCAATTGCCGAAATTGCCACTTGTTCCCGACTCGTAAAAAGCTCCGAACTTCCTTATCTTTCGCCCATGCGTATGGCGTACGAGCTCTGCCTGGCGACCGCCGGCAAGCAGGTCCCGTCAGCGCCCGACTGGCTCCATGAAGTAAAGCACGATGGCTACCGAATGCTGGTCATTCGGGAGGACAAGCGCGTGCGTCTGCTGTCTCGCAATGGGACCGACTGGACCAAGCGCTATCCCTGGATCGCTGAGGCCGCGCTGAAGAACCAGGAGACGCACTTCGTCGTCGATGGTGAAGCCGTGATCCTAGGCGTCGACGGCATCTCTGATTTCAACGGCCTGCACTCTCGCAAGCACGATAATGAAGTCCAGCTCTATGCTTTTGACGTGCTGGCTCTTGGTGGCGACGACCTGCGCGATTTGCCGCTGCACCTGCGGAAGACAAAACTGGAGAGGCTACTGGCGCGACGACCGGACGGCATCACCGTGGCTCCTTTCGAGCGCGGCGAGATCGGACCTGACTTGTACCGCGCGGCGTGCCGTATGGGCCTTGAGGGCTTGGTTTCGAAGCACCGCGAGCGGCCGTATCGTGGCGGCCGGCAGAAGCACTGGATCAAGGTGAAGAACCGGACGCACCCAGCAATGGGAAGGGAGCTATGAACTCCCTCTGATCGGGATAAGCCCGCAGAACTCGCACGGTCGAATTTAATCTGGTTGCATATCATTTGAGACGCCGCCTCTACGTGTTGAGGGCGACGATATTCAGCGGCGCGCCGCGTACGTGGTGGTGCGTCGGGCGGCCCTGGTGCGTCCGCAGGCCAGCCCCCGGATGCCCGGGGTCGTTCCTAGCAAAATGTCATGGGATTCACATTTGATGGTGCGGGAACATCGACCGCAATTGACCATCCCTTCACCGGGGCTGGCGCCTTTCATCCCGAATTTTATTATAACCCGGTAGGGCCGCTGTTCCAGAGCAGCGGCCCTTGCTTTTGACCCCGCTAGCCGTGACCCCCACCCGAGGGGCGGGGGTACTGTCCGTATTTAACCCCTAGTGTCCCAAGTGGGGAGTGTCCTAGTTTCACTCACGGAACCGAATTTTGGCAACGTCGTTTTGGAGTCATCTTCAATGTTCATGGGAGGCGCGCCGTGACCGAGCGTCGCCGCAGAATAAAGCAGACCCGCTCCCTTGAAGAACGGATGGCCGAACAGGCCGCCAAGCTCAAGGAGCGTGCCAGCCAATTACCCGCAGGTAGAGAACGCGAGGGATTGTTGAAGCGAGCCAGGATTGCAGAGACCGGTGCCCATCTTAGCAACTGGATTAATTCCCCCGGCTTGCAGCCACCCAAATAACCTTCTGTGCTAGGCTCCAAAAGGCGCTAAAATCACAGACAAGGAACCGCCAAAGAAGCCCGCCGCCAGCGAGAAGCTGCCTCCGGACGAGGAAATGCGTCAGATGGTTCGCGAGGACATCGAGGAGCAGCGGAAGCTAATCGAAAAGCTCCACCGCAAGATGAATCGAGGCCGCCTCAGTGGGCGGCCTCTCCCATTATGTCCCATCATGGCTTTGACTCTGGCCCGTCTGAGGAAGGCGCGGCAAGCTCAACCATCAGCTCAAGCCATGCCTTCAACGCGGCATGGCTCTTTCCCGACATCCCCTTGGAATTTCGAGTGCGACCGTTCCCTCAGGAATTGGAAGGGTTGCGCGAGGGGCGTTACCTTTTCAGGCGTCTACGATCCATCGCTGCCTTGATCTCGAATGCGGCGATGATCGCCGCGCACACCGTTATGCCGCCAGTTGCCAGTATGAGGATCATTTCGACCATACTAGACTAACACTGAGGCGGGGCGCTTAATCCAGCCCGCCACCGTGAACCATGACAGGCCATAGAGGCGGCCTTACTTCTTGGCGCGGGCAGGGATACCGACTTTCTTGACCTTGCGTGCCACTATCAGATGATCCTCAGAAGGTAATTCAGCACAATCGTTGGCTGCACGTTGTTGTGCGCGCCGCCCCCAGTGTTGTTGGAGGTTGCGGAACCGCTCATCGAGCCGCTAACAGAAACGCCAATGTTCTGGTTCGCAGGCGGGCCGGAAATGGTGAATGCGCCGCCACCCGTAGTGCTCGAACTTTGCGGAACAAGAAAGCTGTTGGTCTGCCCGGTCAGCGTGCCGCTGGTCGAGGCGCTCGACGTGATCGTCGGGATCTGCGAGGCAATCAGCGCGATGCTTTGGGCGCCGCCGGCCTCGCCCAGGACATCGCCGAAGCCAGACGTCGCGTCCGTAAGACGGATCCCCCCATGGTGTCGATGCCGGCGACGACGCGTCCGCGAAGGTCCGGGACGTTGAATGTGGTGGACCCGTCGCCAGAGCCGTACGCACTGCCGACCAGGGCGAAATACGTGCTGTAAGTCGTTCGGCTGATCGCCTGACCATAAGGCAGCACAAAGCTCGAGTTGGGCGCCGTCGCACCCGTGAATGGCATAAGGCCGCCGACCGGGATGCCGTACGGATTGCCATAGAAGCCATGCAGGTAGAACGCCGCGTCGCTGCTGTTGTAGAGCGCGACGTAAGGTGTGCCCTGGACTAGGTGGCCAGCGGCAAGCTCGGTGCTCGGGGCAGAGCGCAGTGGCTTGGCGCCGAGACCATCCACGTTCAAGGTGGTGGTGCCGCCGTTGGTCGCGTGCGGAGTGAAGGCAATCAAATTACCGTTGAGCCGGGTCAGGGTGTCGAACACCTCATAACTGGTCACGGTGTAAGCCGTCGAAGTGCCGCCGGTCGTGATCGCGCCCGCGATGTCGTCGCGCCACTTGGCAGTCGAGGCCATCATAGCCCGCGCGCTGTCATTGATGCTGCTGGGCGCTTGTCCCTCAGACCAATTAATGGTGTTGTCCTGGGTGGCGTTGCTCGCCGCGGTCTGCGACCACCATGCAACGCCGCTCATGCGTGCTCCTGACACTTGGCAATGACGGGATAGGTGCGCACCACACGATCGCCGTCCAGGCGAAGCGGGAGCGGCTTCAGCCGCCAGTGCAGAGCAGGGTCAAAGGGCTGGTTGTCCTCGTTCTCGATTGGCAGCCACTCGCCACCTTCAGGATCTTCGCTCGGTTTGAAGCTGGTCGAGATCAGCTCGCCATTCCGAACTAGGCAATACTGCTGGTTGGCGACGGGAAAGTCCTGTTCTGCCCGAACGCGGTTGAGGAGCGCTTGTCTGATGTAGTCCGATTTTGATTGGCAACGTTGACCTGCCGCCCTGTCGATCGCTTTTGACAGACTCGCAGGGGCACGAAATTGTATCAGTTGTTCGAAGTGGGTAGGGTCGTCCATCGCTCGTCCTTCATGCAGATTGCATGGGATTGTCAGTACGAATGTTGCCCCGTCTTGACCATGTCAACGCTGCTGATCTTGCGGACTTTGCCGCTTCCGCGCCGTCTCCTCACGCGCGAGTATTGGCCGCAAGACCTCGGACCATAGATACGTTGGAAGCGGCAGTGGATTGAGGAAGACAGTAGGTGCAGAAGCGGGAAATAGCGCTTAGCCAGATGCAGCTCGATCCAGCATCTCACGTACCCGGAGCGCCAGCTTCGCCAAGGTTATGGGCTTCTCTAACAGGTCAACACCCTCTTCAAGCCGCCCTTGATGGACGACTGCGTTTCGCGAGTACCCCGTCATATAGAGGATCTTTAGACCAGGGCGAATCTGAAGAGCCCGTCTGCCTAGCTCGCGGCCATTGATGCCAGGCATAACAACATCGGTCAGGAGAAGATCAACCCGTGGACTTTCCTGTAGCAGCGTTGTCAAAGCTGATTGCGCACTCGGTGCGGAAATAACGCGGTAATTGAGATCCCTCAGCGCGTCCGATACATAGGCGCGCAAGTCAACGTCATCTTCCACGACGAGAATGGTCTCCAGCTTCTCGCCTTCAGGCACTGCTTCTTCGTGTTCCGACTCGGCCGAGACGTTGCTCCCGTACGAGCGAGGGAAGTACATCCTAATGCTGGTGCCGTGGCCAAGCTCGCTATATATTTTAACGTGGCCGCCTGATTGCTTGACGAAACCGTAAACTTGGCTGAGGCCAAGGCCCGTGCCCTGTCCGGGCTCTTTCGTTGTGAAGAAGGGTTCGAACGCATGGTCGAGAACGTCACTCGACATGCCGCTGCCGGTATCGGTCACACGCAGCACCACGTATTGACCTGGCGAAAGTTCTGGGTTCATCCGGCAATAGTCTTCATCGGCCGAGACGTTCACCGCTTCGACAGTCAACTTGCCGCCGTGCGGCATGGCATCACGCGCGTTTATGCAAAGGTTGATAATCGCCGATTCCAGGTGATTTGTGTCCGCTTCTATCTGCCAAAGCCCTGCGCTTCCAACAGTCTGAACCTCGATGCCCTCTCCAAGGGTGCGCTGGAGGAAGTCCTGCAAGCCGTTCAGAAACGAGTTGAGGTCAATAGGCTTGGGGTCCAGAGCTTGCCGTCTTGAGAACGCCAGCAGACGACTCGTCAATGCCGCCGCTCTTTGCGCCCCTCTCTTGGCGTTTGTTAGTGCACGTTGAATGTTCACACTGCCGGGCAAATGGCGACTATGCCGCTCGGCTGTTTCGATGTTGCCGAGCACGATCATTAGGAGATTATTGAAGTCGTGAGCGATGCCGCCGCTCAACTGTCCCACGGCTTCGAGTTTTTGGGAGGCCACCAACTGCTCTTGGACGCTCTGAAGCTCATCCTGTGCCTTTTTCCGTTCGGTCAAGTCGCGGGTGACCTTCGCAAACCCGATCAGTTGGCCTGCGTCGTCCACAATGCGGTCAATGACTACCGACGCCCAGAACCGCGTGCCATCCTTTCGCATGCGCCAACCTTCGGCCTCAAAGCGGCCAGTCTCGGCGGCCTCTGCGAGTGCGCGTTTCGGTATCCCGAGTTCAAGGTCCTCCGGCGTATAAAATTGACTGAAATGGCGGCCGATAATCTCAGATGGAGCATAGCCCTTAATGCGCTCTGCGCCGGGGTTCCAGGTAGTCACGTTGCCTGATGGATCAAGTTGGAAAATTGCATAATCCACGACCGCCTCAACCAAACGACGGTAGCGGCGTTCACTTTCAAGAAGATCCAACTGGGCCTGATGCCGTTCGGTGATATGCCGCGTCACCTTCGCAAAGCCGATCAGCTGGCCCGCTTCGTCGCGGATAGTGTCGATCACGACGAGAGCCCAGAACCGGCTGCCGTCCTTACGAACTCGCCACCCCTCGGAATGAAAGCGCCCGGTCTCACGCGCAGCTGCTAACGCGATTGCGGGAAGCCCCTTGTCTCGGTCCTCAGGCGTGTAGAAGGTCGAAAACGACTCTCCGATAATCTCGTCAGCAGAATAACCTTTGAGCCTCTCGGCGCCTGCATTCCACGTCCGAACGCAGCCATCCGCATCCAGCATGAAGATGGCGTAATCGACGATACCGTTGACGAGCAGCTCAAATCGGCGCGCTTCTCCGATGCGATCGAATGATGTTCTGCTCATTTTCCCTGATGCAGCGGAGGGGCGGCCATCGGGAACGCGGTGGCAACAGATTAGTTCCGTACGTAATACTAAAGTCGCGGTTCGCTTCGCAACTCAGAGCAAGCTTTCATTGAGTACTGCTTGATCGATACGCACCCGGTGGACGTCTGAATTGGTGGGGCAGAGCGGACACGCTCCGTCCCTCCATTGCAGGAGGCTTGGGGGCACAAGCGGGAATGGCAAATGGGCCCCCGTCAAGCGCACCGCTCCCTTCAGGGCTGGGCGCGAGGTGGCGGGTCGAACCGCTCGATCTTATGGTCGCCGTGCCATAACTCTACTGCGTGACCATCTAGAAGCTGCTTGGCTCGCTGCCGCGCGCTGTCCTCGTCCGCACAAATGAGGTCGACCCGGCCGGTAACGTGACCGTTTTGATCAACGATATACGCTCTGTATTCTTCCACCTTGCGCTCTAGTCTGTCCGCCGCCCGGACAGACACTTTAGAACGCTCCAAAACGTGACGTCTAGTCCCGGCATCCACTTACGTAGAGACCAGTTCGCCCGTCAGTCGCGATAGCCTTTGCACTTCGTCTCTTCTTTTTACCGTGCTTGCCCCACTTCCGCTCGATCTTGCAGAGGCCTCGGTAGTACTCCTGCTTATATTCGCGGTCGTAGTTGTAGGCGCGGTGAGGACCACGATCGTAGCCCCATCGGCCATTGCCGCTCTCATCCTCTCCAGAGGTCGGCGAGTGCCGGTGTCACGATCAATCCGAGAACAACTCCGATTGTCGGAAGCGCATGCTTCATGGTTCGACCTTTCAATAGGTGCCCAGCGCAGGGCAATCGTAGGGCCGTGGGCTTCCGGCAGTTCTACGGCGCCGAAGTAAGCGCCATGAGCATCGCCCGAGCGCTCAAAACAAAAGAGCTAGTGAACAACATGAAGAAAATAGTTGGCCGACGCCACCGATCGCCCAGAACCGGACTCACGCGGCGCAGCAAATTGGTCCGAGCTGATTCGATCATGTCGGTGCTGGATTTTACGCCGGGGTCAAGGTTTGGCGGGTCTTCGGACTTCAACCTTCTCGCCGACGTCAATGACCATCAGATCTTCACCGAGCTCCAAAGGACCGGAGTAAGTCTTCCGCGTTGGTGGAATCAGATCCTGCTCGGTCGCGTTCGGCAGCACGATGTGTGAGTACACCGCGAGCCTAGGCGTCGTCCGCGTAAACACATCTCCAGCCTGCTCTGGCGTGACATGGTGGGCGACAACACTTGTCGTCCGCGCTGGTGGAACTCCAACCCGCTGGAACGTCTCAGGCGAGGCGACCTCGTGAATCAAGAGATCAACATTCTGGGCGTGTCGGACGAGATTTTCAGAGGTGCGGGTATCTCCGGAGAGCACGACAGATCGACCGGAATAGTCGATACGATAACCAAACGCGGGCTTCACCGGGGTGTGGTCCACTTCGAACGCGGTGATCTTCACACCGCTGTTCTCATATACGAGCCCCTCGGTGATGTCCTCGGCGAGAATGACTACGCCGTCTGGTGCCGCTCGGTCATCGTAAAGGCGAATCCTGATGTCATATTCGAATGCCTGCTCGAGGAGCGACATCATGCGCTTCGTTCCTCTCGGTCCCCAGACCTGCAGTGGCCGATCCCGGCCCGGCGTAAGCCAACCGGTTAGCCACAGATCCGGGAAGCCAACGACGTGGTCTGAATGCAGGTGGGTGAGAAAGACGCCGTTTACATCCTGCCAAGGAATCTTGATCTGGTTGAGCCGCTGAAGGGCGCCGCGGCCCGCATCGAAAATGAATTTCTGTCCACCCGCTTCGACGAGGATGCTCGGTCCGAACCGATTCATAACGGCCGGTGGGCATCCTGTGCCTAAGAGTGTTACCTTAATTTCTTGTCCCTTGGCCGTCGCCGCTGGGACAAGGACGAGGGCGAATAGCGCGATTCCTACCATTCTCTGAAGACACTTTGAGGTCATACCCTGCCCTCCCGGTCAAAATCAGAATGATGTTCTATCTGCTGCCGCTGGTACATCGTGCAGCGTGCCGAAGCTTTATCTGGTTCTTTAATCCTCACACTTTTTCACAGTAGCGACCCCAGGGCAACATGACCGCTAATGGGATGGTCCGGCTGTGCTCCGGCCCTGCCACTGCGAGAAGCTGGGGAGGAGGGTTCAAGACAGGAGCACGTCATGCCTCAGAAACTCAGCACGGCGATCGGGGGCGCTAGCCTTGTCGTGTCCGGTCTACCCTCGACAGGCGACTTGCCACGTCCTGCCGCTGTTCGGCTATGGGCCAGAACCGAGCTTGTCTCAAATCGCACGTCCCTTCGCGATTCTGGCAAACGGTGCGGCCGGGGACAAGCCACGATCATGGCTGACAACTAAGATCGCGGGGGGCTTCTCTTTTGCCCGGCTTTGGTGTTTGGTCGCGACCGGCGGGAGGACGGGCAATGCGGGGATCCCTCGGAGAGAAGATCAACCAGGGCGGCACGGCGGACATCCACGCCTGGGCGCCCGGTCAGGTCGTAAAACTGTTCAAGGAAGGTTTCCCGCCGCGGCTCATCCAGCAAGAGGCGCGGATGACCGAGGCGGTCTTCGCCGCCGGCGTGGCAGCGCCGGAGGTGTTCGGCGAGCTGACGCTCGATGGGCGCTTCGGCATCGTGCTCGGCCGTCTCGACGGACCGACACTGCTGCAAGTCACGCGCAGCGGCGCCGTCACGTTCGCTCAGGCGGGTGCGATCCTTGCGTCCCTCGGCCTATCGGTTCACAGGATGTCGCCGCCGCCGGAGGCCCTTCCATCTGCGCGGCTGGATGGACTCCGCCTTCAGGCTCTCGGGCGACGTCGTGCCCAAGCACATCGCCTCCGGCATCCTCGCGTTGATCGACCACCTGCAGCAGCCGGAGGACGGGCTGTGCCATGGCGACATACACCCCCAAAATGTTATCATGACGGCGGACGGTCCGCGACTGATTGACTGGACCTTTTCGATCCGCGCGCCTGCGGCCCTCACTCACATCAGCCTGACCGAGTTTGCCCTCGACGTCACCGACAGTCCGCAGCGGCCGCTTGCGGTCAATGCCGCCGCGCAATCTGAATACGCCCGGCTGTCCGGCACGCCGGTAGCGGCGCTGAAGCAAGCGATGGAGACCTGGCTGCCGATCGCGATCGTCCCTACTTCCTGCTTATGGGAGGCCGACAAGTGAGCGATGGAAGCGGATGATGCAGCGCGCCGAAGCGGCCCTGCGCCCGAACGACTGAATCCTTCATCGCGCGCGCGTGTCCGTCGATGCGGCTGCTCAGCGTCGGTTTCGGGTCCACATGCTGAAGTGAAGAGAGTTCACGGCTCTAATCCGCTCTCCAGTTGAAGGCAGACGGTCATGGGAAGTTCGCGCGAGGCAGCTACGGGTCCAGAAGCAGACCTTATCACTTGTCTGCCCGCAAATCAGGCCATGAGGCTCCTGTCGCCTCATTGCTCGCGAACGCCAGCTTTTCTGAGTCCTTCAACGATGCCGTCGTACTCACGACGAAACTGCGGATTGCTCGAACGTGCGTAGCCGATTTGCTTGAACCACTGGATCGTGAAGTCGGGTCGGATTGCATTTAATTCGACCAATACTTGCTGAGCCATTTCCGATTGGCCAGTGGCTCCATAAGCGGAAATCAGATCTACATACGGAAACCAGTCCGATTTGTTCAAATTTATGGAGCGCCTATATTCCTCAATACCTTCCTTGTATTGGCGCAGATGGACATGAGCGTGACAGAGAAAAAAACGCCAAGTGCCAGCGGCCGGGTCTTTGGGACTTAGGCGCAAAGCGATCTGAATCGGAGAAAATGCTTCACCCGCGCCCAGTCGACAGGTCGGAAAGTGATACGTTACGTTCATACGGACCCGATCTCCGGCCCGCTGCACCGCGCCCTGTACCGCCCATCGGATACCAAGGTCCTTGCCAGGCGTCTTCAGATCGACCTGCTTAGTATAGGTGAAAGCTGTCCCGCGCCCGATGACGAATGTCTCGGGCATTTGCGCGAGATCTGTCGTCAGATCGGTCGTAATGCCGTCGGCGAAGTAGTCCTGCTCCGCATCGTTGTTGAGATTTGCAAATGGCAGGACAACGACGGACAATCGGGGCGCAACGTCAGGCCGAACCGTAGCCTGTTTCTGCGTTTTTTGGTTCTCCGGAAACACGTCTGTGCGGAGGGTCTTCCAAACGGTCCAGTAGCCAACGAGGCCGCCCGCGACTGCACCCACGGCAGCAATCGAGGCGAGCGCGCCGCCGATCAACTGCAATCGTGCCCACAAGCGAACCTTTAAGTTGCGATCGAATGGCGGCTGTTCCCGTTCCTTCTCATCGGATGCTGGTTTGTCCGACTGGTCATTGTCGGATGGCGGTTTGCCAGGTGGGCCGTTGGAGACTTCCCAGTTTGCCACCGCTGCCTCCCCGCTCGGGCCACCGGCCCGGACTTCCAACACTAGCAGAATTGCACACCTTTAGGTTGGTCAAGGCTTCTGTCTCATTCGCGCTGTTTTTGGAGTTATCGCCTCGACAATGTCTGGTCTGGGTCAAAGCGGCCCTCAGTCGCCGGCATGACCTAGGTCGGGTCACCTCTCGGAAGTGCACATCGCGGCGCGCTGGGGGGAGGTCAGCCACGGGCCAAATGGCGACTTTTGTGCTATATTTGTTGGACGCACGGCCGCAGTTCGCATAGCCGATTGTGCTTTGGCAGAAAATGGAGGCGTTGATGTCGAGCGAGGAAAACAAACGTCTCGTGCGGCAATTCTATGAAGAGATTGATAAGGGCAATCTCGACGCTATGGATGAATTGGTCGCTGAGAACTACATCGATCACAGCCCTCCGCCCTTCCCAGGATTAGGGAAAGGACGTGAAGGCTTAAAGCAAGGTTTTAAAATATTCTGGGAAGCGACCCCGGGTTATCACCAGATCGAGGATCAAATTGCAGAAGGAGACAAGGTGGTCACGCGCCTCACTGCCTATGGCAGACATGAACGTGACCTGCCGGGAGCTCCGCGCACAGGTAACGACCTGAAGATGACCTCTATAACTATACATCGCATCGCGAATGGGAAGCTCACTGAAAAGTGGGCAGAAAAGGACGTCATCGGCTTTTTGAAGCAAATCGGTGTGATGCCTCGTTAATATTTCTGACGGCTGCTGCGACGGCGGGTTGACCGAACTTCAAAGGCATGGTCGCGCAATCAAGAGATTCCGCTCGCTCTGGGGGACAATATGCGCGGCAGCATCACGGTGCTGAAGATTGACGGCAAGAAAGTGAGCAAGATCCAAGATATCGAGGTCGGCGGATTGCCGGAGGCCGCGGTATTCACGCCTGACGGCAAATACCTTCTCGTCGGCAACTATCTGACACAGGACTTCTCAATACTGAAGGTAGATGGCATGACGTAACGGATACGGGCAAGCGCTTCCAACTGCCGGGGCACCCCGCCTCGGCCAGGATGGGACCGTAGCGCTTGTACCCTGAGAAGTCGCAGGCCCACTTCAAGTCGGGCTTTCATTCTCTTATCGATGAGTTCGCATTCGGTTTTGACGGGCCCGCTCATTCTAGCGAACAGCTCCCGCCGCAACGTCGTCGCTAGGAACCAGCCAATCCACCGCCAATAGACAAAGTTCAAGGATGGCGAAGGCGACCAGACCGCCAAGCAATCCGAAGAACACAATGGAAAAGGTCGCGAGCAAGATCGCGCAGAAGGCATCCGCAAGCACCTTGCAAGTGCGTTGCCCTCGATCCTGCTTGGACGTGAAGTACGGCATCCGGTTCCTCGGCATTTGTCGCCAGTTTAGCCACAACGACTACGGTCGTCCATTCCCAAAGGGCGCGCCGCGGACCGACGGAGCAGTGTCTCGGCTAGGTTAGGGAAACGCTCTTGTACCTGTAGGCCGCCAATAGGAATGTCTGCTGAGGGCCAATGGTGCCGGTCTGGACCTGATTACGTCGCTTCCGCCCCGTGCGTCCAAACGCCTGCAGTTCGCGGGGACCAACAATGGGATGACGCGCAAGCCTTGATCCCCACCAGACACGGCGGCAACTTCTCAAAAAAGGACAGCACGAAACGGCGCTTGAGCTGGCGGCGGCTCACCACCTGACAGGCTACATCGACGCCATGCACTTGAAAGACCTACTTCGCGATATCCGGACCGATGGTCGAAATTGACTGCATAGGCTGCTCCTCCGAATCGTGGGAGCCTCAAACGGCGCTCAATCCTTGGCACTCTCGTGCCCGTGGAGGAGCCGTCCACAGCATCAACAGCGGACCTTTTTTAGTATCGGCAGATCATTCTGGCAGTCCAGATGCGCGAAGGGCTTTGCCTAGCTTCGATGCCAATTGAGGCGCGCAATCCACACCGGCGAGTTGTCCGCTGATGCGAAAGCTAGGTTGCAATTCCAGCACGGAAGCTGCCGCGGCCCTCGCCTCTTCCATGCGTCCCAGCGCGGCAAGGGATGCGGCGAGTTGCACCCAGGTGATGCTATGAGCGGGATTGGCGAGGTTGGACTTGTAAGCGGCGGTTGCTGCCTCGGCATAGTGATCGCGATTGAAATGACCGAGCGCCTGCGCGTCGTAAGCCGCAAATGCCCAGGGATCGAACGGACTCAAGCGCAGGCCGTGCTCGCTCCAATCGATCGCACGCTCCGCCTCCCCGGCCCATCCGGCGACGACGCTGCCGAGAATCCAGGCAAGCGCGGTCGATGGACTTAAGGCAAGCGCCGTTTCGAAGGCAGCGAAAGCTGCCTGACGATCGTGCGCGTCCATGCCGAGCGAGAACCCGGCAAAAGTGAGCGCCAGCGCATCGTCGCGGCCACGCTCAATTGCAAGGCGCGCGTGCCGCACTGATGCGAGGCGGTCCTCTTCCTTCAGCCCCGCGCGCAGGAAGCGGTTATGGTGGCACATCGCGGCGAGTCCATGAGCCAGGCCGTAGGTGGGTTCGAGACCAAGCGCGCGCGACAGTTGCGTGAGCGCGACCGCAGCGCGGTCGGGCATGCCGGAATCCACATCCGGCTGCGCACGCAGCACAAGCTCGTAGGTATCGAGACTGTCGGGCCGTTTGCGGCGGATGCGTTCAACCTCGGCGCGGCGCAGGCTTGGCTCGATGGCGCCGACCACGGCGAGCGCGATCTCGTCCTGGAGCGCGAAAAGGTCGCCCACGGTGCGGTCGTAGCGTTCGGCCCAGATCTGCGCACCGCTTGCGGCGTCGGCGAGCTGCGCGTTGATGCGGACGCGGTCGTCGGCGCGGCGCACGCTGCCCTGCAGGACATAACGCACCCCGAGATCGCGTCCGACTTGCTTGACGTTGGCGATACGATCACGCCAAACAAAGCTCGAGTTGCGGGCGATCACGAATAGCCACCTGATGCGCGACAGTCCGGTGATGATGTCGTCGACCATACCGTCGGCGAACCAGGTGGCTTCGCCCGATTGCTCGAACGGCAGCACCGCGATCGAAGGCTTTTCTGGTACAGGAAGCGGGGCCGGTTGATCGGCCTCGGCTGCATTCGCTTCGACGCGCGACACCGGTGGGCCAATATAGCGATAGCCGCGGCGTGGCAGTGTCTCGATCCACCGTCCGCCGCCCGGCTCGAGTGCGCGGCGAAGCGCCGCAATCTGCACAGTAAGATTGCTATCCTCGACAGCGAGTCCGGGCCACGCGGCTTCGATCAGCGCGTCCTTGCTGACGGGAACTGCGGCGCGCTCGAGCAGAAGGCGCAGCAGCGCTGTGCCGCGCTGGCCGAGCAAGCTTGGGATACCCTGGCAAAGCAGCGCGCCGGTCTCGACATCGAGGGAAAAGGACCCGAATCTGTAGGTTGCTGGCGCAGGTTGCTCGGTCATTTCGGCGACATTTTGCAACAATTTCGGAGATGTTTCACGACTTTTGGACGGTCCACCGGCAGATTCAAGCTCGCTGACCACCAGTCTGGAGAGTTTTCATGAACCGACAGCCGATCATTCGACGCTCCGGGGAAGGCAAATCCGTCAAACTCGCCGGTCAGCCGATGGGATTTCTGGTCACCGGCAGCGATACCCGGCACACCTCGATGTTCGAGTGGACAATCCGGCCAGGCTTCTCCACCGGGCTGCATGTCCACCGCGTGCAGGAAGAGACATTCTATGTACTGGAGGGCGAGTGCGACTGGCAGGTCGGGGACGAACGCGTGCGCGCCACTCCCGGCACTTATCTCTTCTTGCCGCCGGGCGTGCCACACAACATCGCCAACACGTCCAACACCATCGCTCGCGTGCTCATGACAGTGTCTCCGCCCGGCCACGAGCGCTATTTCGAGGAGCTCGCCGCGACGGTGGCACCACGAGGCGGTGCGGATGCAACGACAATTGCAGAATTGCGGGCACGCTATGACACGGATCAGCTATCGACGCTCAGAAGCCAGGCGACTTCAACCCCCACGGCCTGAAAACGCAATTGCTGTCCGCTCCAAATGTCTCGTTTGGGTCCAGAATGCGAAGAACTCAACGTGAGCAAATCGAGTCCGCCATGTCTCGTTCAGCGGACCTGAAGGAGCGGCGCCCTCACTTCTCTGATGGGCCACAGGTGAACATCGGCGATAGCGTCTCAGCTTTTTAAGGCGGAATCGGCGGAACTTATTCAAGTGACGGCTGCGAATAGGCGCATTGGCTCGGCGAGACCCTTAAGCTCAGCGGGTCCCTGGTCGACGAACTTGAGGCCAGCGCCTGCCACCAAGTCTTTTACCGTGCTTGAGGCCAGAACTTCGCTTGCTTTCGCATGCTGAGCTACCCGTGCTGCGATGTGCACAGCAATGCCGCCCACATCGTCGCCCATCATTTCAACCTCACCGGTGTGGACGCCGGCCCGCACTTCGAGATCGAGCGGCCGCACCGCGCTGACAATCCTCTGGGCGCAGCGGATAGCGCGCGCCGGGCCGTCGAACAGCGCCAGAAATCCGTCGCCTGTCGTTTTAACTTCGCGTCCGCGATGCCGCTCCAGTTCCGAACGCACCGCCGCATGATGCGCTTCCAAAGTTGAACGCCACTGCCTGTCACCCACCAACGAAGCTTTCCTTGTCGAATCGACGATATCGGTGAACAGCACGGTCGAGAGGACGCGATCAACGTCGACGGCAGTAGCGGAAACACCCATGAATTGTCTGATCTCCTCGACGAGCCGGTCCTGATCTCCTGACCATGCGAGGTGATCGTTACCCGGTAGTTCGATGTAGCGCGCCTGAGAAATTCTCTCTCCGAGCTCCCGGCCGGCCAGTGCACGAATGCGTACGTCGTCGCACCGGTGCATGACAAGTGTAGGAACACGGATCGACGGCAGGATAGCCGTTACGTCGATCTCACGGTTCATCCGCATCAGGTTGATCACATCAGACGGGCTGGCCGCCGAGCGCTCGAACTTGGCGAAGCGCTCCATGGCCCCGGGAACGGCGGCTGCCGATGGGGAGAAACTGGGCAGACTCTTGCCGGTTCCCCAGTTGGAGCGGATATCGCGCTCCAATCCCCCAAAATCGTCAAACGGAACGGAGGCGCCCACCGTGCGCGCATACGTGCCGAACAGGATGAGACCGGCGACCCGTTCAGGGTAGGTCGCCGCGAACAGGATCGACATCGGCCCGCCCTCCGAGACACCGAACAAGTACGCCCTCTTAGAACCCGCGGCGTCGAGCACGGCGCGGATATCGTCGATCCTTTCATCGAGATGCGGGACACCGACGCCGCGATCGCTGAGACCCGTGCCGCGTTTGTCGAATCGGATCAGTCGCGAGAACGAGCCGAGGTCGTTAAGGAAGCGCGCGGCGTTGGGATTCTCCCACGACAGCTCCAGATGCGATACAAAGCCGGGCGTCATGAGCAAATCCGGACCGTCTTGTCCGGATATTTGGTACGCGACGAAGACCTCGCCGCTGGTCACATAGCGCGTCTCGACAACCATTGGGTTTTCGCCGGCCTCGCCCGCTGGGTAGCCTACGGCTAACGGCCAAGCAGTGCAATTGATCGGGATAACCTCGTGAGCAGTGCGCCGATAGCCTCAGCCGCCCAAGCTCGCTGAGGGTACGCGGCGGACCTGAGCTGGAGCCCCTGCCGAGGGTCGGCTTGGGTCACAGGCTGCCTTGGCCATTCGCGTGGCTCTGGTCCGGTCCTTTGCGGAAGCAGACCTCTCGCGTCTAGGCAGTTCAAAATATCGGGCGAAACGCGACTGATAAGCAAACTCTCAAAAGCTTATCAGTTGATTTGAACCGGCGGAGGCGCTCCCTCTTGCATCACGTGGAGAGTAACCGCCGGACGGCGCTATCTTGAGCGCCCCCCTCAATCAATTGAAGCTGGGTGCTAGCCGGCGCTTCGTCGTCGGACGAGTGCAACGGATTTCGCCACCAATATAGTCGAACTCGACGGCACACAGCTTTTTCACATTCGTTGGCATCCAAATGGGCGATCTTCCACCGCTCGCTGCGTATTCCTTCTGACTTTGTGAGAGCCACTCGGGAAGGAATGCTCGCGGATCGATAAGGTCAACAAGTCCTAAGCGAGCCAGTATCGGCAGGGCAGTGCGGATAAAGCTTGCCCGGGACATGCGCATACTAGGAAAGCGAACATTCAAAGCATCGGCGCGATCTGTCAGTTGCCAGCCGACGACCGGATCCAGCCTCACGCCGTCCGAGAATCGCCTAGCATCTTTTAGCGGATCTCTGGGTCGATAGCTCGAGACTGTCGGCGGCAACACTCGTTGACTCGAAATGAGCGCCCCTGCACGATCGGTGGCTGCACGCAAAGCTTTCGAGAACTCCGCCGGAACCCAGTCAATGCTGTCGGTCTCCGAATCGTAGGCTGCATATTTCCAAATATCTTGAGGATATTCGACAGTATTGACCCAAATGGGCTGCCCGCCTCCGTGACGCACAAATTTCTTCTGATCTGCGGATAGCCAATCCGGCTCGCCCGCAGAAGGCGTCACCGTAGCGACTAACCCGAGTGAGGCTAGCAACCGAATTGCTAAACTGGAGAATTCCGCCTTAGATTTGGTTGACGGACAATGCGCGGCAAAGTGACGAGCTGCAACCTCAAGTTCGGCAGCCACAGCTGGTTCTAACCGAACTCCGTCCACAAATCGTCGCGTATCTTTGAGAGATTTAAGTGCGGGCCTGAAGTTTGGATTCGTGGTCATGATGACTCCCTCGAGTAAATTGAGTGAGTCACTTTACAAGTTTGATTTTGTGGGCTCGCGAGAGCAAATACGTGTCTGACAGTGCATGATTAATTACGCTGCCAGCGAGGCTGCGATTGCACCCTCGCGCTGATATCTCTCCACTCTGCGATGAAGTGCAATCTGCGCACGCCGTTCTGCACACTTTGCACACGGCAACACGAAATACGCTGGGTCCACTCCAGCTCAGAACTGATAATGAAATTCTGATTTCCTTATCAGTCGAGGCGACGTGCCCATTTCCCCCAAACATCAATCTTCTTGCACCTCGCGCCACCTTAACCGTCCGTCGCCATCGAGACGGTCAATGCTCACTCGGCGAAACCGTCGGCTCTCTGAAGAAAACTATAGAGGGGCAGGCTTGACGGCCTGCCCCATGGAGAAGGCTCTCGACGCTCGGCTTAACTATCCGGCCGTTAGCGCGCGGTCGGTCGTTTCAACAATGTAGTCATCTCTGTACTTTCCGATCCATAAGCCGTGCTCTTCTATTTGGTCCGCAAAGTTTCGAAGGGTGTGCACAACATCGGAAGCACTCATTTCCGCGCCCGCCAATATGATCAATTCGTCTCTAAGCGCACCATGCGCGATTGGCGGAACGAACTTTCCTCGACTTCGTCTCATCTCACGGTACCCACGCGTTTCCTTCTTTTTATCCTTTTCATCGGGATCGTAGAAGGTCAGCTTGTAGTCGCAAAGTCGACTTCCGGAGCGCGTGCCCGGATACTGTACGACAAGAGCGGACGTGACGCCGAATATTTCCTCTCGCTCTTGCACGCATTGATCAAGCTCGATTTCAACCTTTTTGTCTTTCATAGTTCTCTCCTCGATTTCTTGCCTGCCCAGAAACAGGCAGGTCACAGCTCGGTGCTCTGCCCGTGACGACGGTCACGGTCCCATCCTTTACAAGTTCATTTTCCGCCTTTGGCGCAGACGATCTCGCCGTCTCTTTCTGAACGTGCTGAACTGCAATTTGCATGCGCCATAGCGACTACGTTGCGGCGAGCAGTCTGTGCACGCCGTGCCGCACAATTTGCACATGATCTTAGGCAGGCGGAGCGCACTGCAGCTACGGACTGATAAGGAAATCTTGACACTCTATCAGTCAGAGACATGCTAGATTTTCCCTTGCACGCACAGCCTGATTGTCTAGAATCTTGCTGTAACTGGTTTAAGCACGATGGCCGGCAAGCAAGCCAAGACACTTTCGACTGATCATATCGACGATCTCTTGTTTTTCGCCGCGCGCTCTCGCCACCCACTTCGCAACCGCCTCATCGTCTTGCTCTCGGTCAAGGCAGGTCTTCGCGCAGCCGAGATCGCCAAATTGACGTGGGCGATGCTGCTCAATCCAAGCGGCGAAGTCGGCAGCACGCTTGAAGTTCGCGACGAGATCGCCAAGAAGCGCAGCGGCCGCTCGATTCCAATTCATCCTGAGCTTCGGCAAACTCTCATCGAGGCGCGGCAGCTGTCTCGGGGGCAAGGCCCCCTCATTCGATCTGAGCGCGGCGGCGCAATGACACCGATGAGCATCGTGGTCTGGTTCAGCCGCGCTTACGAGGAGCTCGGGTTCGAGGGATGCTCGTCGCACTCCGGGCGTCGAACTTTCATTACGCGAGCGGCTCGCTCGGTTCATAAGGCGGGCGGCTCGCTGCGCGACGTTCAACTGCTGGCCGGCCACCGATCCATCCAGACGACCCAGCGCTATATCGACGGCGAGAGCGACGCTCAACGGAGACTAGTATCCCTCATCTAGCAACCAGCATTCCGGGCCGTCGCTCGACGAAAGCCGCTACCGGCAACAGGCTGGTCGCGACGAGAACCCCAGATCCGCTAGGCCGGGCTGAGAGCTTGATCCGGACTGTCTGCGCGGTCGCGGGGTCGATGTCGTTCCTTGAGGAGATCGACGACGAGGCTCGGCACGCGGGCTTGGTTCGAGCTGTCGCCCTCGCCGACACGCCGCCGATTTTCGATTGGCTCGTTACGACGTTTAGCTTCCAAGGCATCTCCGACCGCGTCGCACGCAGCTACATCCACAAGCATGGCACGGCGTCCTGGTCGGCGATTGCAGCGAGCGAGAAGAATACTCCCTCTTGCCCGAAGCTGCGCAGCTACTGGCATTTCGAAGGCTGTCGATACGACAAGACCAGCTTTACCTGCGCGGAGCCCGACCACATTGATGCGTGCGCCCTGCCCCGGCCGCGCCTACGCAACGGTCGACTGAACCAAACTGCGTATTCGCTCTTCTTGTTCGTCCGCGACCTAGCCGAGGGCGACCTAGTGGGCTGGATAGATGGCCGACTGGACAGCGCGAAAGGTGCAACCAGAGCCGAACTGGAAGCGGCGCGTCAAGACGCCTTGATCGGACCTCTGCGAAACGTCTACGGCGTCTCCGACAAGATATTGATGATGACGCTTTCGACGCTGTTGATCGGCGTACGCGAGCATCGGCCGCTTTGGCTTGAGACCGGTACCGCGATGATCGCGGTAGACACGCTGGTTCATAATTTTCTGCATCGCTCCGGCATTTTACAGGACTGCGGTAGCTCTCACGTTTACGGCGCGGCTTGTTACGGTCCGGGTGGCTGTGCCGAGATTATCAGGACCGTGGCCGGCCGTATCGATACGCGCACCTTGAACCCGGCATTCCCGCAGAGGTTCGCTAGGTTCGTGCAAAATGCCATTTGGAGGCTGTGCTCTCTCGACGGCCTCAACGTGTGCAATGGCAACAAGATCGACGACCGGCAAGCCTGCCAAATCGGCTATTGCCACCTGTATCAGAGATGCAGTCGAATACCACTGAACGCGCGAAAATTGACGTAAAAACAGATACTTAGAACGTGTTTTAGTGCATATTTCGCTTGAGACGGCGCTACGGTTCGCCTATACTCGCTCTGCAAGGTCTAGAAACGACTTTGCAATTTATAGTGGAGAACTTCCGTGATTAAGTTGCCTCGGCGGGCGCCTGGCCCGCCACCGTGGCCAAGCCATGACATCGCTAGAACCGCAGACCACGGGGCCCTATTGGGCCCCGTCTGCTTTTGAGGAGGAGAAACATGGGAAAGCAGCCAGAGAAGAAGACGGCGAACTCACCAGACAAGCTCTTTGTCTTCGGCCTTGATGAAGACGGAAAGCCGAGGGGCGCGCGGTTTGCGGAGTTCAACGAGAAAGTCGTAAGCGCCGCGGCGCAGATGAAGCTAGCGTCCGTGCACCCCGCCTCTCCAGCAGTCACCGAGATCGGCATGAAGCTGCCCGTTGGGAGACTATACGCCAGCGGCAAGGCATTCGTGCCACCGATCCGGCGGGACCTTCTGGGCAAGCTCAAAGCCGCGCTCGATGTGCCTGGCGACGGAAGTCAGGTACAACAGCCCGCCCCAGCGCCATCCCCCGAAAAGGCAAACGAACGCGCCGTTGTTGCTGCTGGCCTACCACGAACGTGGGAGAGCATCGCTGTCGGCCAACTGGTGCTCGTCGAGGACGACGACCCGGGGTTTGGGTGGTGGCCTTGTTTGGTGACCCAGCGCCAGGGCCAGGTCTTAACGCTTCGGCTTCGCGACTACCCAGACAAGGGCACCTACGTCCGGCACATCGCTCAGGTGGGGCTTGTAAACCCCGGTCCAGAATAACCTGCTCGCTTAGCGCCAAGCCCGGACCACGGCCCGGGTTTCGACCACCTGCCCCTGCCTGACGCTCAGCAGGGGCGAGCGAGGCCCACCAACCAACAGACATAATGGAGAACAGGCATGTCCCTTCACACGGACCGGATACGCATGCTCAATGACGAACTTCGCCAGCACCTCCTCGGCGGCGGCGCCGTGATTACTACGGGGATCGCCGAACTAGGGGCTGAGGCCGTCAAACGTCTGGTGAAAACAATTGCAGTGTTCGACGACTTTTGCCAAGCCAACGATTCCTACCAAGAGCATGACTATGGTGTCTTTGAATTCGAAGGCACCCAGGTCGCGTTCAAAATCGATTACTACGATAAATCGCTTACCTTCCATTCGCCCAACCCGGCAGATCCCTCCGTCACCGAACGGATAATCACGATCATGAGGGCTGACGAATACTAACGTCGTTGGCATCGACCAAAAACGGCTTCACTGCTCGCTCAAGAGTTTAACGAGCGGCACCGACAAAGCCTCAGCAATTCGAGCCATCGCCAAGAGGCTGGGGTTACGCCGCCCTCGCTCGATCCCGCCGATGTAGGTCAAGTCCAGGTCAGCTTCGAACGCCAGCTTCTCTTGGGTCATTCGACGCTGCTGGCGAATACGCCGGACGTTCTTGCCAACAATGACGCGCCAATCCTGCATTGCAGGATGGAGCACCATCGGGCATATAGTCTCTAGGAACTATATTCCCTATCAGCGAGATTTTGGGTCGAAGCGAGGGCGAACTTCAAAAGACTGCCTTTAGAAACAGGAAAGCCAAAATGACTGAAGAATTGTCTGCACCACCCCCGCTGCCAAACCTCGGAGACCCGAACAACCAGCCATCAACCGAGTGGTACTACGTGGCGAATGGCTCCCGGCAAGGACCTGTGTCCGCCTCGGCTATCAGAGAGTTATTGAAGAAGAAGGAGATCGCGGCCGACACGCAGGTTTGGCGCAAAGGCATGCCCGAATGGAAAAGCCTGCGTGAGAGCGATCTCGCCGAGTTTGTTGCAGCGGAGCCGCCCGCGATTTCGCCCCAGCACATCGGTAATGGCTACGTCTGGATACTGGCGCTGTTGCCACTGCTTATCGGTGTCATCGAGGCAGCTGTGAGCGCGAGCAACCAGGAAGCTGCGGCTCGATCCTTGGTACTGGGATTTCCATATCACCCGAGCAAAGGGCTACCCTTCCAGATACCCCTTCTCGTCAATGCCTTGCTCGGCTGGCTCGATGATCGAAAATTGAAGCAAGCAGGGTATGGTTCTCGGGTAACCCGCGTCACAGCCGTGCTATTCCAGCCCGTCTATCTGTTTTTAAGGGCGAAGCGCCTGAAGCAGCGGCCGTACTACGCTGTCGCCTGGATCATCAGTTTTATTGCCGGCCTCCTGATATACGCGTCCGTCGAAGGGTGACGTGGGCGCTCAACTGGTCCCGGATCTGCCAAATCCGTAACTCACACATCAGAGGTCACAAATGTTGAAATGGATTGTATTGCTCTCAATTTTTGCGTGTTCATCGGCGTTTGCACAGACCACCCCGCCCGACCCCGTATCGGTGATCCGTGGCCAAATAATGCAGCACTGGTTTCCCGCTCCGCAAGTCAACCTCGACTAATGCTGTCAGCTTTGACCTGGATCGGGACGGAAAAATTATCGGTCAACCGGTGGTCGCCGCAAAAAGCTACGATCAAGGCGGCTCCGCGGAGAGCCTGAAATATGCCGTCCTGGGCGCGCAGCCGTTCCTTTTGCTTCGACCGGAGGATTACGAGAGCCGGAAGCACGTCACGACCACCTTCACTCGCGCGGATAAACACTCAACGGACATCTATGCCTTCACAAAAAGGGATATTCTGGGGGTTGCGACCGGTATGCCTGAAGCTGTGGCAAAGGCGGGCGATGGTTGAAAAAGGATGTAGCGTTTCGTCACCCAAGCCAACGATCCTAGAATGTACGAACAAGGGCAATCAGCTTGTCGCCCGATTGACAGAGAACATGTCGCCCAACGTGGTGACAGCTGTATCCTACATCTTCCAATTTGGCGCGCCGACCCAAGAACTCGTCGGCATAATCTCCGCCCAATTTCATATCCGGCCGTTTAACCGAATTTGGCACCTCAGCAACTCTTCAACGATGCAGCTTGATCAATACTCCACAGAACGGCGATCAGCGAATTCGCCCATCCCGTCCTGGGTGCTGATTATCAACGAGCCTCGGTTTTTGGACCAAGATCGAGATGTCCTCCTGGAGAAGCAACGGGCTGCAGTGCCGCCTCCCAAGTTCTAACGCAGAGGTTTACGCAGCGACGAAAGAATGAAGGCTACCTCGTCGTTGCGACCACTCCGGGAGTTATGATGGGCCAAAAAGGAGAACCGGCGGGGGCAGACCAAGTCTACGTCCTCGGTTTGGATGACAATGGAAATCCTCGTGGTGCTCGGTTCACCGTCCTGAGGGACAGCATCGTCTCCGCGGCCATTGACATGAACTGCCGGGTTCTAATCCGGCAGCCCCCCGAGGTGTGCGCGCTGGCCAGAAAACTGCCGCTGGGGTACGTGCTCGGCACCGGGAAGATAGTGAGGTTATTGATCCCGAGAATTGGATACGATCTCTACAGACTGATTTTGGAAGCTTCGCGTATTGCTGCCCTCCAGGAAAAAGCCAGCATCGTCGCTGCTATTCCGACAACCTCGCACTGAGTCTTTTTTTGACCGGCAATTCGCAAAAAACATGATTTGGGAGCGCATCAACAGCTACGAGCGATTGCTAATGTTGAGACAGGTATTAGCAATGAGCCAAATGAGCAACGGCGGTGGACCTGATAGCTCGCTGCTCGCCGAGACCAAACGATCACGGCAGAGCAAGCGCGAGTGGAAGACGCTGTGCGCCAAGGGGGCCTTGGCAATCCACGCAGAGTGCCCGTAGTTGCGAGCGCTACGGACCGTCGCCCGCTCCAGGTAGACACCGGAGCGGGCTCATGTTGTAGTCCGTGACCTCAATGCGCATCGCTGATGCGACCGCAGCATTGGGCACAATTCGCTTTCGAGGCCGCCCGCGAGATCCGCTTAAGGACTTTTATTCCGATCTGGGAATTCACGAACGAGCTTACCATCGACCAACCCGCCACCCTTCCCCTCTGTATCGACTGCGCGTGCTTCACGAACTGTCATACCCTTCTCCACCACAAGCGGGTTGCTTTCGTAACATCCCCATTGCTTATGAAATGGTGCAACACCAGAGCGGCGGCAATCGGCGATAATGTCGCGAACCCAACGCGGCCTCAATGTGCGGGCACCCGCGCCGCTTTCGCCCCCAGATATTAGCCAATCCGGCAAAAGTTCGCCTGGCGGCAAGCGCAGGGGCCCAAGAGCAGGCTCGTAAGAAATAAAGCGAACAACCGCGGGTACTTTCTTTAGGCGCTTCCATCGGAAATCAAACCGTGTCTGATCTTCGGCCGTTGTTCCGAGCCACACGTTGGGATACCCATCACGCCAATTGGAAGGCAGCATTTTTTCTATGTTTTCCGGCCTCTTCGTAAGCACCAGCCAATCTAATGCGTCGCACTTGCGGATCAACGCGAACAAGTCCCTGCGCCACGAAGAATCAACCTGGTTGTCAAAGACGTCGGCGAGCGACGCGCAAAATACCCGAGGTCGGTGGCCATTTTCCTTTCTAGATGTTCTGGCTTGCGCGTTCCACTGGACAGGCTTTCTCCAATTTTGTTCTGACGTTCGTTTGCGCTCGCCGTGTGCGCCCCATTGCACCTTTTTGTATCGGTGATCCATCATTGCTTCGGCATAGCAATTGTCACAGCCCGGCGACACTTTTTGGCAGCCGATCCACGGATTGAACGTATGGTCGCACCATTCAATTTTAGAGTTTTCACCCATCACGAATCTCCAAAGGGTTCAGAGCATCGCTCTGCCCGAAACAGCGGTTTCGGTGGAATCCTTTACAAGTTCGGTCCAGCGCCGTTGGAGATTCCAAACCTAATCGGACGACGTTTCCTCGGAAGGCCTTCCCCACTCCGAGCCGCTAACTAGCTCCGTAGTGCGGCCAAGCGCTCGGTGCTCGTGGCATCGTGCCAAAAAACGAAAACGGGCCCCACTGAAATGTGGAGCCCGCGCCTTCCCATTCTAGACATTCTTTAGCAACGGCCCAACCGACGAGCCCGGTGCACGCCATATCGTCTCCGCTGCCATATCCTGAACGTGCGCGGTCAGGTTTGAGAGCCCCTTGTCGAATTCAGTGACGAGCCGAAGAACCACCCGCAGGTCTTCTCGCAGGTCCGCCAGCTTTCGGGCGAGGCCGGCGCATTCTCATAGCCTTGCCGTTAACTCGGCTAACCCTTCTGCCGAGCTCGTCCGCAAAATGAATGGCAAGTCGTCCTTTATCTTTCGCGCCTCAAACCTCAAACTCCCACCCTCTGCAATTACATCGAACAATTCCTCGACCTCAGCGGGCAGCAACGGACTTCTCTCGCAAGCTGCGACAGCGTGGGTAAGCTCCTGGAGCAAATGCGGGCTACATTCCGGGGCATTTTCTCGCAGCTCGGTGTCGGCACGCGTGTTTAGTCCGGCGAGGATACCGTCGTAACTCATGATCATTTCTCCGTTGGTTTGCCGCAGCATCGAGGCTGCATTCACAACGGGCATTTACAAGATCGCGAATGCCGTCCAGCGGTGGCGGGTTTCGACCCCCGACACCTCACATCTGTGGGTGCGCGACGCCGGTGCGACTAGGTTGGCTGAACGCACAAGCCTGCTGTGGAGGATACCAGGGAAAAGACTTGGGCACCCCGCGGCAGCCTAGAGAGCGCTTCTGGACCGTCAACCGCACGCACGCCACCGAGGACAATGCCGGTGCGGAGGTTCGAACCTCCGCACCGGCAATGACAAACCGTCGGCCGAACTTAGCCAGCCCCTAGGCCAGATACTTGTCGACAAAGTCCATGGTGTTCCCTGCCTCATCAACCACGTCGATGCGCTTCTCTGACCTATCGAACTGACAGAATCCATCATCTTTCCCGCGGTACTGAAGTAATCCTAGCGCATGCAGCCCGAAGAGACGAAGAACGTAATCGGTCACCTGATTGATCGGCTCATGGTTCGTCTGCAGGAGGTCAGAAAACCCATCGACAAGTGTCGACATGGCTACTGGCGCTTCGATATGCTCTACTTCGTCCGGAATTCCGTGATCCTTCACGCCGAAACTGCTTCCCAGCTGACTCGATGGTCGCCACTTTCGAACCTTGCGCCCACCGTACTTTTCGCCTCTGGCGATACCGCGGGCTGCTAGGCACCTCGTTATGAGGTGCATCCTTTGAGATCTCGGCAAATTCGCGAACTCGGGATCGTGCATTAGTAGGCTGGCATCAAGAGTTCGGGCGATTTCAGCAATTATAGCGTCAAGCCTAACGTCCATTGAATTTCTCCTTGTTGGCCGCAATGCGCGGCTGGACAAGGTTGCTTTACAAGTTCGCCTGATACTTCTGCCGCTGCTCTCCAATCGCCTCCGCAGAAGACTCACCGTACCGACACCGGCGCTCAACACCTAAGAAGTTTCACAAAACTCAGGATGCCGCAGGAACGATCACGGACCCTGTGCTGACGGTTGGCAATTTGCTCGAATAGATCAATGATCCTCGGTTTGCTGCTCACAAGCTTATGACAGTTTACATTATACACTGCAGCTCAACGAAGCCCCGGCCTTCGCTTCTGAGAAAAGTTCAATAGGCGAGACCACCGATTTCAGTCGCGGACAAATCCGTCACTCCCACCTCGTCCGCGACTGGGTATTGCTCGCAACCACGCTCTGGTAGTAGGGCTGGTCGGTGTCCACGACCTGAATTTACTCAGGTCGTAGACCGGTCCGTCAGACCCTCTATGCCGGCTTAGCAGGGGCGCTCTTTCAGCGCACTTTCAGTGCGCGAAAGGCTGAATCGTTGCCGTGGCGGATCATCCGACCGAGGAAGCCTTGTTTATGCAGAAGGATCGCGAGTTCTGCCTGATGGTGCAATGACAACTCGTCGTTTTCCGTATCAGCGTTACCGCGGTCATCCGTAGATGGCCTTCGCTTCTTGAAGCGTGCCTTGATGGTATAGGTAGCGGTTGACACCAAATCTTCGCGAAGTGTCTTCTGAGACTTTACGACCACCGGTCTTTTCACGTCGTCACTCTTTGGGTAGTGACGGCGGAAAGTGCTTTCGATTGGAGCTATCCCTCCTCCGCTGAAAAGTAAGTATAGATGAGGGCACCACCTCGGAGGGCGGCCATCATCAAAGTGCTTGAGGTCGTAGTCGATACCACCCAGAACTATAGGCTCGCTAATTGGAGCCCGCGCAATCTGGTTTCGCAAGCGATCTTTGAGCCGATCCCACCGGAAGCTGTCGAGGTGCCCGACATCGAACAAGTCCGCGGGCACAATGCTCGCCGTAAACCAGAACTCTGGGTCACGGGCCATGTATTCGGCCAGCGTTGAGCCCCACCAGCGACGAAAGGCGCGAAGGCAAACTGGACATCCTGCTGAACGACATCTGAAGAAACCACACCCGTTAAGACGCTCGGCGAGGGCGCGGCCGGGCTCACCAAATTCGGGAAGAGCGCTCATAAGACGGCGGCGCCGATCGTGAGCTTCACTCAGCGTCTCGAACTTTTTCAGATGTTTTGCAGGATCGTAGTCTTCGTTGATATCGGCGGAGCAGAAGTTGAATTTCATGAAGATCTCAGGGGTGTTCAAGAATAAGATCGCTGGAATCGATCCATCCGAGCGGCGCTAAATCGGGCGCAGCCAAGGTTCGCTTAAGCGAACCTTGGCACGAGACCTCAGTCCCCCCAATCGTCTTCGTTCTCCTCCTGCACACTCGAGACGCTCAAGGCGGTGATGTCTTGAAACTCGATGGTCGGTCGCTCTCCAGCTGGGACACGAACGAAGCCGATGATCTTGATCGCGGTGCTATCGGCGAGATCATCCAATTTTGCTCTGAGTTTTGGTGGCAGGGCAATCTGAACCTGCCTGTCGAACACGCGTTTTCTCTCTTTCCGGTGCCTTACGTCAGAATGATCCGCTTCGCCCCGCTCTGCAGTATTGGCTCCGGGAGCGATAGGCGGTGATTTCCTGCGTGGATCGTTGAGAGCCGCCAGCTGAGCAAGTTTCTGGATGCCGCCATGCTTCTGTAGGGCTTCAGGGATATTGTCGACCGAAACTCCAATTCGCTCGACTAGGTACCGAAGCGCGCGGGCCGCTTTTGAGGCCTTCTTGCGAGCCTCCTCCGACTTGGCGTCCGTGATGAAGATCATTGCGGCGTAAACGACGTCCGATTTTTGTCCAACGCTCTTCAGAAACTGATCCTTGCGCTCGCGGTCAGCCTCGATCGCCGTCGCAATGCTCATTGCGTCCGCGAACATCTGGTACAGAGCTAGCCGGTAGCGCTGATCAACGCGCCGGTATTCCTCCTTGATGTGGTCAAGGCGGTCCAGCAGTTCATCGTATGAGTGCGGTGTAGCAACTAGTTCTCGGGACATAGGCTCACGTCTCCTTACTTTGTGTAAGCAAAACGCCAGCCGGCACTTCGTCATTCGCGCAGCTTAGATGCTACTCGATTGATTGAATCCCAGATCGGAATCGCTTTTTGACGCGCCTCGCGCATGACTGCGCTGCCACGAATTCCGCAACAGGCGCATCAAAGGTCTAACATGGAGCCCGGTATTGGACCGGCACACCCTGCTTCGTCCGCTTTCCGACCATTGAGCAATTTCGATGCTGGGACGAGCCCGGCATCGGCTTTTTTGGTTCTACAGGCCTCCTAATATGCTGTCAATCGCATTTTTGTGTGTTATGGTCGGACATGAGAGCCCCCTTAACTCCTCGTCTTCTGACTGCACAGGAATGTGCAATCCTGCTGCTGCGTCTGATTGAGCTTCGAAATCAGGAAGGTACGCCGACTAGCCGCGTACGTCTCTCTGATCTCACGTTGCGCCGTTTATGGGGGCGACATCGTCTGGATAGAGAATTCGTGGAGGAAGTTCAGGAGTGGTTGTTTCGAGGTGGATGGACAATTTTCTTTGCGGGCTCGACGTATGCCGCCATCAAGACATCCGCAGTGCTCAATTGGTCCCGCCTATCGTCGAAGCGATTGTTTGAGGAAGTCGGCACTGACGACTTGAGGTTCATTCAAAATGACGACTTTGATTTCGCCCGGCATGCGCGCTTGCTTGCAAGCGAAGCTGACATTTACGATAGCGACTGAGCGCGTGTGAGCTTCGTGACTGCCGAGCTTTTCATCTATTGATCCACGTTCGAAGCTAGCATATCTTACAAGTACACACGGTTTTATCCGGTGTTACGCTAGTTCTCCTCCACTCAGTCTGCGGACGAGTCACGTGAAACAATCGCCGCTGGTACCGGCGACTGGCACGTCAAAATGGAGTCGAAATCTGCTGGTCGCGCGCACAAAGCGCGGCTTACGGACGAACATTCGTCCGCTTCTGATCGTCGCCTATCTCGTGGAAGTACTAGTGCGACTGTCTGCTTCTCGAACTCAACCACAACCCAGGACGTCGACTCGACGCCCTGCCGACAGCTCACGCCGCGGTTGTTGAGCAGGCGGCAAGCAGCTGCCTACTGCAACCTATCGCCGAGCGCTTTTTCCGCTTGGGTGCGGTCTGGCAAGCTGCCCTCGCCCCTCGCCGGCACAATGCGGTGGGATCTAAAAGCTATCGACCTCGCATTGGACATCATGAGCGGCCTCCAGCCGCAACAGGAAACGTCTGCCTTAGATGAATGGAGAGTTAAACGTGCGCGTCGTTCTGAAAGGAGTTCATAAGGTCAACGCCCGCCTCGCTACGGGCGAAATCAAAACCTACTACTATGCTTGGCGTGGCGGACCGCAAATCAAGGCCAAGCCCGGCACGCCGGAATTTGTTCGCGAATACCACGAGGCGTACGCGAGCATCCGGCAGCCCCGCGCCGGCACGTTCATGACGATCATCGCGCAGTATAAAGCTGCGCCAGAGTTTACGGCGCTCGCTCAATCGACAAAGCGCGCCTATCTCGCCTACATCAAGCTGGTCGAGGATGAATTCGGTGACTTGCCAATCGCCGCCCTCACCGACCGTAGAGTTCGCGGCGAGTTTAAGGGCTGGCGAGACAAGTTCGCCAACACGCCACGCAAAGCCGACTACGCCTGGACGACATTGGCGCGGCTCATGTCGTTCGCAAAAGACCGCGGCATCATTGCTACCAACCCATGCGAGCGAGGCGGCCGCCTCTATGCAGCTGACCGCAAAGATAAGATTTGGTCGGAGCAGGACATCGCTGCGGTCCTGTCGGTCGCCTCGCCGGAGATCCAACTCGCGTTGATACTGGCATTGTGGAGCGGCCAACGGCAGGGCGATCTCTTGCGCCTGCCCTGGTCTGCGTACGAGAGTCCGTACATTCGGCTTCGGCAGTCGAAAGGCGGCCGGCGCGTCGCGATGCCAGCCGGCACGCCGTTGAGAGCCCTGCTTGACGCGACCGACCGTCGGGGGCCGCTCATCCTGACGAACACACTGGGCCGGCCCTGGACGTCCGACGGATTTCGTACCTCGTGGTCAAAGGCCTGCGAGCGCGCCGGCATCAGCGGTCTCACCTTTCATGACCTGCGCGGCACGGCCGTGGTTCGGTTGGCGATTGCTGGCGCCAGCGTGCCGCAGATCGCAGCGGTCACCGGCCACTCGTTGAAGGATGTCGAAGCCATTCTCGACGCGCATTACCTGGGGCGCGATATTCAGCTTGCTGAAGCTGCGGTGCTGAAGCTCGAAGCGAGAACAAAACTGTAAAATGACCTGTAAAATGAGGCCACCTCACCGCGTCACGCCTGCTGCTAAGTGCTTGATTTATATGGTGGGCGCACCAGGGCTCGAACCTGGGACCCGCTGATTAAGAGTCAGCTGCTCTACCAACTGAGCTATGCGCCCGAAAGGCGGTAAGGCCTTGCGAGGCCGGTCGTTTAGCAAAGCGATCCGGGTATGGCAAGCGATCGGGCGCAAGTTTTCCAAGGCTTCGTCCACAAGTCCAACATAGCGAAAAGCCGCTGGATTCCAGCGGCTTCGCCAGGGTTAATCGCGGGACAATCCGGCCGTGCTCAGAGCCGCCCCTCGCGGTCTCCGTCCGGACCGCCGTCGCGGTCGAAACGGTCACGGTGGAGGTGCTCCATGCCGCGCTCCATCATGCGGTCCATGCGGCGTTCCATGAAGTGGCGGGGCGGGCCGTCTTCGCCGCCGCCGAATGGGCCGCGGTGGCGGGTCAGCACCGCGAGGCGGCGCTTCTGGCCCTCGTCCAGCGTCTTGTAGAGCGGATCGGCGGCATCGGCGATCTTCTTCAGGGCCGCGGAGCTGGCGCCCATGTCCTCGGCGCGCTGGCGCAGGCGGGCGATCGGATCCTCCGGCCTGTCGGTATCGCCGGGGCCGGCATTCATCCGCGCATTGGCGCGGTCGATGCGCAGCTTGGCGAAATCGCGCACGGCGGCCTCGACCGGCGGCCACAGCTTCTCCTGATCGGCATTGAGCCTCAGGCCGGCGTGGACGGCGGCGATCCGTGCGTCGATGAAGGCGGCGCGGTCCTCGGGGTTCATGCGCATGTGATGGAAGCGCTCCATCCACGGGCGATGATATTGAGCATAGACCGCGCCCGAGCCGGCGACGCTGAGCACGGCGATGGCAGCGATGGTGAACTTCCTCATACGGACCTCCTCTGGAAGGATGCCCTGAGGATGAGCGCGGCGCCGCCGACGCGCAACTTACAACTTGGACAGGAAGCGGTGTTCTTAGGACCACGTAACGGCTGATTTACCGCCAGCCACGATCGGAAATCATTTGCAACAAAAAGGCTTCCGTGCAGCTCGCACGGAAGCCCCCGTTCATCGTGCATCAAGATCAGTTCGTCGTGCTCTTGGCTTCCTTCTGGAACTCATCGATCAGCGCCTGGCCGACGCGGCCTGCGGCGTCCTTGTAGACCGGCTCCATCGCCTTGCGCATCGCCTCGTCCTGCTCCGGCGTGAGCTTGATGATCTCGCTCTTGCCGCTCTTCTTGATCTCGGCGAGCGCGTCGTCGTTCTCCTTCTGCGACTGCGCGTTGCTGAAGGCAGTCGCTTCCTTCATTGCCTTGGAAAGCTGGTCGCGGATGTCGGCCGGCAAATCGTCCCAGAACTTCTTGTTCACGATCACGACGTAACCGATGTAACCGTGATTGGTCTCGGTGATGTACTTCTGCACCTCGTGCATCTTCTGGGTATAGATGTTCGACCAGGTGTTCTCCTGGCCGTCGACGACCCCGGTCTGGAGTGCCTGGTAGACTTCCGAGAACGCCATCACCTGCGGCAGCGAGCCGAGCGCCTTGAACTGGGCCTGGAGCACGCGCGAGGACTGGATGCGGAATTTCACGCCCTGATAGTCGGCAGGCGAGACCAGCTTCTTGTTGGCGCTCATCTGCTTGAAGCCATTATCCCAGTAGGCAAGTCCGGTGATGCCCTTGGCGTCGAGGAGCTTGAGCAACTTTGCGCCGAGCGGGCCCTCCGTCACCTTCCGCAGCGTCTTCAGATCGGGAAGGATGTAAGGCAGATCGAATACCTCGAATTCACGGATGCCGAGCGGGCCGAATTTCGAGTTGGACGGCGCCAGCATCTGCACGCTGCCGAGCTGGAGCGCCTCGAGCTCTTCCTTGTCCTTGTAGAGCGTCGAGTTCGGATAGACTTCGACCTTGACCTTGCCGCCGGTGTACTTCTCGGCGAGCTCCTTGAATTTCTCCGCCCCCTTGCCCTTCGGCGTGTCGGTCGCGACGACGTGGCTGAATTTGATGATGATCGGGTCGGCGCTAGCGGGGCCGACAAGGCCTAAGGCCAATGCCGCGACGGAGGCCGCGATCGCGAAGGTGCGCATAATCTCTCCCTGATGTCATTTGGGCCGCCCGGCGCGCGGGCGACCGTCCTCATGCCGGCTGCATCAATACAGGGCGGCGCGCCATGCGGCTATTGGCCGTTAGCAGGGCAGGTATTCATGGTGAATGCCACGAGCACCGCTGCGCGCCCTTTCCCGCTTTGCGAGCGGGAGAGGTGAAGCCCACGCGCATCGCCCGCAATGACAAGGCTTCGCTTGTCAGCTCGCCGCTGCCGTCGTCACCGTGTCACGCTGGCGCTTCATGACGATCTTGTTCAGCGCGCCGAGATAGGCCTTTGCGGAGGCGACCAGCGTATCCGGATCCGCCGCGCGCGCCGTCATCGAACGGCCGTCCTGCGACAGCCGCACCGAGACTTCAGCTTGCGCGTCGGTGCCTTCGGTCACCGCGTGAACCTGGTACAGCTCGAGTTTGGCCTCGTGCGGCACCAGGCGCTTGATGCAGTTGAACACTGCGTCGACCGGACCGTTGCCCTCGGCTTCCTCGATCTTGATCTGGCCGTCGACGTCGAGCTTCATGGTGGCGCGCTGCGGACCGTGGGTGCCGGCGATCACGGTCAGCGAGGTCAGCTTGATGCGGTCGTGCGAGGCCGCCATCTCCTCGTCAACCAACGCCTCGATGTCCTCGTCGTAAATGTCCTTCTTGCGGTCGGCCAGCGCTTTCATCCGCGTGAACGCATCTTCCAGCTGATTGGGGCCGAGCTTGTAGCCCATCTCCTCCAGCTTGTGCACGAAGGCGTGGCGGCCGGAATGCTTGCCGAGCACCAGGGAGGACTGCTTGAGGCCGACCATCTCCGGCCGCATGATCTCGTAGGTGGACGCGTCCTTCAGCACGCCGTCCTGATGGATGCCGCTCTCATGCGCGAACGCATTCCGGCCGACGATAGCCTTGTTGTACTGGACGGGAAACGAGGTCGCCGCCGATACCACCTTCGAGGCGCGGGTGAGCTGCGTGGTGTCGATCTTGTTCCAGTACGGGAATTTGTCGTTGCGCACGTTGATCGCCATCACAATCTCTTCCAGCGCGGCGTTGCCGGCGCGCTCGCCGATACCGTTGATGGTGCACTCGACCTGACGCGCGCCGCCGACGATACCGGCCAGCGAGTTGGCGACCGCCATGCCGAGGTCGTTGTGGCAGTGCACGGAGAATACAGCCTTATCTGAATTCGGCACACGCTCGATCAGCGTCTTCATGAAGTGGGTGTATTCCTCCGGCACCGTGTAGCCGACGGTATCTGGGATGTTCACCGTGGTGGCGCCGGCCTTGATCACGGCCTCGACGATGCGGCATAGAAACTCCATCTCACTGCGGGTGCCGTCCTCGGCCGACCATTCGACGTCGTCGATCTGGTTGCGGGCGCGCGCGACCATCGCGACCGAGGTCTCGATCACTTGCTCCGGAGTCTTGTTCAGCTTCACCCGCATGTGCAGCGGCGAGGTCGCGATCACGGTGTGGACGCGGCCGCGCTTGGCAAATTTCACCGCCTCGGCGCAGCGGTCGATGTCGGCCGGATGGGCGCGTGACAGGCCGGCGATCACCGCATTCTTGGAGCGGCGGGCGATCTCGCTGACGGCCTGGAAGTCGCCCTCGGAGGTGATCGGAAAGCCGGCCTCGATGACGTCCACGCCCATATCGTCCAGCAGTTCGGCGACTTCGAGCTTCTCCTCGAAGGTCATGGTGGCGCCGGGACATTGCTCGCCGTCGCGCAGCGTGGTGTCGAAAATGATGACGCGGTCCTTGTCGGACTTGTTCACGGTGGCCATTCTAGATTTCCTTTTGAGCTTTTGCGCCGTTCAGTGGTCTGGGCGCTTGAGGTGTCCGGTGATCTCGTACAACCCCTGAGCGCCCAGGCGCGTGGCGCCCAGCCGGCCCTCAGGGGCAGCTAAGAAGAAGCCCGCCAAGAATGAGGGTGGGCAGCGCGGCCGGGATCGTGGCGGCGGCCACGGCCACCTCCCCCGAAATCCCATCGATTTGGCCGCGAATCAGCATTGCCAGACCCTTTGAGCCCTCAATCCTCGGTCAAAACAGTTGACGGTTGGTTGCCGGGAGGGGCTCCATCCGCCCGTTTCTAAACGAGAAACGCCTGCCACTGCAACGCCTAAAAGATAGTCAGTGGAACTGACCTAAATAGGAGAGATTGCAGCCTGCATGAAGCGAAGCGGAATGCGGGAACACTGTCCCAGATTCGCTTCGCTGCATCCAGGTTACCAGACGAACGCAAGACGCGCCGGCTATCCCGTGCCAGTGCGGCGGGCGCGGGCCCTGTTCTCCCAGCGGTTCAGCATCTGACCGAGTTCGCCGGTGGCGACCACAGCGGTGCCGCCATTCGTGATCTCGTTGGTGTTCGCCGGCGCGTTGGCAGGCAGCCAGTCCGGCTCGGTGTACTCACGCCAGCGGAGCGCCTCCGCCCGTCTTTTGCGGGAGACGTAGTCCCGCGTGAAATAGCCGGCCGCAAATGCAATCGCGAGCAGGATGACCAGGACGACAACTTGCACAATGAACTCCGGCTTTGTCCCCGTAAGCGCCTCCAATCCAAACGCATTCGAAGGTGACGAAATTGCGACCCGCCATCGCGCAGCGGTTTCGATTCCACCCCTCGCAACCGGCAGCGGACCGCACTAACCTCCGCCCGCTCGGCCGGATCAACCGGTCAGCGAACATGATCGGGAGGACGCGATGACACGCCAAGAGGCTCGTGACGAAGGGCAGCGTGACCAGGATGCTGCGCTTTCACGACGAACACTCGTCCAAGGAGTTGTACAAGGGCTTGCGCTCGGCGCCGCCGCCACAATGGCCGGAGCCGGCTCCGCCCTGGCCCAGACCGGCCCCGCCGCACCGCCGACGACGATCACCACCCCGCCACGCGATTTCGGTCCCCAGGGCGCGCCGACCACGTATTTCTGGGATCCCGACATCATCGCCGTCGATCCCTCCTTCAACGATCTCGCGCAGCCCAACACCGCGATCAAGCGTCTCTATACTGGCGTGCTGTGGGCCGAAGGCCCGGCCTGGAGCGCGCAGGGCCGGTATCTCTTGTAGAGCGACATTCCCAACAACCGGCAGATGCGCTGGAGCGAGGATGACGGCCGCGTCACCGTGTTCCGCACGCCCTCAAACAATTCCAACGGCAACTCATTCGACTTTCAGGGCCGCCAGCTCTCCTGCGAGCACCTGACGCGCCGGGTGACGCGTTATGAGCATGACGGCACCGCCACGGTGCTCGCGGACTCCTATCAGGGCAAGAAGCTGAATTCGCCGAACGACATCGTCGCACACCCCGACGGCAGCTATTGGTTCACCGATCCGCCCTATGGCGGCCAGCTCTACGAAGGCGAGCCCGACGTCGCGGGCGGCCCGAGCAATGCCGGCGGCAAGCTCAATCCGCGGATCGGACAGCCCGCCGGCTTCGTGCCGGGCAAGCGCGAGCTCCCGACCAACTGCTATCGCATCGACCCCTCGGGCCGTATCGATCTCGTCGTCACCGAAGACCAGGTGCCAGATCCGAACGGCCTGTGCTTCTCACCGGACTACAAGAAGCTCTACATCGCCTCGACCGGCAAGGGACCGGGCGACACCGGAGCGGGCGGCAAGGGCGAGATCTTCGTGTTCGACGTCGGCAGCGACAACAAGCTCTCCAACCCCAAGAAGTTCAGCGATTGCGTGATCGACGGCGTGAAGTGCGGGCCGGATGGCCTGCGCTGCGATGTCAACGGCAATATCTGGGCCTCCAGCAATGCCGGGCGCGCCGTCGGCTATAGCGGCGTGACGGTGTGGTCGCCGGAGGGCAAGCTGCTCGGCCGCATCCGCCTGCCGGAGGTGTGCGGCAACGTCTGCTTCGTCGGCCCCAAGCGCAACCGGCTGTTCATGGCGGCGAGCCAGTCGCTCTACGCGGTCTACACGGCGACGCAGGGCGCAGGCCCGGGCTGAGCGACACAAGCTCCATTGCGACGCTGCGCCGGCGTTCCTCGCCGGCGCCAATCGTTTTGATAATCCTTCGGCGCGCGAGGAAAAAAAGGCCATGCGTGTTGTGATCTGCGGTGGTGGCGTGATCGGCGCCTGCACCGCCTGGTTTCTTCGTCGCCGCGGCATCGACGTCATTGTGGTGGAACGGACAGAGATCGCGGCCGCAGCCTCCGGCAAGGCCGGCGGTTTCCTCGCACGCGACTGGTGCACCGGCACGCCGCTCGACGCACTGGCGCGGCGCAGCTTCGCACTTCATGCGCAACTGCCCGGGGAGATCGCGGGCGATTGGGGCTACCGCCCCATGACCGCCTATAGCGGCCTCGTTGTCCCCGATGGTGACGCACGGCGGAATCTGCCCTCGGCACTTGGCTGGCTCGCCAACGGCGTCGCCATCGCGCAAACCATCGGCACGACCGCGACGACCGCGATCGTTCACCCTCGCAAATTCACCTCGTTCGTCATGGATGCGGCGCTCACGCAAGGCGTGCAGCTTCGTCGCGGCCGGGTCAGCGGCATCGTGCGCGATGCGGATGGCATCACAGCGAGCGGCGTCCAGGTCGAGGGCAGCGTCATCGAGGCGGACGCCGTCGTCATCGCGATGGGGCCGTGGTCGCTGCTCGCGGCGCAATGGATGAACCTGCCCGCCATCTATGGCCAGCGCAGCCCGAGCATCGTTTATGACACCGGCGCGGATGTGCCAGCCGATGCGCTGTTTCTGGAGCATGAGGACAATGGCGGCGCGGTGTCGATCGAGGTTTTCCCACGTGCCGACGGCAGCACGCATATCACGGCGCTTTCCGACATCGCGCCGTTGCCGCTCGATCCCGCAGCCGTGACACCCGACCAGGACGCGATCGCGCGCCTGCAGGCGATGAGCGAGCGGTTGTCGCCGCTGTTCCGGCCCGAGAAGATCGTCGCGCGCCAGGCCTGCTTCCGCCCGGTGACGCAGGACGGTCTGCCGCTGATCGGCAGGGTGCCGCAGAGCGAGGGCCTCTACGTTGCGACTGGACACAATGTCTGGGGCATCCTCAATGCACCCGCGACCGGCGAGGCGTTGGCGCAGCTGATCGCCGAGGGCACGACGCAGATCGACCTTTCGCCATTCGAGCCCTCGCGCCTCGCCGCGCTCGATCCGTCGCTGCTGCACGCCCGTTGAACAGATGGGAGCATGCTGGCGGCACACGTGCATGGGCGTCGACCGAATCTGCATGCCTGACGTGCCCGAGTCACGCTGCACTCTATTTGCGCAGCAATGGACTTTAACCGGCCTCTCACAATCCTGAATGCAGTTTCACTTGCCGAGAATGCCCTCGCCGGTATAGTCGCGCCCCAATAGCTCACAAGAGGCTGTTCAAGGGAGAAAAACAACATGAAGAAGAGACTCTCTGTTGCGTTGCGAATTCGCTCGACGCCGCCGTGATCGGCGCGCCGGAGGACGCCGTCAGGAGTGACGTCAGTCTCCCGAGCTCCATCAAGTTAACCGCGAACTGATCGGAACGGCATCCGGGCCTTGCCTGGAGAGCCTTTCGCATGCGGTGCACGCAGCACCTTTTCCTCCAATTGGCAGCCAGATTGCCCGGCCAATCATCAATGCGAGCATTTCAGATTTTGATCGATGGCTTTGCCATCAGCGCTCTCTACGCTCTCGGTGCCACCGGCTTCACGCTGATATTCGGCGTCTCCGGCGTGCTCAACCTCTCCCACGGCGCCATCATGGTGGCCGCAGCGGTGGCGGCCTGGGCCGCCGCCAGCATTCTCAGCGTCGGCACCTATGCCGGTGCGCTGATCGGCGTCGGCGTCGCCCTCATCACGGCATTTGCCACCTATTTCGCAGTGGTGAAGCCGATCCAGGATTCGCGCCGCATTCCGAACGAGGAGAAGGAGATCTTCGTCCTCACGGGAACGCTGCTGTGGGGCATCATGATCCAGGAGCTGATCGCCTATTTCTTCACCAACAACGCCAAGACCGTGCTGCCGATCGTCGAGGGCGTGGTCGAGATCCTCGGCGTCCGCACGCCGCGCAATGAGATTTTCACGGCGATCGTCTGCTGCCTGGTCATCGCTCTGTTGTGGCTCCTCGTGAACCGCACCCGCACCGGCAAGGCCGTGCTGGCCGCCTCGATGAACCCGCGCGGCGTCACGCTGCTCGGCCTCGAGCTCACCAACATCTACGTCGTGGTGTGGGCGATCTATGGTATCCTCGCCGGCATCGCCGGCGTGCTGCTGGGCATGTTTCTGGGCGTCAGCTCCTACAGCGTCGGTCCGCTGACCGCGAGCGCGTTCTCCATCGTCGTGCTCGGCGGCCTCGGCAGCGTCTCCGGCTCGCTGATCGCGGCCTTCGTGGTCGGCTATCTCGAGACCCTGACCGCCTATCTGATCTCGCCGGCCTATCGCACCATCCCGGCGCTGCTGCTGCTCGTGTTTGTGATGTACATCCGGCCCCAGGGCCTTCTGGGGAGGCGCTGAGATGGCCACCTTCTTCACCTCTCGCCTCTTCTTCGTCTCGCTCGCGCTCGTCGTCATCGCGGCAACGCTGCCGCTCTACGTCTCTGGCTATGTGCTGGGCCTGCTCACCGTCGCATTCTATTTCGGTGTGTTCGCGATGGCCTGGGACCTCTTGTTCGGCTTTGCCGGCGAGGTCAATTTCGGGCCGACCTTCCTGATCGGCGTCGGCGCCTACACCGCCGGCATCCTCAATGCCCAGTTCGGCTGGTCGGTTTATCTCTGCATCGTCCTCGGCGCATTCGCCTCCGTCATCGCCGGTCTGGTGCTGGCGTTGCCGGCCCTGCGCGTGCGCGGGCCCTATTTCGGCCTGACCACGCTGGTCGCGGTGTTGATGCTGCAGAATTTCGTGGTGGTGTTCGCCGACCTCACCGGCGGCGAGATCGGGCTGACCATTCCCGACGTCATCTCTATCAACGCCGGCGTGAATTACTGGATCGCGCTCGGTTTCATGACGATCTCGGCCGCAATCCTCTACGGCCTGTCGCAATCGCCGATCGGCCTCGTGCTCCAGGCCAGCGGCCAGGACCCGGTGCAGGCCGGCGCTCTGGGCTTCAACATCGTCAAGCACAAACTCGCCGCCTTCATTGTCAGCGCGTTCTTCTCCGGGCTGTCAGGCGCGCTGCTGGTATTCTACTTCGGCACCGCCTCGGTCGGCACCGTCGTCGACGTCGCGGTCGGCGTCAACGTGATCGTCTCCGCCGTGCTCGGCGGCCGGCGCACCGTGCTGGGCGCTGCGCTGGGCGCGATCTTCCTGATCGTCGCCGGCGAGTTCCTGCGGCCGACCGGTGAGCTCGCGACCTTCATCGTCTCGGCGGTCGCGCTCCTCGTCGTGCTGTTCTTCCCTGGCGGCTTCCTCGGAGCGGCCCTCTCGCGCGAGGCGCGCTCGTGATGGATATGAGGCTTCCAAACAGGGCCGTGCTCGAAGTCCGCGGCCTGACTAAACGCTTCGGCGGGTTGACCGCAGTCAAGAACCTCGGCTTCGAGGTCAATGGCGGCGAGATTTTTGGCCTGATCGGGCCGAACGGCTCGGGCAAGTCGACCGCGATGAAGACCGTGATGGGAATCGAGCGCCCGACATCAGGCGAAGTGGTCTTCGAAGGCGAGAACGTCGCCGGCCTGCCCGCGCATAAGATCGCGCGCAAGGGATTTGGCATGGTGTTCCAGCACTCGCGGCCGCTGAACCGGCAAACGGTGCTGGAGAACATCCTGGTCGCGCTGCTGCCGGACAGTCTGTTCATGCTGTTCCCCGACAAGGCGCTGATCGAGCGCGCCAAATGGATCGCCGAGCGCGTTGGGCTCGGCAATGTGATGAACCGCCGCCCGCCGACCCTGCCGTTTGCCGATCTGCGCCGGCTCGAACTCGCCAAGGCCATCGCACGTGACCCAAAGGTCGTGCTGGTCGACGAGCCCTTCGCTGGGCTGACGCGCGCCGAGGTCGAGATGTTCTCCGACCTGATCCGCAGCTTTCGCGACGAAGGCCGCGCGGTGATGCTGGTCGATCACAACGTCAAGAGCGTCGCCGCCCTCGTCGACCGCGTGCTCGCGATGTATCTCGGCGAGGAGATCGTCACCGGCAAAGCCGACGAGGTCATGAGGAACGAGACCGTGCGCCGGGTCTATCTCGGCGGCGCGATCGAGACCCATGCGCGGCCCGAGACCAGCTTCAAGGATAAGGTGCCGCTGCTCCAGGTCGAGAATGTCAGCGTGTTCTACGGCAAGGCGCAGGCGCTGGAGAACGTCTCGATCCATGTCCACGAGGGCGAGTTCGTCTCGATCGTCGGCCTCAACGGCGCCGGCAAGACCACATTGTTCAACACCATCTCCGGCTTCTTGCCCTACAGCGGCGAGATCGTGCGCGGCGGCGAGAAACTCCGCGGCACGAGACCGGCGAAGATCGCACGCAGCGGCCTCGTGCAATGTCCGGAATCACGCGAGCTGTTCGGCGAGATGAGCGTGCGCGAAAATCTCGATCTCGGCGGCCAGCATCTTTCCGACGAGAAGCGCGCCGCACAGCTCACCTGGCTGTTCGAGCTGTTCCCGATCCTGAAGGAACGCCAGAGCCAGATGGCGCAGACGCTCTCCGGCGGCGAGCAGCAGATGCTCGCGATCGGCCGTGCCCTGATGATGCAGCCGCAGATCCTGATCCTGGACGAGCCGACGCTGGGCCTTGCCCCCGTCATCCTCGAGCAACTCTCCAAGGCGCTGACCAAGCTGCGGCAGACCACATCGATCACGGTGTTGCTTGGCGAGCAGAACGTGACCTTCGCGCTGCCACATGCCGACCGCGTCTATGTGCTGGAGCATGCAAGGATCGTGTGGGAAGGCGATCCCGGCCGCTTCGCGAGCGAGGCCGGAGCCGATTTTCTTTAAGTCTGTCAACATCAACAAAAACATAGAAAGGGAAACGACCATGCGACCATCAGTTCTCGGCAGCAGCCTCCTCGCCTCCGCATTGGCCTTGTGCCTTGCCGCTCCCGCCTACGCGCAGTCGAGCGATCCGATCAAGATCGGCGTCATCGCAGAAGTGCAGTCGATCGCTGGCGCGGCGACGCCAGGCGGTGCGCAGATTGCCGCCGACGAGATCAACGCCAAGGGCGGCGTGCTCGGCCGCAAGATCGAGATCGTGACCTACGACAACAAGAGCTCGTCGGCGGATTCCGTTCGCGCTTTCCAGCGCGCCGTCAGCGAGGACAAGGTCTCCGCCGTCATCGCGAGCTATATCAGCGAGGTCGTGCTGGCGCTCGAGCCCTGGGCGGCGCGGCTGAAGATGCCGCTGATCACGCCAGGCGCGGCCTCGAACGAGATCACCAAGGCGATCCACAATGACTACGAGAAGAACAAGTACACCTTCCACGGCTATCTGACCTCGGCCGCGCAGGCCCAGCTCGTCTGCGACGCCGCCAAGGACCTGCTCGTCGACAAGCTCAAGTTCAAGACCGTGGCGATCATGAGCGAGGACGCCGCCTGGACCAAGCCGCTCGACGTCGGCTACGAGGCCTGCCTGCCGAAGGCCGGTCTGAAGGTCGTCGAGCACGTCCGCTTCTCGCCTGATACCACCGACTTCACGCCGATCTTCAACAACATCGAGAGCAAGAAGCCCGACGTGATCGTCACCGGCATCTCCCATGTCGGCGTGCAGCCGACGGTGCAGTGGAAGAACCAGCAGGTGCCGATCCCGATGTTCGGCATCAGCGCGCAGGCGCTGAGCCCGACCTTCTGGAAGGACACCAATGGCGCGGCCGACGGCATACCGTCGCTGGCGGTTGCGACACCCGACGTCGCCGTCACCCCCAAGACGAAGCCGTTCGCGGCTGCCTTCAAGGCCAAGTTCGGCGCACCGCCGGCCTATACCGGCTACACCGCCTATGACGAGGTCTACTTCATCACGGAAGCCATCAAGCGCGCCGGCTCGACCGATCCCGACAAGATGGTCGCCGAGCTCGAGAAGACCGACTACGAGGGCACGATCGGCCGCATCCAGTTCTACGGCAAGAACGACGAGTTCACCCACGGTATCAAGTCAGGCCCCGGCACTGTCACCGGCCTCGTCTTCCAGTGGCAGGATTCCAAGCAGGTCGTGGTCTGGCCCGAGAAGATCGCGGAAGGCAAGATGAAGTTTCCGAGCTTCGTGAAGCTGTCGCAGTAATCGAGCCGCGCCCATGCAAGCCCATCGCTCCCGCGCGGAGCGGTGGGCTTTTCCTTTGTCTTTCGCAGATGCGTTGTGTCGCGGCCGACGCCTATCGACCTTGGGCGATGTTGACTTTCGCCATCCTGCTCCCAATACTTCGAAAAAAATCAAACACAAGACGGTTTTTGAGGGAGGATAGGATGCCGACTTCACGCAGGCAGCTGCTGAAGACATCGGCGGCTGCCGCCGCCGCACTCAGCCTCGATTGGACACGGGCCCAGGCGCAAGCCGAGAATTTGCGCATCGGCTTGATTTACGACCTCACCGGCCCCTTTGCCGCCGGCGGCTCGGTCGCCTCCTCGGTCGGCGCGCAGATCGCCATCGACCTCGTCAACGAGAAGGGCGGCATCGGCGGCAAGACCAAGATCGTGCCGGTCGCCGCCGACTCCCAGAGCAAGGCGGACGTCGCGATCAATGAGGCCGAGCGGCTGATCAGCCAGGAAAAGATCGACATCATCAACGGCGTCTATTCCAGCGCGCACGCGGTGCCGATGGCGGCGAAGGTGGAGCAGCAGAAGAAGATCCTCTGGATCACGACCGCGGTCTCGACCGCCGTGTTCAAGGACAAGAACCTGCAATACGTGTTTCGCGCCCAGATTCATTCCGACCAGTACGGCCAGGCCTTTGCAAGCTTCATCACCGAGCATGCGAAAGCCAAGCTCGGCATCGATCCGAAGGAGGTCAAGGTCGCGTTAATCCACGAGGACGGCCCCTATGGCGTCGGCGTTGCCTCCGCCGACGAGGCCTATGCCAAGGAGGCCGGCATCCAGGTCGTGCTGCGCGAAGGGTATTCGGCCTCCGCGCCCGATCTTTCGGTGCTGGTGACAAAAATCAAGCGTGCCAAGGCCGACGTGATCTCGCATGCCGGCTACAACCCCGACATCACCCTGTTCCTGCGCCAGGCCCGCGAGAGCGGTTTGCGCTTTAAGATGCTGTTCGGGGCCGGCGCCGGCTACAGCCAGCTCGACAAGCTGCGCGCGACTTTCGGTGCCGACATCGACAATTTCTGCAACATCGATCCGGTGCCGGCGCAGTTGCTCGATCCCGCCAAGCTCGCGCCGGGCATGGGCGACCTGATCAAGACCATGGTTTCGCGCTACCAGGCCAAGACCGGCGCGACCGACGTGCCGCCGCACTGCTCGATGGGTTTCAACCAGACCTGGGTGCTGCTCAACAACGTGCTGCCCGTCGCCAAGGAGAAGTACGGCAGCTTCGACCCCGAAGCCATCCGCAAGGCAGCGCTCGACGTCGACATCCCCGCCGGCGGCACCATCCAGGGCTATGGCGTGAAATTCTTCCGGCCGGGCACGCCGCTCTCCGGCCAGAACGAGCGCTCGACCCCGGTCGTGATGCAGAACGCCGGCGAGCACATCTCGGTGGTGTGGCCGACGAACATCCGCACGCGGGAGCCGGTCTTCCCGCTACCGAAGGGCTCGACCTACGGGGCGTGAGGCGGCTGCGCTCTCGTGCCGCCCTCCCCTGGACGGGCTATCGCATATGAATTTTTGGAGCGGCCTGAGCAAACGCCTCGTCCTTCGAGACGCCCGCTGCGCGGGCTCTCAGGACGAGGCTAATTGGCATAGGGCCCGTTGAAACTGCTGCCGCACACTCCGCCCTCATCCTGAGGAGCCCGCCAAAGCGGGCGTCTCGAAGGATGCGCCGCATGGAAGCCGCTTCCCATATGCGATTGCCCTCCCTCGAGAGGAGAGTAAGAGAGCTATGCCCTTACAACACCACCCTTCTCCCCTCCTCCGCCGCCCAATAGCCCGCGTAGTTCACCTTGATGGTCTCGTACGCCAGCGCGAGGTCCGACAGCGGCTGCCGTCCGGTCGCGGCGCATTCCATGAAGTCCTGGATCTCCTGCAAGTAGCCGCGCGTCCATTCCTCCTCGAGGCAGACATATTGCCAGCCGGTTTTCCGGTCGACCTTTTCGGTGATGTAGACGCTGGCGAGCTTCTCCTCGCTGGTCTGGTAGCTCATTAAATGCGTGTTCGGGGTGATGTTGGCGAACAGTGAGCCGCCACTCGTGTGGGTCTCGATCAGGTTGCGCACACCGCCCATGATCATGTCGCCGGAGAACACCGTCGCCTTGGTGCCGTCGGAGAAAGTCGCCGTCAGCGTGCCCCAATCCTCGACATCGACCGGATTGGCCTTGATATAGGTGCGTTCTTCGGGCCTGAGGCCAGCGGTGACGTTGCCGACGTCGCAAGTAACGCTGGCGACGCGAATGGTCTCGCTGCGCGCTTTCGCCTCGACCTGCTTGAGGTAAAGCACGGCCGAGAGCGGATGACAGCCCATGCGGATCAGCGAGCCGCCGCCGGTCATCGCCCATTGCGCGGCATGTGCAGCGTGTGAGCCGGAATGGCTCTCTTCGCCCTTCATGAACAGGATCTTGTCGCCGGTAGCCCTAATGATCTCCGCGGTTTTGGTCACCGCGGGCGCGTAGATCCAGTCCTCGGCATACATGAACAATTTGCCGCTACGCTCGATCGCGGCCCGCGTCGCGTCCATCTCCCCGAGCACGCGCTCGTACATCAGCGCCTTCGGCACGCGCTTGCCGATCGGCTGTTGGTCGCCGTCGTGGCCGAAATAGCCGGCGAAGGGCTTTTCGCAGATGACGTGCTTGCCCGCCTGCATGGCGGCGACGATCATCTCGGCATGGAGATTGGGCGGGGTGCAGATGTCGATGACATCGAGCTCACGGTCCGCAATCACTTCCGCGAAGCTGCGATAGACCCGCGGGATATGGTGGCGGGTCGCAAACTCGACCACTTGATCGCCGCGCGCGGCCACCGCCGCGACCTCGACGTCGACGCCATAGACGCGCTGGAACGCATACATGTGCAGCTCCGACACGAAGCCGCAGCCGACGAGTCCGACTCTGATTCTGGCCATAGCGCCCCTCACCCTTGCTTTGGGAGGCACTATAGCCCGCTGGCCGGCCTAATCCACCGAGACCCGCACCACGCCGGCGCTCATCATGCCGAGCGCCCGCGCGGCCGGCACTGAAAGATCGACGATGCGGCCGCGGATGAACGGGCCACGATCGTTGACGCGGCACTGGATCGTTCGACCGCTATAGGACACTCTCAGCATGGTGCCGAAAGGACGCGTCCGGTGCGCGCATGTCAGTTCGCCACCTCTGCCAGCCTTGGCGTATCCGTAGTACGAAGCAAGCCCGCTTTCGGCGTGGGCAGCAGAAAAGGCAAAAAGCAAAAGCTGGCAAGAAATACCAATAGCGTCGTCTGCGCTTGCACGGCACCCTCCCGGTTGCCCAGCCCGGCGCTGCAAACGTCGCTTTGTTCCCCAAAGTTCCGGAAACAGTGCCGGGCAATGCCCGGCAGTACCATCACACTTTGTTACTGTTTGTGGAACACCAGGGTGCGCACCTCGATGCTCTCGCGCGGCGCGGCATCTGGCGGCGTGGTCGGATCGACGAAGGCGGTGTGCGGCCCGAACCGCGTGCGGCCATCGGTTGCGGAATCATAGCACTTGAGCAGTAGCGCCTCGTCTGAGGTCATCTCGGGGAAATAGAACCAGCGGTGGTTCGGATTGTACCTTACCGAATAGGTCTCGCCGCGACGGTTGGGATAGATCAAATCGGAAGCGATGAGATCGTCGGGCGCAACCGTCGTGCCGTCAGCCATCGCCAGCGGTGAATCGCGCAAGGGGCCGCGGATCGGCCGCCACAGATTGATCACCTGGACGCGACCCTTCAGCAACTCTTCGGCTTCGTCAGGCAGATGCTCGCGCACGCGGTTGGCGCCGGAGACGGCGGTCTGGTCGACATGCACGCGCGTCGCCGGTTGGCGCGGGCCACCGCCACGGATGTCGGCGGCGCCCTCGATGCGCTTGCGCACGGTGTGGTCGAAGATGAAGACACGATCGGCCTTCAGCGTCGCGCGCAGGAACGCCTCCACGGCGGGATAATAGACGGCCCTGACCTCCTCCTCGTTGTAGAAATCCTTCACGCGGGTCGGATGACGCACCAGCGCGAAGCCTTCGCGATCGAGCGAGAAATTCTGCGCAATCAGCCGCGCATCAAAGATCGGGACCTGATGCGGCTCTGCAAGCGCCGTGCTCTTCGGCTCGCCCGGCGGCGGATCGAAGGCGTAGGTACGCGGCTTGCCTAAGACCGGCGCGAGATAATTGAATTCGGCAGTGACAAAGGGAAGCGATTCGATTTTTGTTTCTTGTAGGCCCATGGCCGGTCTCCCGATGTGGTCGTCTAAAGCATCTCGGCGGGAAGTGGCGTAGCGCAAGGGAGCGGGCGCAAATAGCAATGGGGATGTTGTCGGGGACGCGAAATGCAGAAGGAACGTTTCGAGAGCGGCTTTCGCGTAGAAGGGCGCATTCTCATCTCACGGACGCTTGAGCAATGCGTGAGATCTCGTGCCTCGGACGCGGCCGTGTCCGGAACAAGAGTGTATCCTACTCTAGCAGCGCACCGGACACGTGAGACGGATCATTCCGCGGCCGCGCCGCGGACAGCCTGATGCTTCGCAATCAGTTCACGCGTCAGCGGGATCAGCTCGCGGCCATATTCGATGGCATCAATCAGCGGATCGAAGCCGCGTATCAGGAAATGGCTGATACCGAGGTCGTAATAGTCGCCAAAGGCTTCCGCGACCTGCTCGGGCGTACCGACCAGCGCGGTGGTGTTGCTGTTGGCGCCGGTGAGCTTCGCGATCTCGGTCCAGAGCCGCTTGTCGATGCGGCTGCCCTGGTCGGCGAGCGCGAGCAGGCGCCGCGCGCCGGCCGTGGCGTGGCCGTCGGCGGGCTTGCGGTAGCCGGTCTTGTCCTGAAGCGCGGTCGCGCGCGCCAGAATGTTCTCCGCCTTCTCCCAGGCCTGCTTCTCCGTCGGCGCGATGATCGGCCGCACTGACAGGCTGAAACGCGGGGTCGGCCGCCCGTGCCGGACCGCCGCGTTGTGGACGCGAGAAGTGACGTCGCGTACCTGCGCATAGGATTCACCCCACAGCGCGAATGTGTCGGCGTGCTTGCCGGCAACGTCGATCGCCGCATCGGAAGCACCGCCGAAATAGACGCGGATGCCTTCCGGGCGATACGGCTTAACTTGCGAAAAGGCGTTCTCGACCTGGTAGTACTTGCCCCCGTAGGTGAACGGCCTGTCGCTGGTCCATTCCAGCTTGAGGACGTCGAGGAATTCGGAAGTGCGAGCGTAGCGCTCGTCCTTGTCGTCGAGCGTGTTGCCGTCCTGCCGGAGCTCGCTGGCATTGCCCCCGGTGATGACGTGGATCGCGACGCGGCCGCGCGAGAATTGGTCGAGCGCCGCGAACTGCCGCGCCAGCAGCGTCGGGGCGGTGAAGCCGGGCCGCTGCGCGATCAAGACGTTCAGGCGATCGGTGATGCCGAGGACGTGCTGCGCGACCTGGAGCGCATCGGGCGAGGTCGAATGAAACGCCAGCAGCGCACGATCGAAGCCGGCATTCTCATGCGCTTTCGCCACCGTCTCGATGTGGGTCGGATTGAGCACCGGCCCTTCGCGGACGATGGTCTCGGACGAATGGTTGTTGCTGATGAAGCCGATGAATTCGATCGACATGACCGTCTCCCTGATTTTTTCTGAAAGCTAGAGGCCCAATGCGGCGCGGCCGAGACCGCTGCGCGTGGAATCGTCCTGCGGTGTGTGCACGCGCCCGCACAGCACGTCGCGATAGTGGCGCTCCAGCGGATTGGTGCAACTGAGGCCGTGATTGCCGGAGAGCGACAGCGCATCCTCGACCGCCGCGACGGCATTGTTGGTGACGGTGAGCTTGATGACGTTGGACTCGCTCGCCGAGAGCTGGACGCCATCATCGAAATCACGCGCAAATGATTCGATCAGCCGTGCATTGACCGCGAGCCGCGCCTCGATGGCACCGACAATCTCCTGCGCCCGCGGCAAGCTCGCCAGCGGCGCGCCGAGGCCGGCGGGAACGCGCTGCTTCAGGAACGTGATCAGCCAGTCGCGCGCGGCGCGGGCGACGCCGTCATAGATCGCGGCAACGAATACCGTATGGATGGTCGCCTGCGTCACGTCGGGCGTGCGCCAATCCGCCGGCTTGCGGACATCGACCTCGGCGTCGAGCGGGATCATGACGTCATCGAAGATGACGTCATGGCTGCCGCTGGCACGAAGGCCGTGGTGGTCCCAGGTCTCGACGATGCGCGTGCCCGGCAGGCCCGCCGGCACCAGGAATTGCCCGACCCGCGGCTCCGCCTCGTCGGTCCGGGCCCAGACCAGGTACCATTTCAGGATCGGCGATCCCGTCGCATAGATCTTGTGACCGGACAGGCGCCAACCGGTTTCGGTGCGCCGCGCGATCGTCGCCGGCAGACCGCCGCGCGCGGGCGAGCCGAGCTCCGGCTCGACGCGCAGCGCGTTGATCAGCGCCAGGCCCTCGACGCTTTCGCGCGCAAGGTTGCGTGACAGCCGCGCCGGCCAGGTCGGGCTCCGCGACATGACGAGATGATTGATGTAATGCATTGACAGCACCAGCGCCGTCGACGGATCGGCCTTGCCGATGATGCCGATCACGCGCGCGGCGTATCGTGCGCCGGCGCCGGCCCCACCATGAGCCGCAGGAACCGTGAGCGACAACAGGCCCGCTTCGGAGAGCTCGCGAAAATTCTGGAAAGGGAAGCTGCCATTGCGGTCATGCTCGGCCGCGCGTGCGGCAAAACCTGCTGCCAGGTCTTCAGCACGCGCGATGTAATCGGGCTGGGTGGGGGCTGTGCGCCCTTTGGCTGCGGGAGTCACCATGTCGCATCCAACCCCAGCAGACCGAGAATCTGGCGGCGCAGATCGGCCAGATAGGGATCGCCGCGGTGGCGCGGATAGCGCCGGTCGACACGGATGTCGGCCTTGACCCGTGCCGGGCGGTCACTGAAGACGATGACGCGGTTGGCGAGCACCAAGGCTTCCTCCGCATCGTGCGTCACCAGCAGCGTGGTAAAGCCCTTGCGCTGCCACAGCGAGACAAGCTCGGCCTGCATGGTGATGCGGGTCAGAGAGTCGAGTTTTCCCAATGGCTCGTCGAGAACCAAGATCTTGGGATCGTTGACTAGCGCTCGCGCCAACGCGACGCGCTGCGCCATGCCGCCGGAGAGCTGGTGCGGATAAGCGTTGCGGAAAGACGACAGCCCGACGAGGTCGAGAGCATCGTCGACGCGGTGGCGCTGGCTCTTCAAAATGCCCTGGGCCTCGAGGCCCAGGGCGACGTTGTCCCAGACCGACCGCCAGGGAAACAGGGTCGGATCCTGGAACACGACCACGCGTGAGGGATGTGGACTGATGATGCGGCTCTCGTCCTCGCGCAGCGTTCCGGACCTCGGCTTATCGAGGCCGGCGACGAGCCGCAGCAAGGTCGACTTGCCGCAACCGGAGGGACCGAGCAGCGCGACAAACTCGCCGGGCTCGACGGAGATACTGACGTCGCTGAGGACGGGCAGCTCGGCGCCGTCGATGTCGAAGGCATGGCTGACCTGCTCGATATCGAGCGCGGCGCCGGCAGCCGGACGCGCGATCGCTTGAGCCAGAGCTACCATTTTACAGTCCCCTTCTGCCAGACCAGCAGGCGGTCGCGGATCGAAAACAGCAGCGTGATCGCGCCAGAGCAGAGCAGCGACATCACGATCAGTGCCGCATACATGTTGGCATAGGCGGCCCAGCCCTGCGCCCATTGCAGGTACCAGCCGAGCCCCGCCTTCACACCGATCATCTCGGCAACGACGAGCACCGCGAAGGACGAGCCGAGCCCCATGAAGAGCCCGACGAACACGTGCGGCAGTGCCGCCGGAATCGCGACCTTCAGCACCAGGAAGGACGGCCTGGCCCCAAAGGTCCGCGCGACGTCGTAATAGGCGTTGCTGACGCTGGCGACGCCGGACCAGGTCAAGACGGTGACCGGAAAGCCGGTCGCCAGCGCGATCAGGAAGGTCGAGGCGCTCCAGCTCGACGGGAACGTGAAGAAGGCAATCGGCAGCCACGCGGTCGCCGGCAACGGACCGATGAAGCGCAGCACCGGATGCACCCAATAACCGACTGCGCGCGACCAGCCGATCGAGACGCCGGTCAGAAAGCCGATCGTGGCGCCGACCAGATAACCGCCGAGCTGGAGTTTTACGGAGGCAAAGACACTGTCGAGCAGCTTTGGCAGATCATCGGTATAGACCTCGACGATCGATTGCGGCGGCGGAAAGAACGGCAGCGGCAGCCAAGCGAATTTTGCCGTCGCGACCTCCCACAAGGTCAGGAACGCGCCGAGCGCCACCAGCCAGGGCGCGCGCTTGCGCAAGCCGCGGCCTGCCGAGCCGAGATAATCGGCACCCACCGTTCCGAACAGGGCGACCGCAGCGACGATGAAGGCTGCAATGCCGATCGAATGCGTGCGCGACCAGTCGCCGACATCCTGCCACCACAGGCAGGACAGGCCAAAGCCGATCCAGGCGATGCTTGCGAGCACGCCGACGCCGGTCTCCCGGACCCAATTCGCAAGCAGTGGCGCGCGAGAGAGGCGTGGCGCGCCGGAGGCGAGGCCGTCAGACAGCGAATACGTCGACATAGATGCGCTCCGCGAATTTGGCCGTGTCGGTGCTCGGCTTGAAGACCTGCACGCTCTTCAGATCATCGGCGTAGGCCTTGAGCTCGCGCTTGAGCACGTCACCGACCGGATGATGGTGGTGGGTGTGGTAGCGCACCATGCCCTCGATGTCGGCGAGCGTGGCCGCCTTCGGTGCGTAGGGCCGCAACGATTGTGCGGCAATCGTCGCATGCTGCGCGGTAAACATCGCAGCATCGAGCAGCGCTTGCGTGATGGCCCGGGCGATCTGCGGCTCCTCGCGCACCAGGCTGCCGCGCAAGCCGAGAATGCAGCAGCTCTTTTCGCGATACTCGCCATCGAGATTGGAAGCGACTTCCTTGTACTGTGTATCCTTGAGCCAGAGATAGGCGAGCGGATCGGAGGACAGGAAGGCCTGCACCTCGCCCTTCTCCACGGCGACGTTGAGCAAATTGCCGGGATAGGCGCGCCAATCGACGTCTTTGATCGGATCGATGCCGAGCTTGGCGAGCTGGATCGAGAAGAAATTCTTGTCGGGGCCGGCGAGGTCGCCGACCGCGACGATCTTGCCCTTGAGATCGGCGAGCTTCGCGACGCCGGAATCGCTGCGCGACAGCACCCGCATGCAGCCGCCGTGGGTGCCGGCGGCGATCTTGACGTCAAACCCCTGCTCCAGCGGCTTCAGCCAGCGCAGCGCCATGCCGAGGCCGGCGTCGCTCTTTCCGGTCGCGATCGCCTCGAGCAACTGATCGGTCGAGCCGGAATAGTTGACGAGCTCGACGTCGAGATTGTGCTTCTGGAAGAAGCCGTGCTCGATGGCGACCGGCACGGGCGCGAGGCAGACCGCGCCGGCATTCCACGACAGTTTCAGCTTGCGCGGAGCGCCAGTGAGCGCAGGTGCATTCGATGCCGTCTGGCACAATGGAAATTCCGAGAAGTCGACGCCGGGCGCGAACCCGCGCGGCGCAAACGCGTGTGCCGCACCAAGGGCGCCGAACGGCGCAGCGAAGGCTGCCGCAAGCCCCGCCTGGAGCAGATGGCGCCGGTCCAGCCTCGATCCACCGCGCTTGTCGTCGTTGCTCATCGGTCCCACTCCTGCGCTGGCACGGCTCCGCTACATGCGCAACGGCTCGCGTTGCGCATGTTCCGTACGGAGCTGCGTTTGAGAGAAAATCTTTTCGCCGGCGCTTCACGCGCCGCGTTGATGCGATGCGCAAATGATGCGGCGCAGTCGCCGCATCGTCAATGAAATGGAATTTCGAATGTTTGGCGAAGCGAAGTCATTCTCTCCATCGCCACCCTCGCGAACGATGAAAGGATTTTCACCGCTGCATCGTTTGGCAGAGCGCCGGGCTTCCCGCTCCCTGCTTCTTTCCTACGCAATTTCGGCCGCGCACACCGCACTTTCTCGAAAGCATCACTTTGCTAAAACGTCCTTGCCTGCCGCCTCTGCAATACGGATAGCCATTTCATTGACTGCGCAGCGCGCGGTCATAGACTTCATCATCTTGCTGCATCGCTCGCTCACGCGTCGTGAGCAAACCAACAAGACAGGCCACATGCGCATCAACTCCCATCATCATCCCATCACCCGCCGTCTCGCGGCATCGCTGCTTGCCGCCGCCCTCACCTTGTCGACAGCCGCCGCATCGTTCGCGGCCGACACCGTCGTGCTGCGCGTCGGCGACCAGAAAGGCGGCAACCGGTCGCTGCTCGAAATCTCCGGTTACACGAAAGACCTGCCCTACAGAATCGAGTGGTCGGAGTTCCCCGCGGCCGCGCCGATCCTGGAAGCGCTCAACGCCGGTGCGCTCGACGTTGGCTATACCGGCGATCTCTCGTTCCTGTCGGTCTATGCGGCCGGCGCGCCGATCAAAGCGATCGGCGGGACGAGGTCAGACCCGAAGACGCAGGCCATCCTGGTGCGCCAGGATTCGCCGATCAAGTCGGCCGCCGACCTCAGGGGCAAACGGCTCGCCGGCACGCGCGGCGGCTGGGGCCAGTTTCTGATCGGCGCGACGCTGGAGAAGGCGCAGATCAAGCTGGAGGATGCGACCTTCGCGCCGCTCGGACCGGTCGACGCCAAGATCGCGCTGCTCGCCGGCTCGATCGATGCATGGGCGGTGTGGGAACCCTACGTCTCGTTCGCGACGCTGAAGGACAAAGCCCGCGTGATCGCCGACGGAGAAGGCCTGACGCCAACCATCACCTTCATCGTCGCTTCCGACAACGCCATCGCCATCAAGCGCGCGGCGGTGCAGGATCTTGTGCAGCGGCTGAACAAGGCGCGGCTATGGTCGCTTGATCACCTTTCCGACTATGCCAAGAACACGGCCGAGCTAACCAAGCTGCCGGAAGACGTGCTGCTCTCGGCCTACACCGCGCAGCGCACCAGCCCGATCGTGATCGACGAGAACGTCGTGAAGGAGGTGCAGGAAGCCTCCGATCGCTCGACGCGCTATGGCATCCTGCCGAAAAAGCTCGACGTCGGCAAAGCCGTCGACCGCAGCTTCACGGCTGCGGCCGCAGGATCGAACTAATTGGACCCGGCGGGATGCGCAGGCTTCGCCTCGAGGCCGGCCCGCTGCATCTCGCCGCGATCGTGCTCATGCAATTGGCCAGCATGAGCATGATCGTGTGGCTCGCGCTCTAGCCGCGCAAAACGTTACCAATATCCACGATAGTAAGGCCGGTGAAAGACCCGATACGGCCGGTAGTAGCCGTAACGATAGCCGTAGTACGGACGATACGTCCGATAGTATCGCGGATAAGCGTAGGCGGGCCCATAGCCGTAATAAGCCGGGGCATAACCATAGCCGTACCCCGGGTAGCCATAGCCGCCGTAGTACGGGCCGCCATAGTAGCCATAGGCGTAAGGCGCGGTGCTGGCGGCGATGGCGCCGCCGATGATCGCACCGGCCGCGAGGCCGCCGAGACCCCATCCCCAGCCGCCGCCGCGCCAATGCACCTGCGTGACATCATCGCCGACGGCAGCCTTCATGGTCGCGACGTTGGTCGGCATCGGACCCGCCGCGGCCTGCTCGATTTGGCCGGCCATGACCACGCCGGCCAGCGAACAGGCAATTGCCGTTTTCCAGATCCTCATCGTCTTACTCCCTGTCTGACGTTTCGCTTGGAAATGGATCGCATCGCCATGATCGAACATCCTTGCGCCTAGTCAAAGCCTCGAATTTGCGTGCGGCGCACAAGTGCCCTTCACGTCTCGCTGCGAGACGGCCGCTGGCGGGCCAGCGCGCCTGCTCGGTCGCCATGTGACACCGGCGCGACGCCGGAGTTCGGTGGCCAAGAACGGCATCAGGGCAAAGCATTAAGCTTCCCGCGCTCGCAACTAACAACCTACTTCCCGATTTACTATTCGTACCGTTACTATCGGTTCCAATGGGCGCGGGACCGCGGGGCTTCTCGCGACAAAAGGCCTCGGCAAGCGCCAGAGCGCGGGAGGATGACATGAGTGCCGTCGGTAGTGAACCGCTTGCCCGCCAGGCGCTGGCGTTCGTCCTCGCTGGCGGACGCGGCAGCCGGCTTTTGGAGCTGACCGACCGGCGCGCCAAGCCGGCGGTCTATTTTGGCGGCAAGTCCCGCATCATCGACTTCGCGCTGTCGAACGCGGTGAACTCCGGCATCCGCCGCATCGCGGTCGCCACCCAATACAAGGCGCACAGCCTGATCCGGCACCTTCAGATGGGCTGGAACTTCTTCCGCCCCGAGCGCAATGAGAGTTTTGACATTCTCCCGGCGAGCCAGCGCGTCTCCGAGAACATGTGGTATGTCGGCACGGCGGACGCGGTCTACCAGAACATCGACATCATCGAATCTCACGCCTGCCGCTTCATCGTCGTGCTGGCCGGCGACCACATCTACAAGATGGACTACGAGGTGATGCTGCGCGAGCATGTCGAGAGCGGCGCCGATGTCACGGTAGGCTGCCTCGAGATGCCGCGCACGGAATCATCGGGCTTCGGCATCATGCATATCGACGAGAAGGGCTGGATCCAGTCCTTCCTGGAGAAGCCGAAAGACCCGCCGCCGATGCCCGGCAAGCCGGACGTCTCGCTGGCCAGCATGGGCATCTACGTGTTCAATGCGAAATTCCTGTTTGATCAGCTCAGGCGCGACGCCGAGGACCCGGACTCGAACCACGATTTCGGCAAGGACATCATTCCATACCTCGTCAAGAACGGCCGCGCGTTCGCGCACCAATTCTCGACCTCCTGCGTGCGCTCCAGCAGCCACAACGGCGCCTATTGGCGTGACGTGGGCACCGTCGACGCCTATTGGTCCGCCAATATCGATCTCACCGATGTCGTACCGGAGCTCGACCTGTTCGACCGCGCCTGGCCGATCTGGTCCTATGCCGAGATCACACCGCCGGCCAAATTCGTCCACGACGAGGAGAGCCGGCGCGGCCAGGCCGTGAGCTCGCTCGTCTCGGGCGGCTGCATCATCTCCGGCGCCTCGCTGCGCCGCTCGCTGCTGTTCACCGGTGTCCGCATCAACTCCTATGCCAATGTCGAGAATGCCGTGATCATGCCCTACGTGAATGTTGGGCGCGGGGCTCGCTTGAAGAACGTCGTGATCGACCGCGGCGTCGAAATCCCCGAGGGCCTCGTCGTCGGCGAGGATACCGAGTTTGACGCCAAGCGCTTCCGCACCACCGAGCAGGGCATCTCGCTGATCACCCAGCCGATGATCGATGGGCTCAATAAATGACGCCTGTTCGCGTCCTCGCGGTCGCTTCTGAAGTCTACCCCATCGTCAAGACCGGCGGCCTCGCCGATGTCGCCGGCGCGCTGCCGGTTGCGCTGAAGGCGCATGGCGTCGAGATGCGCACCCTGATGCCCGGCTATCCCGACGTGACGCGGCTGCTCGCCGGAGCGGAGGAAATCCGGCGCTGGCCGGATTATTTCGGCGGGCCTGGACGCCTGCTCGCAGCCTCGCACGACGGCCTCGATCTGTTCGTGCTCGACGTGCCGCATCTCTATGCGCGGCCGGGAAATCCCTACGTGACCAGCGAAGGCGTCGACTGGCCGGACAACGGCGTGCGCTTCGCCGCGCTCTCGCGCGTCGCCGCCGATATCGGCCACGGCCTGGTTCCGGCTTTCGTGCCCGACATCATGCACGCCCATGACTGGCAGGCGGGGCTTGTGCCGGCCTATCTGCATTATGACAACCGACCGCGGCCCGGCACCGTGATGACCATTCACAACATGGCCTATCAGGGCAAGTTTGCTCCCGAGCTGATTGGCGCGATCGGCCTGCCCTGGCACTCCTTGAACGTCAACGAAATCGAATATTTCGGCGGCATCAGCTTTTTGAAGGCGGGCCTGCAATTTGCCGATCGCATCACCACGGTGTCGCCGACCTACGCGCGGGAGATCCAGAGCGACGAAGGCGGCATGGGATTCGGCGGTCTGCTTCGCGCACGCGCGAGCGTGCTCAGCGGCATTCTCAACGGCATCGACATCTCGGTGTGGAATCCGCAAACCGATCCGCACATCGCCTACCGCTTCGGCGCGGAAGACCTGACGTTCCGGGCCGCGAACAAGGCGGCGCTTCAGCAGCAGTTCAATCTCGATTCCTCCGACGAGGCGCCGTTGCTCGGCGTCATCAGCCGCCTGTCCTGGCAGAAGGGACTCGATCTCCTGCTCGAGGCCATTCCAACCATACTGGGTGAAGGCATGCAGCTCGCGCTGCTCGGCAGCGGCGATCGCGATCTGCAGGACGGCTACCAGGCCGCCGCACGCGCCAATCCCGGCCAGATCGGAGTCGTGATCGGCTATGACGAGATCCTGGCGCATCTGATCCAGGCCGGCTCGGACGCGCTGATCGTGCCGTCGCGCTTCGAGCCGTGCGGCTTGACCCAACTCTGCGCGCTGCGCTATGGCGCCGTCCCGATCGTGTCGCGCGTCGGCGGGCTCGAGGATACCATCGTCGACATCAGCGAGGCCGACGCATCCGGCCACGATGCCACCGGTTTCAAGTTCAGCCCCGTGACGGCGGACGCCCTCGCCGGCACGCTGCGCAAGGCCAACACCGTCTTCCACGACAAGCTGACCTGGCGCCGGCTGCAATTGAGCGGCCTTGCGACCGACGTCTCCTGGCGCAACCGCGCCGGCGACTATGCCGCGCTCTACCGCGACCTCATGGCGGCCCGCGCGTGAGGCATGGCCGAATCCATGCTATAGAGCCGGGATGGACCCCTTCGCGATCAAGCTGCTCGGCTTTGCCGCCGCCACCTGCACCACCGTCGCCTATGCGCCGCAGTTCATCAAGGTCTGGAAGACGCGCTCGGCGCGCGACATCTCGCTCGGCATGTTCCTGGTCATGGTGCTGGGCCTTGTGCTCTGGCTCCTCTACGGCCTGCTCTCCGGCGACGGCCCACTGGTCGCCGCTAACGCCATCACCATGGTGCTCGCCGGCGGCATCCTGTTCATGAAGCTGAAATACGGGTGAGGATGACTCTCTCCCTTATCGGAGAAGGAAGATCACCCACCAAACACATAAGACGCCATTGCCACGCCCGCGACCTCGTCGACGAAGACGCGGCGGCCAATGTCGCTGCCGGCGGCGCCGGCGGCGACCATCAGCGGCAACAGATGGTCCTCGCGCGGATGCGCGAGGCGCGCGCTGGGCGCGTTCTCCCAGTCGACGAGCATGGCGTTGCGCCGTGTCGCATCCGGATTGCTGATGGCCTCGTTCAAATAGGCCTCGAAGTCGTACGAGACCGGCTTGGACTCCGGTCGATTGAAGCCGCGCATGTTGTGATAGGTCAGCCCGCTGCCGACGATCAGGACGCCGTCGTCGCGCAGCGATGAGATCGCCTGCCCGAGCCTGATATGCTCGGCCGGATCGTAGCTCGACTTCAGCGACAGCAGCACGATAGGCATGTCGGCGTTCGGATACATCAGGCCGAGCGGCACGAAAGTGCCGTGGTCAAAGCCCTGATCGGGATCCTCGCGGCAATCGAGCCCGGCGCGCGTCACCAGCGCCTTCACTTCGGCTGCGAGCTCGGGCTGGCCCGGCGCCGGATATTTAAGGTGATAGGTATGCTCGGGGAAACCGTAATAGTCGTACACCATCGGCGGATGCGCCGAGGTCGACACGGTGAAGGCGTCGGCCTCCCAATGGCCAGTGATGACAAGCACAGCCTTCGGCCTTTTCGGCAATACTTGCGGTAATCGGCCGAACTCCCCGGCGGTCTTCGCATATTGCACCCGTCCGTCCTCCATGAACGGCCAGGGGCCACCACCATGCGACAGGAACAGGGTTGGAAATCGCGTCATCAGGCTCGTCTCGCTGGCAACAGGCGCGTGCGAGCTGCCCGCGCAGTTCGCGCCGAGCATAGGCAAACCGGGATGGTTAGCAAGCCGTTAACGATTTGCCTTCCAAAATCCCGCCGTGGCCGAAGCAGTCGGCCTGAAGACAAGTGAGACGTGAGATGAGGAAGTTTGCGCTGGGGGACGTCGTCAACAGTGACAAGGGTCGCCGCGGCGTCGTCCGCGCCGCCTACAAGTCGCGGGACGGCCAGCAGTTCTATGCCATCGAGAAGGACGGCGCGATGGACTATCTGGAGGAAGACCGACTGAGCCCGGCGCCGCGCGTCGAGCTCGCGGCATAAATCCCACTCATTTCCTGCCCTCACCTGCGATCCGATCGAGACGCTCCGCGAAGGGGTCGTCTCCGCTCGCGATACGATCGTCCGCGATCAGCAGCAGCCGATCACGGTCTGCGGCCGCGTCCCAATGGGGCAAACCGGAGCCATTGGGATCGCCGCTTTTCGCAAAATTGATCCAATAGCCGCGGATGCGGCTCGCGACCTCGCGATCTGCTCGCGAGAAGATTCCTGCACCGGGCACGCCTTCGACACCGAAGATGAACTGCAACTCGCGTCCATGCCCATGATCAGGATTTGCGCGCTGCGCTTCAGGCACATAGCCAAAGCGATAGCGGAAGGTCAGCGCGCCGCTTGCGGCATGCAGGCGCGCAAGCAGCCTCACCGGCTCGGAGAAGTCCTTGTCGGTGAAGAATCTTGCGGCGCGATCCGATGACCTCGCAAGATCCGGATAAAGGCTGCGCAGGTCATCGCTTGTGACGCCTGCTGACGCCAGCTCCTCCTCCACACTGAGTTCGCTGTCGAAACCCGTCTCGTCGTCGTTCGAGCCGATGATCAGGGGAATGCGGCTTTGGTGTCCCGCTGCAAAGCCCGCGGCGACGTCCTCAGTCACCAGGCTTCTATCCAGCATCGGCGCAAAGCTGCGCGGCGATTTGTCCAGCAGCTGTTTTGCGACGGCAAGCAAGCGGCTCGGCCCAACTGCGCGCAAGTCCGTCCGCTCTCCTAGCGCGGCGACGAACTGGCGACCGACAGCCTCCGCCTCTTGCGCCGAGCGAAGGCGCGCACGACCGGGGATCGATTGCAGAATGGCTTTGTGGAATAACCCGCGCGTCTGCCGGCACAGCATCAGCAGCGCGATCGACGTCGCGCCTGCGCCGTTGCCGAACAGGGTGACGTTGTCTGGATCGCCGCCGAACGCCGCGATATTGTCGTGCACCCAATGCAACGCCGCGATCTGGTCCATCAGACCGTAATTGCCGGAGCCGCTTTCCGACAGCGCGGGATGCGTAAGCCAGCCGAGCACACCGAGGCGATAATTCACGGTGACGACGATGAGGCCGGCCTGCGCCAGCCTGGCGCCGTCGAACAGCGGATCGTTCGCGGTCCCCGTGACGAAGGCGCCGCCATGGATGAACATCATCACCGGTAGCGGACCATCGACTCCGAAGGGACGAAACACGTTCAGCGTGAGGCAATCCTCGCTCGCGCCAGGCAGCGACGGTTGAAGACAAGGCGCGCCGTAGTCGTAGGCGGTGCGCATGTCCGAGCTCTCGGCCGTCGGCTGCGGTGGGCGCCAGCGCAGCGGACCGACCGGCGGCGCCGCGTAGGCAAGCCCCTTGAAGGAGGCCACCTCACCTTCGACGGCGCCAAGCATCTGTCCTTCGCGCGTCAGCGCGAACGGAAACTGTCCGACCGGCTGGGCCAGGGCCAGGCCGGCGCAGCCCAGAACCGCGGAAGTCGCAACAAGCGCGAGCAAGGACCGCATCTTCTAGATATCTCGATGCGAGAAAGGGTTCCCGGCAGGTTATGTCCCTGACCGTCAGCGAGGCAAGTCTCTCGCCGCGTCTAACTCCCCTTGGCCAGGAGCTCCGCCAGCGCGCGGCGGGCGACGATGCCGAGCTCGCCAAGCGTGGAATGTCCCGACTGCGCCGCCTCGATCAGGCGCTCGGCGATGAACCTGCGGCTGTCGTGATCGCCGCCATGCGGCAGTTGGCGGCACGTCTCCTCCAGGACGACGTCCATGTTCGCTTTGGTTCGCTCACTCAACTCTGTCATGACGCCCTGGGTACGCGTGGCTAGTAAGCGCAAGCATACACAGAAGGATGTAGTCTGATTAGCCCGGACAATCCCGGCGATTGTGCATCGCGATGCGTGTATCGTCACAAGCTTCGCGTGGCCACGATGACGCCGCAAACGACTACCGAAGATTGCACTTGTCCTGATGACAAGCCGAACCTGCAGCGATAGCCTGCCGGCAAAACAAAATACACGGGAGAAATGCCATGCCTGACGCAATGGTCGCCGCACGCGAATCGAGGGCGGCGAGTGGAGCAGCCCAACAGGTCGACGTCGCCGTGGTCGGCGCCGGGTTTGCTGGCCTCTATCTCCTCCATCGCCTGCGCAAGGCCGGCTTCAAGGCGATCGCCCTTGATGAGGCCGGCGACGTCGGCGGCACCTGGTACTGGAACCGCTACCCGGGCGCCCGCTGCGATATCCAAACCATCGATTACAGCTACACCTTCGATCCGGAGCTCGAGGCGGCCTGGACCTGGTCCGAGAAATACGCGACCCAGCCCGAGATCCTGCGCTATCTCGGCTTCGTCGCCGACCGCTATGACCTTAGGCGCGACATTCGCTTCAACACCAAGGTCAGCGCAGCCACATGGGACGAAGCGACGGGGCACTGGCAGCTCACCACTGACAACGGCGCGCCGGTCTCCTGCCGCCACTACATCATGGCGACCGGCTGCCTTTCGGCGCCAAAGCCGCCCGAGATCGACGGCGTCAAGGATTTTGAGGGCGAAGTCTATTTCACCGGACGCTGGCCGCATGACGGGGTCGATCTCGCCGGCAAGCGCGTTGCCGTGATCGGCACGGGCTCGTCCGCCATCCAGTCGATCCCGCTGATCGCCGAACAGGCCGCGCATCTGACCGTGTTCCAGCGCACGCCAAATTTCGCGCTGCCCGCGCATAACGGCCCGGCGCCCTGGGACCGCATGAGCCTGCTGCAAAGCGACCGCGCGGCCTATCGCGCGCAGGCACGCCAATCGATGGCCGGTGTGCCCTATCCTCAGCAGACCGCGGTGAGCTGGCAGCTCAGCGACGCCGAGCGTCGCGCGCGCTTTGAAGAGGCATGGGGCAAGGGCGACCTCGTCTATATCCTGACCCAGCTCTGGGCCGACCAGGCCGTCGACGTCGACGGCAACAAGATCGTGCAGGACCTGATCCGTGAAAAGATCAGCGCCGCGGTCAAGGATCCCGAGACCGCAGCGGCCCTGATGCCGCACGATCATCCGTTCGGCGCCAAGCGTCCCTGCCTCGATACCAATTACTACGCGACCTTCAACCGGCCGAACGTCACGCTGATCAATCTGCGCCAGGAACCGATCAAGGCGATCACCGCAACCGGCATCACGACTGCCAAGCGCAGCGTCGACCTCGACGTCATCGTGTTCGCGACCGGTTTCGACGCCATGACCGGAGCGATCCGTGCCGTGCATCCGATCACGGGACGGGGCGGCCGATCGCTCTCGGATGTCTGGGCGCAGGGACCGCAGACCTATCTCGGCCTCACGGTCGAGGGCTTCCCGAACTTCTTCATGATCACCGGCCCCGGCAGCCCGTCGGTGCTGTCGAACATGGCGGTGTCGATCGAGCAGCATGTCGACTGGGTCGTCGATCGCCTTGCGGAGCTGCGCGATGCCGGCTTCACCACGATCGAGCCGACCGAAACGGCGCAGGCCGCCTGGGGCCGGCACATGGCCGATTGTTCGATGCTGACGCTGCATCGCCTCGCCAACACCTGGTACACGGGCGCCAACGTGCCCGGCAAGGTCCAGGGCCTGATGCCCTATACCGGCGGCGTCGGCCCCTATCGCAGCATCTGCGACGAGGTGGTCAGCCGCGGCATGCTCGGGTTCAGGCTGACCGGCCCCAACGTCGCGACGCAGTGCAATGACGGCGAGGTGGTGCGCCTGCAGCCGGACGTGCGGCTGGTGCTGAACCTGCTGACGTCGCTGAACCTGCCGCCGATCGAGTCGATGGGCGCGCTCGGCGCCCGCGCCTTCGTCAACGAGTTCAACAAGGGCCGGCCTGCGGGGCGGCCGATCGGCGACATCGTCGACGGCACCCTGCCAGGTACCGACGGCACGCTGCCTTACCGTGTCTACAAGCCGGCAACGCCGGGCCCGCATCCGCTCGTGGTCTATTTCCACGGCGGCGGCTGGGTGCTCGGCGACGAGCAGTCGGACGAGCCGTTCTGCCGCGACATGGTGCGGCGGACCGGCATGATCTTCGTCAGCGTCGGCTATCGCCATGCGCCGGAGCACCGCTTCCCCACCGCCGCCGAGGACGGCTATGCGGCAACGCGCTGGATCGCCGAGCATGCCGCCGAGCTCGGCGGCATGCCGGGGCCGGTGCTGGTTGCAGGCTGGAGCGCCGGCGGCAACATCGCCGCTGTCACCTGTCAGCTCGCACGCGACCGCGGCGGTCCCGAGATCGCCGGCCAGCTCCTGGTCTGCCCGGTCACCGACTGCACCTTCGATCGGCCCTCTTACAACGACAATGCGACCGGCTACTTCCTGACGCGCTCGCTGATGTACTGGTTCTGGGACCTCTATTGCTCGCCGGCCGACCGCACCGACCCGCGCGTCTCGCCGCTCCGCGGCAAGCTTGAAGGATTACCGCCGGCCTTCGTCGTCACCTGCGAGTTCGATCCGTTGCGCGACGAGGGCGTCGCCTATGCCGAGGCGATGGCCGCCGCGGGCGTTCCGGTCGAGCACCTTCGGGCGCGCGGCCATTTCCACTCGTCGTTCGCGATGGTCGATGTGGTGATCACCGGCGTGCCCGGCCGGGTGCAAATGGCCGGAGCCTTGCGGCGCTTCGCGGGACTTCCGCCGGAGGTCAGCCGCGGCGACGAGAGCAGCCGGGGCAATGACAGTCCGGGGCACAGAATCGCGGCCGCCGCGAGCTGAATAGGGACAGGGCCGCCGGGAACCTTTTCCCGGTTGCCGCGTTGAATGTTCGTGGCATTGAGATGCAGCGACAAGTGTGTAGGCCCCGGCACGCGACCCCGTGTGCTGGGGTCGTCTTTTGCGTGAGGCAGGACGATGGGGGACGTGGTCGGGGAGTCAAAGGTCAATTTCGGCGCGCTTGCGGTGCTGTATAAATGGCCCTCGCTTGCAAACCAGCGAAGGCTGGACAGAGATCCCTACCAGGTGAGTGAAGGCACGCTCGACGAGTGCATCTCGGTCTTCATGCAGAAGCCCGCGACGACTCGGCACCTCTATGAGATTCGCACCGTGGCGCAACCACCGCTCGTCACGGAAATCCTTTCGCCCGAGCATGTCATCGAGCTCTCGCGCTTAAGGGAATTTCTCTGACGGCCTTCACAAGCACGCGAGCAGGAACCTTCTTCCGGTTTTTCCCGTTGTCAGGGATCGGAAGCAAAGACGTGAGCGCCTCAAGATGCTTGACGCCGGCGTGTCATCTCCCGTCGTGCCCTACGGCGCAGACCAGACCCTGTTCGTGGTGATCGATCGCCGCGACGAGGCGACCGAAATCCGCATCGAGCGCAGCGATCTCGAAACCACCATCGGCGAGCTTGTCGCCGGATGCTTCAACGACCCGATCAAGGTGATTTCATTCAACACGCTCGAGCATTGGATGAAGGACATTTCGACCGATGTCGCCGGCGAGATCCGTGCGCGCTGCGACATCGACGGTGTAGAGCTGCCTGATTATCTCAGCGACTTCGTCGAAAGCCACCGCTGAGCGGGCGTTGTTTCAATTGCGCAGATAGGGAAGCAAGCGCGGATGCGCTTAGCTCGTGGTTCGCCGGAGCTGGGCGCGCCGGTGCTTGCCGCCGATCACCTCGATCTCGCGGCGGCGCTCGCCCGCGAAGGTCAGCAGCTTTTCGATTGTCAGCGCATCCGTGATCCGTTTGGCAAGCCGCTCAGCGCGCGCGGCCTGATCTTCGAGATACTGGATCGTGTTCAAGCGCCGCCTCCCCAAAGCCCCGGATTTGCTGGACAGGTATGGTGCGACAGAGCAACTAACAGCCGGTTAAGCGCTGCGATGGGCTTGAGGCTCATTGCACGACATCGAGGCGGACATTGGTGATGCCTTTGTCGACCATGCCGAGCGCCTCGGCCGCGGAAGGGGAGATATCGACCACGCGTCCGCGAACATAGGGCCCGCGATCGTTGACCCTGACGGTCACGAAGCGGCCGGAGGAGGTATCGGTCACCCGCAGCTTGGTGCCGAACGGCAGGCTCGGATGCGCCGCGGTCAATTCGTTCTTGTCGAACTTCTCGCCGCTTGCGGTCTCCGTATCCGAATAGAAGCTGGCAACGCCATGCGAGGCGGTCTGCTTTGCGTCACCGTCGGAGCCGCGCGACCTTATGATCGGCCTTGGATGCAGCGCCGCCACCCTGTGCGGGCGCTCCACCGCGGCCTGCCGGCTGGTGCCGGCGAGATCGGCCTTCTGGCGGCTGACCGGCGATTGCGCGCAGGCGGCGAGCGAGGCGGCGCTGCCGATCGCGAGCAGCAGACGGCACGAGGTTGCGAAGGAAATCCGGGCAGTTTCGGCACGTGCAATGCGAGACATGGTACGCCCTCCGAACGGACCCGATTTTCGGTGGGCAATGAGGGCAGAACCTTGTCGGAACAAAAGCAGGGCTGAGGCCGCCGCCGTTTCGCGCCAGCTGTGACGATTCCACCACACTGGCCTTGTCCTGAATCGGAACAGGCGCGGGTTCAGCCCGAGACGACGCGCCAGCCGATCGGACGGGCCTCTGGTTGAACCTCGCCAGCTTCGCTGTCTCCCTTCAGGAGCCGCATCAGCTCACGCCGATAGAGCCGCCGCCAGCCTGTCTTCAGGCTGACGAGAAAGTCGAGCTCCAATTGTGTCGGCGTGAACATCATGAACCTGATCCAGTTGCGCGGGCGTCGTCAGCCGACGAGGCCGCCCATCGGCTTGACGTCGGCGCTGCCGGGGAAGACCGTCTCGGCGAGAACCTTCTCCTCGACGCGCAGGTGATCCCTCAGAAGGCCCTTCAGCACGGCACGCAGATCCGTGGTCGGCTTGAGGTCGCGATCCTCATAGAGCTGCGCCGGCTTCAGCCCCGGCCAGTCCGCGATCACGCGGCCACCCGCAAGTCCGCCACCGATCAGGAAAGCGACCGTGCCGGTACCGTGATCGGTGCCTTGCGTGCCGTTGATGCGCGCGGTGCGCCCGAACTCGGTGACGACGGCGACGACTGTCTCCTGCCACGCCGTGCCCATATTGCTCTCGATTGCCGCAAACGCGCCGTCGAGCGCGCCGAGCAGGTTGTAAAGCTGACCGGAGGCCGCGCCTTCGGCAATGTGCGTGTCCCAGCCGACGAAGCCCATGGCGCCGACGCGCGGTCCGTCAGGCTTGGCGAGATAGCGCGCGGCAGTGCCGGCAGCCTCGGCGAAGTAGGCACGCACGCGCGCCATGCCCGGAGGCGCCAACGTCGGATCGTCCGACATCGGATCGCCGATGCCAGCTGCGCCGCCGAGTGAAGCGAGCTTCATGCGCCCCTGCAGCACGGTCGCGAGCTTCGGATCGGTGTGCTGATAGAGATCGAGCAGACGGTTCTGCGTATCCTCGCTTGCCGGCAGCAGCTTCTGCGGCACCCATGTCATCACTGGAGCGGCGCCACGTACCACCAGCGGCGTCACCGAACCAATGCCAAGCGCGCGGCTGCCGCGCGGATCGACGCGGCCGCCCGATTCCAGTGCGAGCAGCGCGCGGTTGAGCCATCCCGAGCTGGTCATGCCGGGCTTGACAAGCCCGCTCTCCAGCACGTCCTGGCCGTCGAAATGCGAGCGCTCGCGATAGGGCGTCGCCGTGGCGTGAACGATGGCGGCCTTGCCGCTCTTGTAGAGCCTGTGCAGGTTCGGCATCGCCGGGTTGAGGGCGAAGAAAGAATCCAGCGGCAGAGCCGCCGGCTTGCCATCCAGCACCAGGGCGCGGTCGCCGCGCAAGGGGGTCCAATCGGGATCGCCGACCGGCGCCACAGCACCTAGACCATCGAGCGCGCCGCGCAGGACGATGACGAGCAGGCGCGGGTCGCGTCCTTCGGCGTGCGCGATCCGCGGCATCTGGCTCCATGCGAACAGTGCACCGGAGCCGACCAGAAGCTCGCGCCGCGTGGGCAGGTGATTGACGAATCCCATGCTCACCTCCTCTGAAAATCCGCCGACATGAACAACAGCGCCAGCGCCTGCTGCCGACTCTCGGCACGGCTGACCGCTTGCTTCGCCTCGGGCGCGATCTGCGAAGCGAAGACGTCGTCGATAATGGCTTGCGGATCGGCCATGCCGGCGACGCGCTCGGCAAAGCTGCTCGCGACGTCGAGCCGCCGGCCGACGCCGTCGATCCAGCTGGCCTCGTCGTCCGGATAGCCCTTGGGCGCGGGGGGACGCCACAGCGGCTCGCCGAGCAGCTGCTGGCCGCCGGTGTAGAGGACGGGATCGACCTGCGTGATACCGGTTGCGCGCACCATCCCGACGCCCCATTCGCCTGGACGCTTGAGCTTTGACGGCGGCGCCCGCCAGGCCTCGTCCGACGACACCATCGCGATGGCGACCTGCTTGAGATCGCCATCGGTATCGCGAAACGTCTTGGCCATCTGCTCGACCAGGGGCGGCGGCGGCTCGTCGGCGACGAAATGGCGCGCGAGCTTGGTCGCGACATGGGTCGCCGTTGCCGGATGAGCGGCGAGATCGCGCAGCACGGCGCGGCCCTGCTCGACATCCTCCTGCTCATAGCGCTTGCCGAGCACGGTCTGTCCGCCGGGCTCGTGCAGCCGCGGATTGAAGGTAAACTCGCCGCCATGCTGCGGATCGGCGCCCGGCGGCACCAGCGTCCAGCCGGTCATGACGTTGGCGAAGCCGATGACGTCGTCCTGGGTGTAGCCGGTGCGCACGCCGAGCGTATGCAACTCCATGATCTCGCGCGCGATGTTCTCGTTGAGGCCGCGGTTGCGGTTGATGCCGGCGATCGAGTTCGCTCCCATTGAGTCGAGATTGTCGAGATAGAACAGCATGGCCGGATGGCCTTCGACGGCCTGCAGCAAGTCGACGAAGCGGCCGAGCGCATGGGCGCGAACCGCTTCGCGCTCATAGGCGCCGGACATGCTCTGGATCTTGTTGGCCGAGATGCAGAAATGGTTGGACCAGAACCAGACCAGCCGCTCGGCAAAGCCGATGTCGGCGGCGAGCGCGGCCTCTGTGCGCAGCTTGGCCTCCTGCAAATACGTGGGACGTCCGGGATCCGGAATGGCCTCGGCGGCCTGCTTCGCCGCCGTCTCTGCAGCATCTTTCTCCTGCGCATAGCCCAGCGCCTGCCCATCGGGCTGCGCCTGAGCCTGATCACCCGAAACCATCTGCTGCTTCTTGGCCTGTTGCTGCGCCTGCTTGGCGCGTGCCGCTCGCCGGGCATTGGCATCGGCGACGGTGCGATAGGCCTTCGCGCTGGAGGGCAGACCGCTCGCCGCGGCGAGCGCGAGGGGGCGGTCGAGCTCGGCGATCAGCGCGCCGCGCGCGTCGCTCCCGACGGAGGCAATCGATCCTGGCCGCGGCCCCATTCCGAAGCGGTGCAGCGCCAGCACGGCTTCGGCCTTTGCGGAATTGCTCATGGCGAATGCCCGATTCTTCGCTACGGTCTGTAATGCTACGCATAGTAGCATTTACGAGGGCGCACGCACAAGCGGACATTGTAGCAGCCCCCCTCAAGTCATCCGGTACCGACGCTGTGCCTAGAAATTCGGCCCGAGCGCGATCTTCGTGATCGTGCCGTTCTTGACACCGATGCGCCATTCCGCCGAGCCGTTGGCGAACTGGGCGATATAGATGTCGCTGTCGAGCGCGGTAACGCCGCGGAAGGAGACCGCGCGCAACGCGCCGAGCCGCGCCAGGATCGCCTGATCGAAAGGAAGCTGCTGACGCGTTATGTCGGCGACTTCCGACGTCATGTGCTCGTAGTCCGGCTGCCCCTTGCCGAGATTTTCGATGTAACGGCGCAGCATCTCCTCGCCATTGGCGATCGGAACGGCGCGGCGCGCGGCGCGCCCTGGGCGCGCGCCAACGTTTGAGGCTTCGACATTGTGGAAGCGTGTCTGCCGGCCCGGCACCAGGATCTCCAGACACCGTCCCGACTTGTCGGCGATCATCCAGGGATTGTTCACGGTGGTGGTGGTGAACCAGGTCATATTGGACCTGACGATCTGCGCCTTGCGATTGCCGTCCGCATCGAGATTGGAGACCTGGATGTCGTCGCCCAGCTCGTTAAAGATCATGACCCTGATCGGCGACGTGCCGGCGCGACCGCGAACGTTCGCCTCCTCCGCGCAAGGCACGATGCCGCCGAGCTCGTCATTGCCGTCGGCGCGGAAGATCACATCGCCCGCCTTGCCGTCCGGCTCGATCAGCAGGCGGATTTCCGCGCTACCGTTCTCGAACTTCGCGCCATAGATGTCGTATCCGCCGGGGCCGACGCCGCGGAAGAAAATCGACTCCACCGCGCCGAGCGCTTGGAACGTCGTGCGCATTTCATCGAGCAGCCGGTGGGCCTTGGCCGCGAGCGGCGCGCTCATGCGATCATAGTCCGGCGTGCCGCGGCGCAGGTCTTCAATGCCGCGCAGGATCATCTCCTTGCCGCCGGCCGCCGGCACCTGCTCCCTGAATCTGTCGGAGACCTTCGCGAGGCGGCGCGCGAAATCCGCCTCGACCGCCTGAGCCACCGCCGCATCGACGCGGGTGGCGAGGCGGGCACCGAAAACTGCGCTCTGCAACAGCACGCGCGAAACCTTCGAATGCTCGTCGCGCAAAAAGATCACGAGATGGTCGCCGCCGAAAGAAAAGGCGTCGGCGCCCTCGACGAGCATTTGCGTGGCACCCTGCCCGGTCTCCTGCAACCAGAGACGGTCGCCGTCGCGGCGCACGGTGAGCACGCGGTTCGGCGCCAACCGGTACCAGCCGACATACTGATCGAGTAGCGCGAGCTCCGCGGCCGCGGCCGGCAGCTCGGCGACGCGAACCGCGCGAATATCGCGGCCGTTCATGCGCAGTGTCAGCTCGGAGGAGCGGCGTTCCGCATCGAGCGCGAAAGTGATCTCGCCCGAGGAGGCCGCGTAGGACGCCGTGCCGTTCTTTCCGACCGTCAGAGGCAATCGACGTTGGCCCGTGAGCTGGCCATAAAGCTCGCCGCCCTCGCGGAAGATCGCGAACACCGATGTCGGCCCCATGGCATAGAAATTGACGAAGGGGCGGTAATGTGGAGCCGGGACATCGGCGAGATCGGCGGTGACGGGCGCGAGATCCGGTGTGCGATAGGCGATCATGCCGGCGGACACGATCACGGCGGGGACGATCGCGGCCGCGATCGACAACCGTTTGCGCCAGCCGACCGCGACCGGCATCGCCGCGGCTGCGATGATGCGCTCGATGCGGCCGCGCACGGTCGAGGCCCGCGCCATCGCGAGCTCGAGCGGCCGCGGCTTCATGCTGGCGGCAACATCGAGCAGGATCTCCGCATAGGACAGCCGGTCGTCGATCACCTCGACGGCCCGGGCATCGCTGATGATCTCGGCGAGCTCGGCAAGTCGCGTAAGCTGCCACCACGAGAACGGGCTGAACCAGAACACCGCGCGATTGAGCGCGGCAAGCAGCAGGACGTAGAAATCGCGATTGGCAACATGCGCACTCTCGTGCGCGAGCACGGCGAGGCGCTTCTTCGCATCCCAGCCGGCAAATTGCGGCGGCACCAAAATGGTCGAGCCGAAGGTGACGGGACCGCCGACGTCACGACTGATGCGGACGTCGGCAGCGATAAGCTGCGCACCCTTCATCGGCGCCGCCGCCCGTGCCATGCGCCAGGTTAAACAGAGGCCGATCAGCAGCCGCAGCAGCAGGCAAGTGGTGACGCCGGCATAGATGACCGTAGCGATCAGCCACCAATCGATCGGGAGCCCGCTTCCGGCCGGTGAAACAATCGTCGCGCCCGATGCGACCGGCAGCGACGGCTGCGGCATCTCCAACATCGAGATGTCAGTCGGCAGAAAATCGCCCGGCGCGGGCACCGGCAAAGGCGGCCGGGCGATCGTCAGCGTCGGCCAATGCATTATGAAGGGCATCGCCAGCGACGCCAGCAGCACGACTATCTATGCCGTCATGTGAACGTGCGGATTGCGCACGCGAAACAGGATGAGACCGGACCAGACGACGCCTCCCAGCGCGAAGGAGCGCAGCGCCGCCTCAGCCAGAGTTGCGATCATCTTTCTTCACTCCCCTCGCCTTCTTGGCCTTGGCCACCTGGTCGGCCAGCGTGCGCAGCTGCTGCTGGTCGAGCATCGCATTGTCCACCATGCCGACGAGGACCTCCTCGACCGAGCCATTGCAGAACCAGTCGACGATGCGCTGCACCGCCTTTGCGGCTACGCGCGCGCGTGGTTCGGCGGCATGGTAGACGTAAGTGCGACCGTCGACGGTGTGGTTTGCATAGCCCTTTTCTTCCAGCCGGCGCAGCACCGTGCGGACCGTCGATTCCTTCAGTCGCCGCGACAGACGCTCACGCACGGTCTCGGCGGTGACGGGACCATGGGCCCAAACCAATTGCATGACCTCACGCTCGAGGTCGCCCAGTTCGGGCAAACGATCGTCCATGGCACCTGACCTTGCTTGAAATCCTGTAGCGCTACAGATCGTCGCATAAGCGGACGCAACGCGCAACGGCGATTCTACCTGAAATGGTATCGCCGTGCTGACCTAAGTGCGGCCGGACAGTCCCAAGCGCATGCGCTTTGGTCGATCCGATACGAGCCGAGAGCTCTTCACCTCTCCCGTGGGAAGAGGTGAAGCCCGGCTATGGCGACGTGGACACGGTCAGTAATGCGGCTCGTACATCTGCGACTGGACCAGGGCCTTCACGTCGTTGGGTGCAGGTCCGTCGGCGAGGCCGCGCTGATAGGCGACGTCTGCGACGGCGGCGGCGATACGGACCGAGACCTCGCGGATGCGCGGCAGCGCCGGATAAAGGCTGCCTTGCGCGAGGTCCTCCTTGCCGACGCAATCGGCGAGCGTGTGGGCGGCTGCCATGAACATCTCGTCGGTGACGAGGCGCGAGCGGCTGGCGACGACACCGAGGCCGACGCCGGGGAAGATGTAGGAATTGTTGCCCTGTCGCGGCACGAAGGTGCGGCCGTTGAGCGTCACCGGATCATACGGGCTGCCGCAGGCGAACAGCGCGCGGCCCTCGGTGTAGCGGTAGGCATCCTCCGCCGAGCACTCGGCCTTCGAGGTCGGATTGGAGAGCGCGAACACGATCGGCTGCTCGTTGAGCTCCGCCATCGCCTTGAGCACCTCGGGGGTGAAGGCGCCGCCGACAGCGGCGACACCGATGATTGCCGTCGGCTTCAGCGTCTTGATCGCAGTCACGAAATCGGCGATCGGCGCCTGGCCGGCGTTGGCATAGCGCAGCTTGTGGCCGGACAGGCCATCGCGGCCGCTGACGACGAGGCCGCGGGAATCCACCAGCCAGTTGCGCCGGAGCGCTTCGGCCTCCGCCAGCCCGTCCGCCATCATGGCGGAAACCACGAGGTCGGCGATGCCGGTCGCCGCCTCGCCAGCGCCGAGGAACAGGATCCGCTGATCCCTGAGCTTGCCGGCGGAGACGCGCAGAGCCGAGAACAGGCCGGCGAGCGCCACCGCCGCGGTGCCCTGGATGTCGTCGTTGAAGACGCAGGCCTCATCCCGGTATTTGTGCAGCAGCTTGAACGCCGAATGGTTGGCGAAATCCTCGAACTGGATCAGCACGCCCGGGAACGTCTTGCGCGCGGCCTGCATGAATTCGTCGACGAAGCTGTCATAGGCCTCGCCCGTCAGCCGCCGCTCGCGCAGGCCGAGATAATAGGGATCGTTCAAGAGCTCTTCGTTGTTGGTGCCGACGTCGAGCACGATCGGCAGGCACAGCTCGGGATGCACGCCGGCGCAGGCCGAATAGAGCGAGAGCTTGCCGACCGGAATCCCCATGCCGTTGGCGCCGAGATCGCCGAGGCCCAGGATGCGCTCGCCGTCGGTGACGACGATCAGCCTGGCCGGATAGGGCCAGTTCTTCAGGATCTCGGCGATCTGGCCGCGATCGCGCGAGGAGATGAACATCCCGCGCGGCCGCTGGAAGATCAGGCCGTATTTCTGGCAGGCGAGCCCGACGGTCGGGGTGTAGATGATCGGCTGGATCTCGTCGATGTTGTCGACGACGACGCGGAAGAACAGCGCCTCGTTGCGGTCATGCAGCGCGTTCAGAGCGACGTATTTCTCCAGATCGGTCGGGAGCGTGCGCAGATTGGTCAGGACGCGCTGAGCTTGCGTCTCCATTGTCAGCACGCAAGGCGGCAGCAGGCCCCGCAGGCCCAGCGCCTCGCGCTCGGATTCGGTGAAGGCGGTGCCCTTGTTGAGCAGCGGATCGCGCAGCAGCGTCATGCCGTGTGATTGATCGGACGATGTCAGTTGGGCAGCGACCCGGGCAGGTCTCTTCACGAATTCCCCCAAGGAGTTTCTTATTGAACGCGGACATTGTCGGCCAGCGCTCCCCCGAGATCAAGGACGTTGGGACTGAGGCATCTATTGTGATCTCGCACCGCAGCGAGATTGTCGCGCGAGGCATGCGGTTTAACGAAGCAAAAGGTTAACCGGCCGCCCGTCTTGGCGTCAGATGGGCGGCGTTGTCGGCCGGCGGCGCGATCTGCATCAAGATGGTCTGGGTCGCCGAGGCGACCTCGATGCCGCTCTGCTGGAAGCGCAGCTTCATGCGGCGGTTGAATTCGCGCTGGACCGGCCAGCGGCCGGCCTCGGTGCAGCGGATCTGGCCGACGATCGACACCATTGCGCCATCGACCTTGTCGATGCCCCAGAGCTCGAGATCGCCGCGGATCAGCGCACGGAACTCCGGCTCGCGCCGCATCTCGTCCACGATGTCCTTGAGAATCTGGCCGGCGCGATCGGTGTCTTCCTTGTAGGCGACGTTGACGCTGACGGAAGCGTTGCCGGCGCCACGGCTGGCATTGGTGATGGTCGTGACCGCACTGAACGGCACGATGTGCACGGCGCCATCGCCGGCGCGCAGGCGGATGGTGCGGATCGAGACGTTCTCCACCACGCCTGACAGCCCCGACACGCTGACATTGTCGCCGACCTGCACCGTGTTCTCCAGGAGCAGGAACAGGCCTGTGATGAGGTCCTGCACCAGCTTCTGCGATCCGAAGCCGATGGCAATGCCGACGATGCCGGCGCCCGCGAGCAACGGGGCGACATTGACGCCGATCTCGCTCAGCGTGGTGAGGCCGACGACGGTGGCAATCAGGCAGAGCAGCGCCGTCCGCAGCATCGGCTGGAAGGTGCGTAACCGCGCGGCGCGGGCATAATGGCCGTCCCGGGACAGCGTATTGATCTGCCGGTCCAGCAGCGCGTTGCTGGCTTCCCAGATCGCGGCCGCGATGAACGCTGCGACGCCGATCGTCACCACGGCCGAGATCAGCCGGCTGCCGATCTGGCCGCCGTAGAACCAGACGATCGCGTCCACGCCCCAGACTTCGAGCACCGCCACGAAGCCGATGAAGGCGATCACGCCAGATACGATCTTGCGCAGCAGCGGTAGATAGCGGTTGGCACGGATCTCGAGGCCGGGAAAGCGCTGAAGGATCTCCGGCCTGATCCGGAAGCCGCGGTCGATCAGGCTCAGCGTCAGCATGATGGCGACGCGAGTCATCAGCGCCACCACGACCGTCCCGACGAAATACTGCAAGAGCAGCGAATAGCCGTTGCGGATGTTGAGCGCCCACACGGCCCAAAGCGCAAGATCGAGCCCGATGGCAAGATAGTGCCAGCTGCCGGCGATGCGATTGCGCAGACGAGCCGCGATCCCTTGCCGGTCGGCCGGCGCACGGATGGCTTCGGCGACCTGGCGGCGGCATTGCAGGATGATGACGACGACGAAGAGGTGCACGACCAGCATCACCATGCGCAGCAGCGCGGCGTAGCCGGCACGATGCAGGCCGAGCAGCAGGGCCACATTGGCAAAGGCGATGCCGGATACGCCGACGCCGACGATGCGGCGCGCCCAGATCTCGATGTAAGCTGCGGTTTCGGCCCGAACCGGGAACAGGCCGAACGGTCCCGCCAGCGCCCGGATCACGCAGATGAGGCCGCGGGAGAACGCATAGGCATTGACGACCGCGAGGATCACGAGGCGAACAGTCGTAGGCTCGCCGATCTCGGTCCCGAGCAGCGCGGTGGCGATGCCCACGAAGACGACCACCGGCAGCAGTTCGAGCACGAGGCGTCCCAGCACGAAGGGCAGCCGCAGCAGGATCTGCCAGACCCGCGCCAGACTGTGGCGGCGCCTGTGCAGTTCGGGCGCGGGGGTGACATCGACCACCGATGACGGCGGATCGGCAATCGGCAGCGCCTGTGCTGGCAGGCGCGCGGTCTGCGGCACGCGTCCTTCCAGGAACGCAACCGGACGCCGGATCAGGCGGAACATCACCCATTCGGCCGCAAGGGCGCAGCCGAGCACCAACGCCAGCTTCCAGGCGGTCTCGATCAGGAGATTGTAGGCGGCGGGATCGTTCGCGGTCCGCATGATCCAGTAATAGAACGCCGGAAAATGCGTGAGCGTCCGCGCCATGCTGGCGATCTCGCTCGATATCGAACCGATCTCCTCCGACACGGTGAGCAGGAGCTGTGCACCGAGGCCGTCGGCCGAGAGCGGGATCGGCGATTTCTGCTCGGGCGCGGCCGGTGCAGCCTGCTGACCAGATGCATTCGCGATTGCGCGCAGCGTGTCGATCATCTGCGCACGCTTCTTGTCGTCCTGCAGTGTCTCAAGGGCACGCTTGGCTTCCTCAGGCGACAGCGCGGCCGTACTGCTCGCAGCCGGCGTCTCGGCGCGGGCGCCGCAGAGAGATGAGATCGCGAGGAAGAGAGCAGCGAGGAGCGCCGGGGCGAACTTATGCGACACGAAGATTCCTTGGATAAAACAGATGCGCCGGCGGAGTCGGTATCGTCACCACCGAAGCACATGCGTCATGTCGGATGACCGTTATTCGCCCCGGACCTGTGTCGGAAGTTGGCCTTCGAGACGACATTCTCTTGGCATTTGCCGCAATGCAGGATCGAAGATGGCACAGGCTCAGCGCAGCGAGACGTCATGAGAACACTGCGCGCAAGGGCTCTCCCGCCATTCCGCAGGGCTATCGCATCTGGGAAGCGGAATCCCTGCGGCCGATCCTTCGAGACGCCCGCTTTGGCGGGCTCCTCAGGATGAGGGCGGAGTGTGCGGCAGCAGTTGCAACGGACTCGAGGCCAATTAGCCTCATCCTGAGGAGACCGCGGCGCGGTCGTCTCGAAGGACGAGGCGCTTGCTCAGGCCGGTCCAAGAGACCATATGCGACTGCCCCGCGCCATTCCGGGAATTAGCCCGGAATGGCGACAAGGAGGGAGGAGGGACAAGGCAGGACCTAAATACGTACGCCGCGGCGGCCTCGGCGCGGCCAGCCAATGATCGACGTGATGCAAAATACAGCGCCGGGAAGGTAGGGGCTTTGCCTCACTGATGCAGCCCGCTAAACCTTGACCCGGCGTGCCGTTCGCGGTTTTTGCCGCTATGCGATAGTCCGAACGAGCTCCATCGCACTTAGCGGCTGGATTTGCGGAGGTGGTGTCATAGACCTCCCCTTGCTCATGAGGTGGACGTTGCGCGTCGCTTGTTTGCGACCGCTGTGATGCTCCTCCCGAGACACAAAACTGTCAAGCGGGATCCATGATCTGAAGGATCACATTTGAAGGCGGCGAGTTCCCTGAACGGGGCATGGTGACATCATGCTCCTGTTTTGCCCGACGTGTCAAACGGACTTCGTAAAATCCGCAAGCGCTGCGACGTGACCGGCAAGCCATTGATTCCGCTATCTGCGGCTACTGTGCATGGGGTTGTTTTCGCAGTTTTGATCCATGGCCGGCTCGCCTAGAGAAACATATCTGCCAGATCGACCGACGAGGACTTGCCGACCCGGTCGAAGTTTTGCGCCAGCCAGCTTTGCGCCGCCGCGCGGCCCTCGTCGCGCAGGCGGCACAACAGGCCCCATTCCGGGTGGAATTGCGTGGCCGTGCCGAGCTGCGACATCAGCTGGTCGTTGCCGATCCAGTGCATGTACATGCGGCTATGCCTGTTGCTGTCGAGCTCGCCGTCGTCGATCAGCCGCGTGGCGAAGGCGATCGCGCGCATTTCTCGCATCAACGACGAATTGAAGCTGATCTCGTTGATGCGGTGGAGGACGTCAGCCGCACTGGTCGGCAGCGCGTCGCGCCGGATCGCCGTGACCTGCACGATGATGACGTCGTGGCTGCCCTTGCGGTAGATGAGCGGATAGATCGCGGGATTGCCGAGATAGCCGCCATCCCAATAATGCTCGCCATCGATCTCGACGGCCTGAAAATAGGGCGGCAGGCAGGCCGAGGCGAGCACGGTTTCCGCGGTGAGAAACGGGCTCTGGAATACCTTGATCTTGCCGGTGCGGACGTTGGTGGCGTTGAGAAACAGCTGCGGCGCCTCGGGCGCGGAATTGAGCCTGTCGAAATCGACCACGCGCTGCAGCAGCGAGCGGAGCGGATTGAAGTGGAAGGGATTGAGCAGGTTCGGCGGCAGCGTATGCGTCAGCGTGTGGATGAAGGCGTGGACCGGATGATATTCCGGCGGCAGCTTCAGGGCCTGGATCCACTGGTTGAGCGGCGAGAGCAAATCGTACGCCCGGTCCATGCGCGAGACTTCGTACCAGAATGCGTGCAGGCTCTGCCGCGCCGCCTCCGCGCCGCCGTTTGCCATGCCGGAGGCCAGCGCCACCGCATTCATCGCGCCGGCGCTGGTGGCGCTGATCGCCTCGATTGCGAGCTTGCCGTCCTCGAGCACCTGGTCGAGCACGCCCCAGACGAAGGCGCCGTGCGCGCCGCCGCCCTGGAGCGCGAAGTTGACGTTCTTGCGATCCGCGGTGCCGGTGGCTGTCACTTTGCCCGCTTCTTGCCTCCCTTTCCTTCTTTCTCCAGCGCCTTGCGCACCTCGTCGAACTCCTGCAGCGAGGCCTTGTCGACACGAGGAACTTTCAGGTCCAATTTTTCGAGCGCAGCATTGATCACGGAGCCGATCACGACGCGCGCGAACCATTTGTGGTCGGCTGGCACCACGTACCACGGCGCATGAGGTGTCGACGTGTGCCGCACAATGTCCTGATAGACGGCCTGGTAGCGCGGCCACAGCGCGCGCTCCTTGATATCGTCCATCGAGAACTTCCACTGCTTGGCCGGCTCTTCCAGCCGGTCGAGGAAGCGCTCGCGCTGCTCGTCCTTGGAGACGTTGAGGAAGAACTTCAGCACCACGGTGCCGTTGCGGCAGAGATAGCGCTCGAAGGCGGAGATGTCCTCGAACCGCTCCTTCCAGATGTTCTTGGTGACGAGCTTTGCCGGCAGCTTCTCCTTGTCGAGGATCTCCGGATGCACGCGCGTCACCAGACATTCCTCGTAATGGGAGCGGTTGAAGATGCCGATACGGCCGCGCTCCGGCAGCGCGACCACGTGGCGCCACAGGAAGTCGTGATCGAGCTCCTTGGTGCTCGGCGCCTTGAAAGAATGGACCTCGCAGCCCTGCGGATTGATGCCGTCGAAGATCGCCTTGATCGCACTGTCCTTGCCGCCGGCGTCCATGGCCTGGAATACGATCAGGAGCGACCAGCGGTCCTGGGCGTAGAGCGTCTCCTGAAACGTGATCAGCCGCTTCTTGTTGGCCTCCAGGATCTCCTGCGCCTTCTCCTTGTCGAGATCGCCCTTCTCGTCGGTCTTGTGGTCCTTGAGGCGAAACTTGCCGGATCCATCATAACGGAACGGCGTAATGTAACGGTCGAGCTCCTGGGCGATCGATTTGGACGGCTTCTTGCTCATGAGTTCGGGGACACCTTACGTTGCGGCTTCAGTCGGTCGAGCACGCTACCAAGAATGCCCTTGGGAAGGAATATGATGAAAAGCACGAGCAGCACGCCATAGACGAGATTGTCCCAGCCGACCGCCTTGGTGCCGAAGCCGATGCGCAAGGTCTCCGCAAGCAGGATGGTGATGATGGCGCCGACAGTCGGGCCGAGCGAGACGAACAAGCCGCCGACGATGGCCGCGAACACCATCTGGAGCGACACGGCGATGCCGCTGACGGTATCGGGCGTGATGAACATCTGGTACTGGCAATAGATCGCGCCGGCGAGCGCCGTCATCAGCGCGCTGAGCAGCGTGATCTTCAATTTCTCCGCGGTGACGTCGACGCCGGCCGCGGCGGCGGCATCCTCATCCTCTGAGATCGCCTCCAGCGCATGGCGAGCCATGCTGCGGTCGACCCAGTGCCAGACCACGATGCCAAAAAGCCAGATCGCGAGCGCGATCAGATACCAGGTGGTCTTGTCGTCGAATTGCAGCGCCAGCAGCCTGTTGCCCGCCGCCCGGTTCGGCGTGTAGCCGAGCGAGCCGCCGGTATAATCGCGCGTCGCGGTGATCACCTGGAGCACGATGCCTGATAGCGCCAGCGTCACCAGCACGAAATAATGCCCGGTGATGCGGAAGCGGAAGCAGGGATAGCCGACGATCAGCGCCAGCGCACCGGCCGCGGCCATGCTGACGGGAATGCCGATCCATGGCGAAAGGCCGAGGTGATTCCACAACAGCGCGGTGACATAGGCGCCGATCCCCATGAAGCCGCCGTGCCCGAGCGAGACGAGGCCGAACCGCCCCATCATCGACCAGGACGTGTAGGCGAACGACCAGATCAGGATCAGCACGAGAATGTGCAGGTGATAGGGATCGCGATAGACGAAAGGGAGCGCGACCAGCGCCGCCAGACCGATCCCCCAGGCTGCAAGTCGTCCCTGCCCCATCATCGGCGCCTCGCCAGGAGGCCTGCGGGCCGGATGAACATCATGACGATGAAGAAGGCGAAGGCGAGCACGTAGCCCCATTCGAGATCGGAGAACAGGCCGCCGAGCGAGATGATCTCGGCGAACACGAAGGAGGCGATGAAGCCGCCGATGAAATTGCCTAAGCCTCCGAGCACGCAGATCAGGAACGTGATCGGCCCGAAGGAGAGGCCGACGAAGGGATGCACGTCATATTGCAGCACCAGAAGGCAGGCAGCGAGCCCGGCCAGCGCACCTCCAAGAGCCGAGGTGATGAGATAGATCCGCTTGGTGTCGACGCCCATCAGCGCCATGATCTGCCGGTCCTGCGAGATGGCGCGGATCGCGGTGCCGGTGAAGGTGCGCGTCATGAACAGGTAGACCGCAACCATGCCGACCAGTGCCGCCACGAAGGACAGCAGCCGTGCGTAGCTGAAATTCATGTCGCCGAAGGCGAGCACCGGCAGGCGGATGCCGAGATTGCGGAAGTCGATGCCGAACGCGACGGTGGCAAAGCTCTGGAGCACGAACAGCACGCCGCCGGTCGCGAGCAGTTGATTGATCGGCGGCGCCGTGAGCAGCGGCGCGATCACGAGGTAGTGGAGCGCCGCGCCGAGGAGCGCAACCAGCAGGATAGTGAAGGGCGCAGCGATGAAATAGCTGACGCCGTAATACTGCACCATGAAGTACATAGCGTACATGCCGATCATCACGAGTTCGGCATAGCAGATCCAGGTCACGTCGATGACGCCGAAGATCAGGTTGAGGCCGAGCGCGAGCAGCGCCAGCACGCCGCCGAGCAGGATGCCGTTGATCACGGCCTCCAGCAGATAAATGTCGAAGACGTCCAGAAATGCCTGCATGCCCCCTCACACCCCGAGATACGCTTCCTTGACCGTGTCGCTCGCCAGCATCTCGGCCGAGGTGCCGGAGGCGCGGATCGTGCCCGCCTCGATCAGATAGGCGCGATCGACCACTTTCAGCACCTGCTGCACGTTCTGCTCGACGATCAGCACGGTCAGGCCGCTGGCACGGATCCGCTTCACCAGTTCGAACACCTGCTGCACCACGAGCGGCGCGAGGCCCGCCGACGGCTCGTCGAGCAGCAGAAGCTTCGGATTGGACATCATGGCGCGGCCGATCGCGCACATCTGCTGCTCGCCGCCGGACATGGTGCCGGCCATCTGGTGGCGGCGCTCCTTCAGGCGCGGAAACAGCTCGAACACGACGTCGAGCCGCTGGGCATAGTGCCCGCGCGCCTCTCTCATGAAGGCGCCCATCTTGAGATTGTCGTCCACCGTGAGCTGCGGAAACAGCCGCCGGTTCTCCGGCACATGCGCAATGCCGAGGCCGACGATCTTGTGCGACGGCGTCGCCACGAGATCAACACCTTCCATCTTGATCGAGCCGCGCGAGGGCCGGATCAAGCCGGAGATGACGCGCATCAAGGTGGTCTTGCCGGCGCCGTTGGGGCCGATGACGCCGACGGCTTCGCCGGCCTTGACGTCGAGATTGACGTCGAACAGCGCCTGGAACGTGCCATAGCCGGCATTGACGCCGCGGAGCTCCAGCATCATTGCCCTCCCGCGCGGCGGCGCGCTTCGGCGGCCGCGGCCTGCGTCGTCTCGGCATCAGTCCCGAGATAGACCTCGATCACCCGCGGATCGCCCGCAACCGCGCTCGGCAAGCCTTCCGAGATCTTCTCGCCGTGATCGAGTACCATGACGCGATCGACGACGCGCATCAAGACGCCCATGATGTGCTCGACCCAGATGATGGTGATGCCGAGTTCGTCGCGGATGTTGCGCAGCATGTCGGCGGCCTGATCCATCTCGGTCTCGTCGAGGCCGCCGAGGCTTTCGTCCGCCAGCAACAGCTTTGGCGCGGTGGCGAGCGCCTTCGCAAGCTCGAGCTTCTTCAGGCCGGCTGCGCCAAGGCCATCGACACTGGCATGGCGATCAATCGGCAGGCCGACCATCGCCAGCGACCGCTCGGCCGCTTCCTCGGCCTTGACGCGACTGTGGCGGCCCTGGCCGTAGAAGCCGGCGAGCGCGACATTCTCGAAGATGGTCAGGCGACGGAAGGGCCGCGGAATCTGGAAGGTGCGGCCGATGCCGCGGTTGATGATCCGGTGCGGCGGAAGGCCTGCGATCTCATGTCCGGCGAACAGGATCGAACCGGAGGTCGGCGCCAGCGTGCCCGAGAGCATGTTGAAGATCGTGCTCTTGCCCGAGCCGTTGGGTCCGATCAGGCCGAGGATCTCGCCCTGTTCGACCCTGAACGAGACGCTGTTGACGGCTGTGAAGCCCCCAAACCGCTTCACCAGCCCGCTGACTTCCAACACCGAAGCACTCCGCCGCTACTGGTTGCTGTAGGTGGTGCCTTTCGGCAGCGGCAGCACCGCCTCGCGCTGCGCCTGGCTCTTGGGCCACACCACGGAGGACTTGTCGTCGATGTACTGGATCACCACGGGAAACGAGCGTTCGTTCTGCCCGGCCATCGGCGTGCCCTCACCGTAAAACTTCACGCCGAAGCCGAGCATGGTGCCGCCCTCGGGAATGTCGGTGTCGAGCGCCGCCTTGCGCAGCGCGTCGGGATCGACACCGCCATACTTCTTGATCGCTCGCGGCAGCACGTCGCTCATGAATACATACGTGTTGGACGCGCCGATGCCGACATGGGCCGAGCGGATGGCGACGCCCGGCCTGATCTTGTCGAATTCGTCGCCGACCATCTTGATCACGGGCGGGAGCTTCGGATCCAAGGTCTTCTGGTTGGCGAGCCAGATCGATATCGGGTCGGTGTTGAAGATGTACGCGGCGTCCGCGCCCATGCCTTCCTTCAGCTTCTCGTAGACGCCATAACCGGCGCCATGCCCCATCAACGCGCCGAACTTCAGGCCCGGCTCGCGGGCCTGGCGCAGCAGCAGCGTAATGTCGGGGTTGTAGCCCGTGTGGAAGATCACGTCGGGCTTGGCGCGCTTGAGCTTGGTCACCAGCGCGGAGAGGTCCGGCGCGGTCGCCGAATAGCCCTCCTTCAGCACGACGTTGAAGCCGGCCTTCTTCGCACCGGCCTCGTTGCCCTTGGAGACATCGACCCCATAGGCCCCGTCCTCGTGAATGATGGCGACGCGCAGGTCCTTCGGCTCCTTGCCGAACTTCTCCTTGGCGTTCTGCGCGATGAAATCCATCGTCATCATGCCGAACTGGTCGCCGCTCGCCTGCGGGCGGAACACGTATTTGTAGCCCTTGTCGTTGAACACGGCCGACGAGATGCAGGTCGTGATCCACATAAACTTCTTGAGCTGCTCGACGCGGGCGGCGACCGGTACGCATTGCGCCGAGGAGAAGAAGCCGAGCACCATGTCGACCTTCTCCTGCTCGAGCAGGCGGACGGATTCGTTGATGGCGATGTCAGGCTTGCTTTGCGCGTCGGCGTAGACCGCCTCGACCTTGTAACCTTCGACGCCGGTCTTGGCGAAATGGTCGAGGATGATCTTTGCGCCGATATAGCCGAGCTCGGAGCCGCCGCCGGCGAGAGGTCCGGTCAAATCGAAGACGACGCCGATCTTGATCTTCTTCTCTTTGCCTTGGTCTTGGGCCTGGGCGGACACCGCCAAGGCCGCCGCGGCAATCGCGACCAACAGCCCACGTACCAAACGGGTAGCCATGCGCAGGCGCATCAGAACCTCCCTGGACGATTGTGCATCGCATTCTTATTGCTTTTGCTTTTTCGCCCATCACATGGGCTGAGAGAAGCGATGTCAAGCCTCGCGCGTCAGCGAGAGGCGAGCCGCTGTGCAATAAAGGCCGTGACAAATCGCGGCATGGACGGCGTGAGATCGCTCATCCCGCGCACGAGATGAATGGCCGACAGTTCGGGCTCGGCCTCGCGCGCGAGATTGGCTTCGATCCGGGCGCGGGCCACCTCGCCCGGCATGTCCAGGTTGAGGACTTGAATCATCGCAATCACACGGCCGGAGACCACGCAGTGCCAGTCCGCCTCCGCCGCGTAGTCATCGGCGGTCAGCCCCGTCTCCTCCGCGACCTCGCGGACGACGCTGCCGGGAATGTCGAGAGCCCCGTCCTTGATGTCGTCGAGGTCGGGCGTGCCCGAAGGGAAATAGATGCGGCCCGAATTGGCCGTGTGCTGCGCCATCTCGCCCAGTACGAAGGCGCCGTCGGAGGTGCGCAGCGCGCCCATGCCAAAACCGTTGAACACGGCCGGATCAGGAAAGCCCCAGTCGCGCCAGGCGAGGAAGCTGGCGAAATCGGTCTCGAAATAGGTCGCGGCGAAATGGCCGTCCGTGAACACGGCGTCGCGTCCGAGCAGCACGCGACCGTTCCAGATCTTCGGCCGCTCGCGCTGCTTCTCGGCAAAATGCGCCGCGATCTCGGCGCGACGCTCCTCGGCGAACGGCCACACGACCGGCCGCACCGCAAGATCAAGCGCCGAGACGCAATGAATGACCGGTGACGTCATGACGCCTGACCACTACGCCTTCGCGTCACTTATTTGGCATTCCCCGTCGTCTTCTTGGCCTGATCGACAAATTTGTTGGTGAAGGTCTTGCTGACGTCGATCTTGGCGTTCGCCACCTCGGGCGAACCGACGCTGAACACCGCAAGCACGGCCTCCGCGCCTTTCGGGTCCATCTTGCCGGTTTCGGAAAACATCGGAATCGTGTTCTTCAGCGCAGCGAGATAGAGATCCTTGTTCTTGCCGACCGTCTCCTCCGGCATCTTCGCCATGATCTCCTCGGGCGAATGCGAATGGATCCAGGCTAGCGTTGCCAGGATCGCATTGGTAAGCGCCTGTGTCTCCTTCTCATGACCGTTGACCCAGGCTGCCGTCGAGTACAACGCGCCGCCCGGATATTCGCCGCCGAACGTCTCGAGCGTGTCCTTCTGGGTGCGGGTGTCGGAAAGAACGCGTAAATCCTTGTGGTTGCCCTGAAGCACGGTGACGGAAGGATCGAGCATCACGGCCGCGTCGATCTGGCCTTGCTCCATGGCTGCGACTGCGGTGGCGCCAAGGCCGACGCCGATCACGGCGGTGCCGGCGGGATCGAGGCCGTTCTTCTTGAGCATGAATTTCAGGAAGAAGTCGGTGGAGGAGCCAGGGGCGCTCACGCCGACCTTTTTGCTGGCGAGATCCTTGACCGACTTGATGTCGTTGGTCCGAGAGGGTGCGACCACCAGCACGAGGCCGGGATAGCGATCATAGACCACGAAGGCCTGAAGCTCCTGCTTCTTGGCGGCGAGATTGACGCAATGGTCGAAATAGCCGGAGACGACGTCGGCGCTGCCGCCGAGCACGGCTTTGAGTGCGTCCGACCCGCCCTTCAGGTCGACCAGTTCGACACTGACGCCGGCCTTCTCGTATTCGCCGAGCTGCTTGGCCAGCACGGTGGGCAGGTAGCACAGGCAAGAGCCGCCGCCGACCGCGATGGTCACCTTGCTTTGCGCCGCGGCAAGACCGATGGTGAGCGTCAGCGCGAGCAGCGCGCCGGCGAGCCTGGCAATCGTGTTCTTCATTGGCTTCCTCCGTTCGGCCGGCGGCACCATAGAGCAGCGGGGCGGGCTTGAGAAGCACCGCCTAAGTGGGCTGGCCATCGGCCTTTCGGCGCAATAGCATGTCCAAACAAGAACAAATCTTGATGGGGAGGATCATCCATGAATCGCCTTGCTGCCGGGCTGTCGATCGCCGCCGCCTTTGCCGCCGGATGCGGCGCCACCCACCTGCTCCGGCCGGCGCTCGCCGCCGAAAACATCACCGCGCAGATCGTCCATACCGGCGAGATGGAAGGCGATGCGCTGGGGCCCGCAAACGCTGTCGGCTACCGCTCCAAGATGTTCGCGAGCGCGGACGGTGCCACCGTCTCGATCCAGGTCGGCAACGTGCCCAAGCACATGCATCCCAACACCAACGAGATCCAGTACATCCTGGACGGCACCGGGACGATCTGGCTCGGCGACAAGGAGGTGACGGTGAAGCCCGGCGATCTCGTGATCATCCCGAAGGGCACGCCGCATGGCGGCACCAAGCCGATCAGCGGCCAGGTCAAGGCGATCGCGATCAAGACGCCGCCGCAGGCACCCGACGACACCAAGCTGCTGGATTGAACGTTCGCGATCGGGGCTCGCGCCGACGCGCGGCCCCTTGCGCCCTAGCCGCGACCGTCCGACGCCGTCGGCCGCCAAACCAGTAGCCGCCGCTCCACCAGCGTGACGCCAAAGTCGATCAGGATCACGAAGGCCGACAGCACGAACATGCCGGCGAACACGCCGGCGACGTCGAAGATGCCTTCGGCCTGCTGAATGAGATAGCCGAGCCCGGCCGCCGATCCGAGATATTCGCCGACGACCGCGCCGACCACGGCGAAGCCGACCGACGTATGCAGCGAGGAGAACATCCAGGACAGCGCCGACGGCCAATAGACGTGCTGCATTAATTGGCGCTCGCTCATGCCGAGCATGCGGCCATTGTCCAGCACGGTGCGGCTGACTTCCTTCACGCCCTGATAGACGTTGAAGAAGACGATGAAGAAGACCAGCGTCACACCGAGCGCGACCTTGGACCAGATGCCGAGGCCGAGCCACAGCGCGAAGATCGGCGCCAGCACGACGCGCGGCAGCGCGTTGACCATCTTGACGTAAGGGTCGAACACGGCTGCGACCAGTGGCTGGCGCGCAAACCAGAAGCCGACCAGCACGCCGCCGACCGAGCCGATCACGAAAGCCAGGATCGATTCCGCAAGCGTGATTCCGAGATGTTTCCAGATCACGCCGGACGCGAACCACTTCACGATCTGGCTGAATACGTCGAACGGATTGGAGAAGAAGAACGGCGGCAGCAGGATCTTGCCGAAGACGGGGACGGTCGAGAGCACTTGCCACGTCACGATGCAGACGACCGCGACCAGGACTTGCAGCGCAAGCAGCATCGGGCGCGACATCAGACCGCCTCCGCCGCCTGCGTGGACTGAACGTAACCCTTCATCACCTCGTCCTTGAGCACGCCCCAGATCTCGCGATGCAGTGAATGAAACTCCTTATCGAGCCGGACCTCAAAAATGTCGCGCGGGCGCGGCAAGCGCACGCGCCAGTCACCGATGATGCGCGAGGACGGCCCCGCCGACATGATCAGGACGCGATCGGCGAGTGCGATCGCCTCTTCGAGATCGTGGGTGACGAACAGCACGGCCTTGCGGTCGGCGTTCCAGAGATCGAGCAGCAGATTGCCCATGACTTGGCGCGTCTGTGCATCGAGCGGCCCGAACGGCTCGTCCATCAGCAGGATTTTTGGATCGCGGATCAGCACCTGCGCCAGCGCCACGCGCTTGCGCTGGCCGCCCGAGAGCATGTGTGGATAGCGGCCTGCGAACGCACCGAGGCCGACGGAGGTCAGCCATTGCTGCGCCCGCGGCAGCGCTTCGGAGCGCGGCGTGCCCTTGATCTCGAGCCCGATCGCGACATTGTCGAGCGCGGTCTTCCACGGGAACAGTGCATCGGATTGGAACAGGTAGCCGGCATCCCGGTTCAGCCCCGCGAGCGGCTGGTCGAATATCCTGACGCTGCCCGCTGCCGGCTTGAGCAGCCCGGCGGCGACGTTGAGCAGCGTGGATTTCCCGCAGCCGGTCGGGCCGACAATGGCGACGAACTCGCCCTGCGCCACCGTGAGATGGGCTTTCTCCACCGCCGTATAGACCCGCCCGTCCCGCAGGTGGAACGCGACCTTGGCATCTTCCAGCGCCACTGCCGTGGGCGTCGTCATGTGCTTCCTCCAAACCTGGACCGATGCCTTAGCCGCTCGCGCGACCAAGTTCAATCAAGGCGCCAAGCGTGCTACGCATGCAGCTCTTACCCCTTCACCCTCCCCTGCAGGGGAAGGTAAGAGCGAGCTTACCCGCGATGCCCTCCAAGCTGGCGATCAGCTATGCACGTGTCACCAAGAGCTTCGGGCCGCTCAAAGCCGTCGACGACGTGTCGCTCGATATCGCCGAGGGCGAGTTTCTGGCCATCGTGGGTGGCTCGGGCTCCGGCAAGACCACCCTGCTGCGGCTCGCCAACCGATTGATCGAGGCGGACAGCGGCACGATCACGGTGGAGAGCGAGGACGTGCAGAATGTCGATCCGGTCGCGCTGCGGCGGCGGATCGGCTACGTGTTCCAGGCCGGTGGGCTGTTTCCGCATTTGAGCGTTGCCGACAATATCGGTGTCACGCCAAAGCTGCTGGGCGTCTCGGCTGCCGATATTGCCGCGCGCGTCGACGAGCTGCTGGAACTCGTGCAGCTCGACCGTGCCGCGCATCGCGACCGGCTGCCGGAGGCGCTCTCCGGCGGCCAGCGCCAGCGCGTCGGCGTGGCGCGGGCGCTCGCGGCAAAACCTCGGATCGTGCTGATGGACGAGCCGTTCGGCGCGCTCGATCCCCTCACCCGCGATGCGCTGGGCGAGGATTTTCGCGACCTGCACCGCAAGCTCGGTCTGACCTCTGTCATGATTACGCATGACATGACGGAGGCCATCCTGCTCGCCGACCGCATTGCGGTGATGCGCGCTGGAAAGCTGCTCGCGCAGGGTACGCCGGCAGAGCTGTCGAAAAGCGGCGACGCCTACGTGCTGGAATTGTTGCGCACGCCGCGGCGCCAGGTCGAGCGATTGAATGCGCGGCTGCCAACGAGCGGTGCGGCATGAGCCTCTTCACCGATCCGCGCTGGGGCGAGGCGCTGTCGCACTTGCCCGACTATCTCGGCAACCATGTGCGGGTGAGTCTCGCCGCGCTTGCGCTAGGCCTGATTGCGAGCCTGCCGTTGGCACTCCTCACACGCAACCACCCGGCGCCCCGCGGCATCCTGCTTGCGCTTGCCAGCATCGTGCAGACAGTCCCTGGACTTGCGCTTCTTGCGCTGTTCTATCCGCTCCTGCTGCTGCTGGCCTCCGTCACGCTTGCCTGGTTCGGCTTTTCCTTTTCCGCTTTCGGCTTCCTGCCGGCCGTGCTGGCGCTCGCGCTCTATTCGATGCTGCCGGTGCTGCGCAACGGCATCACCGGCCTCAACGGCATCGATCCCGCGTTGATCGAAGCCGCCAAAGGTGTCGGCATGACCGCGCGACAATCGCTCGTGATGGTCGAGCTGCCGCTGGCGCTGCCGGTGATGATGGCGGGGATCCGCACCGCCGCGGTGTGGGTGATCGGCACCGCGACGCTGTCGACACCGATCGGCCAGACCAGCCTCGGCAATTACATCTTCGCGGGGCTTCAAACCCAGAACTGGGTGTTCGTGCTGTTCGGCTGCCTGGCCTCGGCCCTGCTCGCGCTTGCCGTCGACCAACTGCTCGGCCTGCTCGAGAGCGGCCTGCGCCAGCGCAGCCGCATGCGCACCGGGCTCGGCGCGATCGGGATCGCGGCACTGGTCGCCGCAACGCTGGTGCCGACGATGGGGCGCTCGTCCCAGAGCTACGTCGTCGGCGCCAAGACTTTCGCCGAGCAATATGTGTTGTCTGCCCTGCTCAAGGACCGCCTCCAGGCGGCTGACCTCTCAGCGACGGCGCGATCGGGCCTCGGCTCCAGCGTGATCTTCGAGGCACTGAAGACCGGCGACATTGATCTCTATGTCGATTATTCCGGTACACTCTGGGCCAATCAGTTGCATCGCACCGACGTTAAGCCGCGCGCGGAACTGCTCGCAGAGCTGAAGACAACCCTCGCGAAAGAGAACATCACCTTGCTCGGCGAGCTCGGCTTCGAGAATGCGTATGCACTGGTGATGCCGCGGAAGCGCGCCGAGGCGCTGGGCATCCGCAGCATCGCCGATCTCGCCGCGCACACATCGACCATGTCGATCGCCGGCGACTACGAGTTCTTCTCGCGCCCCGAATGGGCCGCGCTGCAAAAGGCCTATGGGCTTTCGTTCCGCACCCAACGCCAGATGCAGCCGGACTTCATGTACGCGGCGGTCGCGAGCGGCGAGGTCGACGTGATCGCCGGCTACACCAGCGACGGCCTGATCGCGAAATACGATCTCGTCGCGCTCGATGATCCCCGGCACGCCATCCCGCCTTACGATGCTATCCTGCTGCTCGCGCCCATGCGAGCCGGTGACGAGCGGTTGCAGGCTGCGCTGAGGCCGCTGCTCGGCAGGATCGACATCGCGACGGTGCGCGAAGCCAATCTGCGCGCGAGCGGCAACGATGCGAATTCATCGCCCGATGCAGTGGCGAAGTGGCTGTGGGAGAAGGTGAGCAACAGGTAGGCTGGCGCGACTGGTTCAGCGTCGTCATGGCTTTCGCCTATGGGCCTTCGCCAGGACGACGTTGGAGGGGCCTGGGTGCTCCAACGGCGCTCTCATCGCAAAGAGCGTGAGAGACATCACAGCCCCCGGATCATCCCCGCGTTGATCAGCAGCCGGTTCAGCCGCCGCGCCTCGGCGCCATCCTTGCAGCCATAGAAGATGCCCTTGCAGCGGAGCATGATCTCCTTCTGCTCGGCGAAGGACGGATCGAGCGGGATGCCGGCAGCTTCCTGGATCACTAGCGGCAGATAGGGACCGTCGATCGTGTCCATCACGGCATCGCTCTTCACCGGCTCGAAATTGATGGCGTCGATCACATAATACGTTGCGTACAGCCGCGGATCGTAAGCGTCGAGCTTCTTGCCGAGGGCGCCCTCGTCGAGGCCGGGCTCAAGCAGGTTCGGCGCGAATTCCGGTTGGTGATCGCCGTAGCGCACGATCAGGAAAGGCTCGCCGGGAAAGTTCTTCTTCAGACCGGCGACGAAAGCTTTGTACTGCTCGGCGCTCATCACCTGGCGGCGCAGATATTCGTCGATGGACGGCAAGTTGCCCGGCGCGCGCCACTTCGGCAGCAGATCAGGGCGGAAGCGCGTTTCCCAGGGGAAATGATTGGCGCCGAGATAGATGAAGGTGAACAGCGGCTTGTTCGGCGGCTGTTGCCCTATCAGCTGAAGCGCCTTGTCGTAGAAGAAGGAGTCCGGCTCGACGTCCTTGGCGCCCAGATCCTCCGAATCGAGGAAACGTTCGATGCCGGTCGTCATCTGGAAGCTGCGCGCGCCCATGAAGCCGCCATGGGCGGGGTAAAGCGACAGGGTGTCGTAGCCGCAACGGCGCAGTGCCAATGGCAGGCCGCGTTCGACGCGGTTCGAGGCGATGCGCGTCACGAAATAGGCGAAGCGGCCGAACGAGCGCGACGAGAGCCCCGCAAGCACGTTGTACTCGGTGAACCAGCTCGGCCCGCCATTGCTCTCGGCCAGGAACGTGCGCTGCTTGCCGTCCCAGGACCTGAAATGGTCGCCGTAACGCGGCGGCACCTTGATGCCCTGGGCGGCGCGGATGTCGAAGCTCGATTCATCATGGATCATGATGATATTGGGGCGGCGGCCCGCAGGATGGCAGGCGTCCACCAGCGGCACGTTGAGCCGCTCGTTGGTGGAGGCTGCGGATTCCATGAAACCGTACTGCACGAAGTCGGCGACCGCTGTGACGCCGGAGCGGAAGAATTTCGAGAGATAGCCGTCGTCGTAATAGCCGCGCCAGGCCTGGTCAGGATGATAAAGCGAATAGCCGACCAGTGCGGCAACACAGGCGAGCTTGCAGGCGAGCGCCGGCAGCCGGCGGATGCGGAACGGATCAAGCCACCACAGCGCATACATCAGCGGCAGCGTGACGAGGCCGGCCAGGATCACCGACCAGCGCAGATTCGGGAAGATCGTGAACAGGAACGCGACGCTGTCGCGGTCGATCATCATCAAATCGATGAAGTTGACCGTCATCTGCACGACTTCGTGCTTCAGCCGCGACAGCAGCACCAGCACGACGACCATGGTCAGCGACAGTGCGCCCGACAGCGCCGGGCGCCGCAGCAGCGTGATCCAGAAGAAGTTGAGGATGCCCCAGGCCAGGGCGAAGGAGAGGCGCGAGCCGAAATCGGTCTCGGTCTCGTACATCAGCGCCAGCGCTGCGAAATGTGGCGCCGTGACCGCGAGCAGCCGCCAGATGCCGAGCGCGGCGACGCTCGCAAGCACGGCGGTGGTGGCAGAAGGACCTGGATTGGGCGCGGACGCCATCGACGACACGCAACTTCTGGTCCGGCGCGGTGATGCCAAGCCGCTTGGCCGGCATCGAGACGGCTGGCGGCGCCCGGCGCAGCCGGAAGCCTGCGCCGTGTCATAAAACTGTAACGGAACGGTCAAGGTCAGGCAACGCGTTCGGCGATCCGACATCGCTTATTGTTAGCGAAAGACGGTGGGCCGCAGCGGGCAGGCAGCTGCTCAATGTCAGGGCTGGGCGATCCCAGCGATGAACAGGTCGATCACCCCCTCCGCCATCCGCTCGATCTCGTCGTCCTCGATTCCCCAGCGCGGAAAGTGGCCATCGAGATTCATCCGGGCAAAACCGTAGACCAACGCGCGAGCGGCGATCTGGATGCGCTTCAGATCCGCCGACCTCAGCAGGCCCTGCTCGGCCGCATCAGTCAGCATCCGTTCCGACAGCGCGATCAGCTCGGCATTGTCGCGGGTCAGCTCCGCCGAGCTGCCATGGGCGAAGTAGCGTCCGGTGGAGATGATCTCGAAATGGGCCGGATTGCGCATGGCCCAGCGCAGGTAAGCGAGGCCAAAGGCGCGAAAACGCTCCAGTGGACCCTTGAGCGGCTCCTCGCCCAGCGCCGCCTCGATCTCGGCGCGGAAGCGCCGCTGCGCCTCCTCGGCCACCGCCGCCATCAAGGCATCGCGGTTCGGAAAGTGCCGGAACGGCGCGCCCGGCGACACCGCGGCCCGGCGCGCCGCCTCGCGGACGGAGACCTCGGCACCTTCCGCCGCCAATTGCAGCGCAGCGTCAATCAGCACACGGCGAAGGTCGCCGTGGTGATACGGCCGGGCTTCGGGTGTTCGACGGGCACGCGGCTTGGACGTCTGACGGGCGGGCATGGCGTCTTCTAGCATCACCCGAACGTGAATGTAAGCAGCGATTACACCATTGACGATCTTGCTGCTGTATATGTAATCACTGATTACATCCAAGGAGATTCGCCATGTCACAACGTCAAAGCTGGCTCGAAGGCTGGCGGCTGCTTGCCGTCCTAACGCTCAGCCTGATCGCCCTGAGCCTGTGGATCGCCTCGATGCGGCTGTTCGAGGTTGAGGGCGTTCGCATGGTGATCCGCTTCACGGCGCGAAGTTCGCTGCTGCTGTTCTGCCTCGCCTTCAGTGCCGCGGCGCTGGCGCGGCTCTCGCCCAATGCCTGGACGCGCTGGCAGCACCGTAACCGCCGCTATCTAGGCTTGAGCTTCGCGGCCTCCCACGCCATCCACGCGGCGGCGATCGTCGCGTTCGCCAGGATGGATCCGGCCGGCTTTGCCCAGGCGACCTCCGCGGCCTCCTACATCTTCGGCGGCATCGGCTATGGCTTCATCATCGCGATGAGTGCGACCTCGTTCGACCGCACCGCCGCGCTGCTCGGACCGCGCACCTGGCGCATACTGCACGTCGCGGGCGGCTACTATCTCTGTTTCCAGTTCATGGTGTCGTTCGGCAAGCGCGTGCCGGCCATGCCGCTCTACGCCGCATTCCTCATTCCGCTGCTGATCGTGCTGACGTTGCGCATGATAGCGATGGCCCGCCACCCGCGCGGGCAAACCGTCGCCGCGGGCTGAAACGCCCAAGCTCACTGCGGCAGCAATCCGAGCCGCTTGGCGATGATGCGGTCGAGCGTCCGTCTCGGTAGCACGGCCGCAATCAGGTGGCGGAGCGGGTCCGGCGTGATCTGGTAGCGCACCTTCGGGCTTGGCGCCGTCAGCGCCTCGAACACGATCTCGGCGATGCGCTCGGCGGGCAGGCCCTTGGCGCCGATGTCCATCATGAACGCCATCACCTTGTTCAGCGCCGGCAGATAGGGCGAGTTCTGGTAGACGGAAAGGTCGATCTCTTCGGCCTTGCTCCAGATCGGCGTCTTCACCGCGCCGGGGGCGACGATGATGACGTCGATGCCGAACAGCATCAGCTCGCGGCGCAGGCTCTCCGACAGGCCCTCGATGGCGTGCTTGGAGGTGCTGTAAGGCGCCGACAGCGGATTGCCGCTCTTGCCAGCGACCGAGCTGATCATCACGATCCGGCCCTTCGGCCCCTTCAGCAAGGGGTCTGCGCCGAGCAGCGGCCCGAACGCCTGCGTCGCGATGACAGGGCCAATGACGTTGACGTCCATCTGGCGGCGGAAATCATCGGCCGACAATTCGAGCACGGGACCGGCAACCGCGATGCCGGCATTGTTGACGAGACCGGCCAGCGTCTCGCCGCCCAACGCCGCGCGAACTTTTCGCCCGGCAGCGAGGACTGCTGCCTCGTCGGTGACGTCGAACAGCAGCGGAGTGAAGTTCGCACCGAACTCGCCTTGCAGCCGGTCGGCGTCGGCCTGCTTGCGGACACTGCCGAACACGCGATAGCCGCGCCCGATCAGGAATTTTGCAACGGCCCAGCCGATGCCCGTAGACGCCCCGGTAACGACGACAGATCGCATGGTCTTTCCACCTCGGGTTGCCGTGATCATGCAGGAGGAAGGTGCCTGTGTGCAAATGGCGCCCAGCGCGCAAGTCCGCGCGGCAGGTGTCGGTTCTCAAGATGAAGCGGCGCGCGAACGTTGCGACATGAGGTCGAAGGCACCTTGAACAGGCGGATGAAGAGTCGAATCTTTCACTCTGACGACGCAGCCCTTTTCACGATCAGGGAGTTCTAGAAATTTTTGAAAAGGGACGCGAGATCAAGAATGTGGTTTAAGCGTCAGTTCTTGGCGTTCAAGCAGCGCGTCAACTCGCGAAGAATTTGAATGAAGCAACAATGCTTCGCGCGAGAAGGAGGAGAAAGATCGCGTTTGCGATCTCGCTCGAACATAGTCGCGAAGGCTTAAGATTTGTTTGGCGAGCGAAGCTTTCGCTCGCGTGTCCCGGACAAGGCGCAGCGCATAAGCGATGCGTCGTGGGGCCGGGATCCAGAGGCCGCTTGGCCCCGGATCAGCAGGGCATCACCAAAATGCTGCGCTGCGTCCGGGGCACAACGGCTTAGTTTTTGCTTTTGTCGACCAGCGCGCCCTTCTTGATCCAGGGCATCATGTCGCGCAGTTTCGCGCCGACTTCTTCGATCGGGTGGGCAGCGAGCTTGGCGCGGGTCGCCTTGAAGGAGGTCTGGTTGACCTTGTTCTCGAGCATCCAGTCGCGCGCGAACTTGCCGCCCTGGATGTCGGCGAGAACCTTCCGCATCTCCTTCTTGGTCTCGTCGGTAATGATGCGCGGACCGGTGACATACTCCCCGTACTCGGCGGTGTTGGAGATCGAGTAGTTCATGTTGGCGATGCCGCCTTCATAGATCAGGTCGACGATCAGCTTCACTTCGTGCAGGCACTCGAAATAGGCCATCTCCGGGGCGTAGCCGGCTTCGACCAGAGTCTCGTAGCCGCCCTTGATCAACTCGACCAGGCCGCCGCAAAGCACCACCTGCTCGCCGAACAGGTCGGTCTCGCACTCTTCCTTGAAGGTGGTCTCGATGATGCCGGCGCGGCCGCCGCCGATCGCGGAGGCATAGGACAGGCCGAGGTCATGGGCGTTGCCCGAGACGTCCTTGGCGATCGCAATCAGGCAGGGCACGCCGCCGCCGCGCTGGTACTCCGAGCGCACGGTGTGGCCGGGGCCCTTCGGCGCGATCATCAGCACGTCCAGGTCGGCGCGCGGATCGAGCAAATTGAAGTGGACGTTGAGGCCGTGCGCGAACACAAGGGCGGCGCCCTTCTTCATGTTGTCGTGCAGGTGCTCGCGATAGATGTCGCCCTGGAGTTCGTCCGGGGTCAGCATCATGACGAGGTCGGCCCATTTGGCGGCTTCGGCGACTTCCATCACCTTGAAGCCGGCGTTCTCCGCCTTCTTGGCCGAGGCCGACCCCTTGCGCAGCGCAATCGCCACCTCCTTGACGCCGGAGTCCTTCAGGTTCAGCGCATGGGCGTGGCCCTGGCTGCCATAGCCGACGATGGCGACCTTCTTGCCCTTGATCAGGTTCAGGTCGGCGTCGCGATCGTAATAAACACGCATAGTTCGTTTTCCTCGTTCGGGGCCGGAATCGGCCGATGGTCAGATCTTTCGAAGGTGAATTGACGGATTTCGGGGGCTGTCTAGAGCATTTTAGGGCCGCTGGGAAACCCGTTTCTGCATGGAAATCTGCGGCATCATGCATCCATGAAGACGGGGTAGAGGGAAGCGAGCAGCAGGACTGCCATCAGCACATTGAAGGCACGGACCAGCCGCTCTGAGGTCAGGACCGGCCGCAATGCGGAGCCGAACAGAGCCCAGACCACGGTCGAGACCGTGCCTACGAGCAGGCTGATCAGGGTCTGGATTGCGATGTTGAGCGGGAATTGGGCGATCGCCGCGTAGGCGGTAATGGTGCCGATCACGATCACCCAGCCTTTGGCGTTGATCCATTGAAATATCGCCGCGCCCCAGAAGGTCATCGGGCCGCGGGCGGCGCCGTCGCCCGGCTTGGTCGGCCCGGACATGGCGATCGCGGCGGCGAGATAGATCAGGTAGACCGCACCGGCATATTTCAAGATGGTCTGGAGGACAGGATAGGCCAGAAACACGGAGCCGAGCCCGAGGCCGACCGCGGCGACCATGAAGGCGAAGCCGATGACGATACCGACGATGTGGGGAATGGTGCGCCGGAAGCCGTAGGTCAGGCCCGAGGACAGCAGCATGATGTTGTTCGGCCCAGGCGTGAAGTACATCACGACCATGAAGGTGAGGAAGGCATAGAACAGCGACTGGGACATGTTCGCCTCACGCGACTTTCGGCAGCGGCTCTTTGGGCAACGCCTTGGGCCGCTGCGCCAGCACCATCACCGCGATACCGCCGATCACGGTCAGCATGCCGGCGAGGCGCAGGGGTCCGAACCGCTCGCCGAACACGATGCTGGAGGCGGCCGATCCCACGAACGGCACCAGCAGCGCGAACGGCACCACCTGCGCCGCCGGATAATCGCGCAGCAATCGGCCCCATAGCCAGTAGGCGATGCTGGTGGAGATGGCGCCGATCACCAGCAGGCAGATCAGGCCTGTCAGAGACATGTGCATCAGCGACTGCCAGGTCGGCGTTGGCCCGTTGACGACCAGCGCGAGCGCGAACAACGGCACCGCGGCAGTAAGGCACAGCCAGGCGAACAGGTCGAACATCGGCGCACCACGGGCGCCCCGCAGCAGGAGATTGCCGACGGCAAAGCAGACCGGCGCGATCATCAGCACCGCGAAGGCGCCGACGCTGAAATCATAGCCGACGGTCCCGCAGATCATCAAAAGGCCGGCTGCTGCGATGACGATGCCGAGCGTCTGCATCGGCGTCGGACGTTCGCCGAATGCGACAGCGGCGAAGCCGATCGTGAACAGCGCCTGGCTCTGCACGACCACGCTGGCCAGGCCGACCGGCACGCCGTGGGCAATGCCATAGGCCTGGCTCAGGAACTGGCCGAGGAACAGCGTGACGCTGATCGCGATCAGGAGGGGCCAGGCGACCTTCGGCTTGGGAATGAAAAGGCACGGTACTGCGGCAATGGTGAAGCGCATCGCCGTCATCAGCTCCGGCGAGAACTCGTCGAGCGCGATCCGGCTCGCCACGAAGGCAAGCCCCCAGATGATCGCCACCAGGATGGCGATGAGGATGTCGGCCGGCTTCATTGTTGTTCTCGGTCCTGCCCTGTCGTGCAGTCCTGTTATTGTTCTGGTCTAGCCTTGCTCGCCGGCTTTCGGTTTCCGCAGCAGATAGGTGCCGTGCATCGGGGCGTGGTAGTCGGCCGAGACCAGCCTGAAGCCGATGTCGGTCAGCATCCGTTCCATCACCCAGCTGAAGGTGGAATATTCGTCGCGCATGTGCGCGACGACACCTTCACGCGAAAAGTCGTGGTTCTTGATCTGGAAGTCGGCCCATTGCTCGACGTCGCGCTCAATGGCGTCCGGCATTGAAGTGTAGACGATGTCGCGCAGGTAGAAGCTCGCGCCCGGCTTCAGCGCCCGATAGATCCGCGACATCGCCACCGCCTTCCAGAAGTCCGGCAGATGGTGCAGCGTGAACTCGCTGACGATCAAATCGTAGGATTCCGGACGGTAGGAGAAGCTCAGCAGGCCGGCCGATTGGGTGCGGACCGGCGCCTTGCGGTCACGTGCATAGATCTCGGCGAGCGCCAGCATCGCGGGGGAGATGTCGATAGCATCGACCTCGGCGCCCATCAGCGCCGCTTCGGTGGCCAGCACGCCGTTACCGCAGCCGATATCGGCGATGCGCCAGCCGCGCTGGACTCCTAGCATTTTCAGCGCGGCGCGCGCCCGCAGGTCGGCATCGTCATGGCTGTCATAGATCGACGCCACTGCGGGCTCGATCCCCATCCGGTTCCGCTCGTTATAGTACCAGTCGCGCGCCAGCATGGTTCACATCCCTTCAGGCCCGCGACCGATCGCGGCAACGCCGGTGCGCGACACTTCGACGAGGCCGAGCGGGCGCATCAGGTCGATATACTGATTGATCTTGTCCGTATTGCCTGTGATCTCGAACACGAAGCTCTCGGTCGTCGCATCGATCACGCGGGCGCGGAACGCATCCGCAAGCCTCAGCGCCTCGACGCGGTGCTCGCCCTGCCCGCGCACCTTCACCATCGCGAGCTCCCGCTCGATCGAGCGCTTGGTCTGCGTCATGTCGACGACGCGATAGACCGGAATCATGCGATCGAGCTGGTGCTTGATCTGCTCGATCACCATTGGCGTGCCCGTCGTGACGATGGTGATGCGCGAGAGGTGCTTCTGGCTCTCGGTCTCCGAGACCGTGAGGCTCTCGATGTTGTAGCCACGGCCCGAGAACAAGCCGATGACGCGCGCAAGCACGCCGGGCTCGTTCTGCACGAGCACGGCGAGCGTGTGCGTCTCGTTGGGATCGTGACGGTCCTCGATGAAATAGGCGGATGCCGGCTGGTTCATTGTCGTTCCCCTCAAATCTTCTTCGTCATGCCCGCGAAGGCGGGCCGCCAGTAATTGCCACGGCGTGAGATCCCTACACAGGGAGCGGCGTACTGGATCGGCCGGTCGAGCCGGGCGATGGCAGCGGAGCTTGTGACCATTGCGCTCACACCAGCGCCTTGCCGCCGGCGAACGCCTTCGCGGTGGCTGCGTCGTTGGCCTGCTCCGGCAACAGCATCTCGTTGTGCGCCTTGCCGGAGGGGATCATCGGGAAGCAGTTTTCAAGCGCAGCGACGCGGCAGTCGAACAGCACCGGGCGCTTGACCGCGATCATCTCCTTGATGGCACCCTCAAGATCGCCAGGCTTGTGCACCTGGAGGCCAACGCCGCCATAGGCTTCGGCGAGCTTGACGAAATCCGGCAGCGCCTCCGAGTAGGAATGCGACAGGCGGTTGCCATGCAGCAGCTGCTGCCACTGCCGCACCATGCCCATGTACTGGTTGTTCAGGATGAAGATCTTGATCGGCAGCTCGTACTGCACGGCCGTCGACATCTCCTGCATCGTCATCTGCACCGAGGCATCGCCCGCGATGTCGATGACGAGGCTGTCGGGGTGGGCAACCTGCACGCCGATCGCGGCCGGCAGGCCGTAGCCCATGGTGCCGAGGCCGCCCGACGTCATCCAGCGATGCGGCTCCTCGAAGCCGTAGAACTGGGCCGCCCACATCTGGTGCTGGCCGACCTCGGTCGTGATGTAGGTATCCTTGCCGCGCGTCGCTTCGAACAGGCTCTGGATCGCATGCTGCGGCAGGATGACGTCGTTGCTCTTCTTGTAATACAGCGAATTACGGGCACGCCACTGCGCGATCTGCTGCCACCACGACTTGATCTCGGGCTTCTTCGCCTCTGCCTTGAACACCTGGAGGATGTCGCCGAGGATGTTGCCGCAATCGCCGATGATCGGCACGTCAACCCGGATGTTCTTGTTGATCGAGGATGGGTCGATGTCGATATGGATCTTCTTCGAACCCGGCGAGAACGCATCGACGCGACCGGTGATGCGGTCGTCGAAGCGCGCGCCGACGCACAGCATGACGTCGCAATCATGCATGGTCATGTTAGCTTCATAGGTGCCGTGCATGCCGAGCATGCCGAGCCAGTTCTTGCCCGAAGCCGGATAGGCGCCGAGGCCCATCAGCGTGGAGGTGATCGGAAAACCGGTGACCTCGACCAGCTCGCGCAAGAGCTTGGTCGCCTCGGGACCGGAATTGATGACGCCACCGCCGCTGTAGATCACCGGACGCTTGGCGTTGGCGAGCAGCGCCACCGCCTTGCGGATCTGCGTGGCATCGCCCTTCACGCGCGGCGCATAGGAGCGGTGCACGTCGGACTTGCGCGGCGGATGATAGGTACCGGTCGCGAACTGCACGTCCTTGGGAACGTCGACCAGCACCGGCCCCGGACGGCCGGAGGTCGCGACATAGAAAGCCTCGTGCAGCACCTTGGCGAGATCGTTGACGTCGCGCACCAGCCAGTTGTGCTTGGTGCAGGGGCGCGTGATGCCGACGGTGTCGCATTCCTGGAAGGCGTCGTTGCCAATCAGATGCGTCGGCACCTGGCCGGAGATGCACACCAGCGGGATCGAGTCCATCAGCGCGTCGGTCAACGGCGTCACCATGTTAGTCGCGCCGGGACCGGAGGTCACCAGCGCGACGCCCGGCTTGCCGGTCGAGCGCGCATAGCCCTCGGCGGCATGGCCGGCGCCCTGCTCGTGGCGGACCAGGATGTGCTGGACCTCGCTCTCGTGGAAGATCTCGTCATAGATCGGAAGCACCGCGCCGCCGGGATAGCCGAAAATGTCGGTCACGCCATGATCGATGAGCGCGCGGACGATCATCGCGGCGCCGGTCATCTGGTTCGGATCGTGGCTCTTCTCGCTCATTGGCTTGCTCCGGATGCGCTGTTGTCAGCGGCTTCGTTCGTGTCGGGTTCGGGAAATAAAAAAGGCCCCGAAGAGGGCCCAAGCACACCGCCTGTCTTGTGGATGGCAGCTAGCCACCCCCGGCGGTGTGCCTGGGTACGACGGCGATAAGGAGTTTGGTAATAATGTTACGCATGGCAGGCGCTCGGCTTCCCAAAGGTTGCGCGAAACATAGCGGCCAAAGCCCGGATGTCAAGGCAATGTGGCCGTTCCCGCGCGATTTTGGCAGTGTAGCGGTGTTCCCCGGGTTCGGCGAGCGGTAAATTCAGGAACCGGACACAAAAGCTCGTCAGTTCGTATCCGGTGTCGCGTGCACGATCGCGGCGAGCCATCCCCTCGCCTCCTCCGGCTTCATCCATTCGAACTCAGGCAATTGATGCCGGAACCAGGTGAACTGGCGCTTGGCGTAGTGGCGGGTGTCGGCGCGGCCGATTGTGGCAGCTTCTTCCAGGCTGAGTTCACCGCGCAGATGCCGGATCAGCGCCGGCACGCCGTGGGCCTTCATGGCCGGCAACAGCGGATCGAGCTGTCTGGCGGCAAGCCGCTCGACCTCCCTGAGCGCGCCGGCGCTCAACATGGCATCGAAGCGCGCATCGATGCGGGCATAGAGTTCGTCGCGCGCGGGGGCGAGAAACACCGCGCGAAAATTGTCCTTCGGCAGCAACGGCGGCTGGCCCTCGCCGTGCCAGTCGAGCAGCGAACGGCCGGTCGCTTCGACCACTTCCAGCGCGCGCGCGATCCGGGTGCGGTCGCGCAGATTCAATCGTTCGGCCGCACGCGGATCGCGGTGCGCGAGTTCCGCGTGTAGCGCTTCGACGCCGTTCTGCTGCAGCCGCGCGCGCACGTCCTCGCGCACCTCGGCAGGAATTGGCGGCACTACGGAGAGGCCCGCCGTCAGTGCCTTGAAATAGAGCCCGGTGCCGCCGACGAAGATCGGCAGGCGGCGTTCGGCCGTCGCCGCTTCGAGCGCCTTCGCCGCGTCGCCCACCCAGGCACCGGCCGAGAAATTCACGGCCGCATCGACATGGCCATAGAGACGATGCGGCACGAGCGCCTCATCAGCCGCTGTCGGCCGTGCCGTGATGATGCGCAGATCGCGGTAAACCTGCATGGAATCGGCGTTGATGATGATGCCGCCGGTGGCGAGCGCAAGCTCGAGCGCCAGCGCCGACTTGCCGCTGGCGGTCGGGCCTGCGATAAGCACGGCCTTGCCAACATGCCTTCCGCTGACTTGCCCCTCGCTCACGAAAACCTCAAATGTCCCTCGTCGCCACGCTGATCTGCAATCCCGACAATCCTGCGCTCGACTCTACCATCGTCGACGGCGCCCGCGCGGTGCTGCCACATGCAGCTCCCGCGCACTGGCTGTTCGAAGGGGTTGCGGTCGACATTCCCTTCGGCGCCGAAAGTAACCTCGAAGGCGACCGCCACGCCATAGAACAGCGGCTCCGCGAGCTTCGCGGCGACCTGCCCATCGACATCGTCGTGCAGCCAGTCGGCTTCCGGCGCAAGAAGCTTTTTCTCGCCGACATGGATTCCACCATGATCGGCCAGGAATGCATCGACGAGCTCGCCGACTTGGTCGGGGTGAAGGCGCATGTGGCCGCCATCACCGAACGCGCGATGCGCGGCGAGATCGAGTTCGAGCCGGCGCTGCGCGAGCGCGTTGCGCTGCTCAAGGATCTACCCGCCCGCGCGGTCGATGAGGTACTGGCCAAGCGCATCACGCTGACCCCCGGCGGCCGTGAGCTGGTCGCGACCATGCGCGCGCACGGCGCCTACACCTGCCTCGTCTCGGGCGGCTTCACGCTGTTCACGAGCGCGGTCGCCGCCAAGATCGGCTTCCAGGAAAACCGCGCCAACGAACTCGTCGTGCGCGACGGCAAGTTCACCGGCGAGGTGAAGGAACCGATCTTGGGCCGCGCCGCGAAACTCGCGACACTGTTGGATCTGATGGAATCGTTCGATCTCGACGACCTCGAGTCGATCGTAGTCGGTGACGGCGCCAATGACCTTGGGATGATCCAGGCGGCGGGGCTCGGGGTGGCGTATCACGCCAAGCCGGCGGTGGCCGCGGCCGCGGCAGCGCAGATCGATCACGGCGATCTCACCGCGCTGCTGTATGCGCAAGGGTATCGGCGCGAGGAGTTCGTGGAGGGATAACGTTGTCTCCGTCATTCCGGGTGATGCGAAGCATCCAACCCGGAATGGCAATGAATATAGGACGACCAGCCCTTCCTACTGCACGCTCAACGCCACGAAGCGCAGCTCGCCCTCAGCATTGGAGACGAGCAGCAGCACCGACTTCTTGCCGTCCTTCTTGAGCTGATCGACCCGCTTCTGGATGTCGGCGCCGCTCGACACCGCCTCCTGCGCCACCTCGACGATGACGTCACCGGCGGAGAGCCGCTTCTCGGCGGCGTCGGAATTGGCATCGACATTGGTGACGACCACGCCCTTGACGGTGTCCTTGATCTTGTAGCGCGCGCGTAGATCCTTGCTCAGCGTTGCCAGATCGAGACCGAGCGCCTTCTGCGTCACCGGCTTCTCGGGTGCGGGCTCGTCGGTTTTCACCGCGGCCTGCACCTTTTCGGGATCCTGGAGCCGGCCGAGCGTGACCTTCTTGGCCTGCTCCTGGCCTTTGCGGATAATGATCACGTCGACCTCCTTGCCGACCGCCGTGTCGGCGACGACGCGGGACAGGTCCTTCGGATCCTTGACGTCCTTGCCATCGAATTTGACGACGACATCACCAGGCTCGATGCCGGCGGGCTTCGCCGGACCCTTGTCGTCCACGCCGGCGACCAGCGCGCCGCGCGCCGGCTTGATGTTGAGGCTCTCGGCAATCTCGTCGGTGACGCTCTGGATGCGCACCCCTAACCAGCCGCGGCGCAGCTCGCCAAACTGCCGGAGCTGGTCGACGACGCCAACGACCGTCTTCGACGGCACGGCGAAGCCGATACCGATGGAGCCGCCGGAGGGCGAGATGATCAGCGTGTTGACGCCGATGACGTCGCCGTCGAGGTTGAACAGCGGGCCGCCGGAATTGCCGCGGTTGATGGAGGCGTCGGTCTGGATATAGCTGTCATATGGCCCTGAGGAGATGTCGCGGTTCTTGGCCGAAACGATACCGGCCGTGACCGTGCCACCGAGACTGAAGGGGTTGCCGATCGCAACCACCCAGTCGCCGAGCCGGAGCTTGTCGGAGTCGCCGAACTTCACCGCGACCAGCGGCTTCGGCGGCTTGATCTTGAGCACGGCGAGGTCGGTCTTCTTGTCGACGCCGACCAGCTCGGCCTTGATCTTGGTGCCGTCGTTGAGGATGACATGGATCTCGTCGGCATCGGCAATGACGTGGTTGTTGGTAACGACCACGCCTGCTGCGTCGATGATGAAGCCGGAGCCGAGCGAATTGGTCTTGCGCGGCGGGTTGTTGTCGCCGCCCTTACTGCCACCGCCGGGACCCCTGCGGTTCTTGAAGAAGTCGTCGAAGAACTCCTCGAACGGCGAACCTGGCGGCAGTTGCGGCATGGTGTTGCTGCCGCCGCCCTTGGCCTCGACGGTCTGCGACGTAGAGATGTTGACGACCGCGTCGATCACCTTCTCGGCGACGTCGGCGATGCCGTCCGGTCCACGCGCATGAGCCGGCGTGCCGAATGCGCCGAAAGCACCGATGGCGAGCGCGGCCAGCCCAGTTCGCACCCAGTGGCGCAAGCGGGACGGGGCAATGGTGGCAGCGGTCATTGTGATCTCCAGAGAATAAGGGTTCGGCGCCAGCCTGCGCTCGAACGGGGGGACGGCGCAAGCGCAGAGCTTAACGGGTCTCAACACCCCGATAATACGGCGAAAACCGGTCGATTGCCTTCACTTTGGCGTTGGCATGACGTCTAAACCGGGCGCCGCATCACCCAGATCAGGATCAGGCCGGCCACGGCCGAACCGATCCCGACAGCCCGCAGGATGTTGTCGGGCGTGGCGATAGCACTCTTCATAGCCTTGCGCATCCAGTTGGGACTGGCCGCGAACATCAAGCCTTCCAGCACGAACAGGATGCCCAGGCCGATGAGGAAGTCGGCAAACGCAATGGACCTCATCGGAATGGAACCTCCCGTTATGCTGTTCTTGTCTGGGCAGGGGCGGCCAAGCCGGCCGCCCTTGTCTAGCTTAGGGCTTCGCCGGCGTCTCGGTTGCCATCTTTCCGGACGGGTTACTGAAGTACCGGAAGAAATCCGAGTCCGGCCGCAGCAGGAAACGGGTATCGTTCGAACGTAGCCCGTTCTCATAGGCCGTCATCGACCGGTAGAAGGCGAAGAAATCGGCGTCCTTGCTGTAGGCTTCCGCAAACAGGCGGTTGCGCTCGGCATCGCCTGCACCGCGGGTCTGCTCAGCCTGCGAATTGGCCTCCGCGACGATGATGGTCGCCTCGCGATCGGCCTTGGACTTGATCTCCTGAGCCTTCTGGCCACCCTGCGCGCGGAACTCAGCGGCCTCTCGCTCACGCTCAGTCTTCATGCGCTGGTAGACCGCCTGGCTGTTCTGCTCCGGCAGGTCGGCACGGCGGATCCGGACGTCGACGACCTGAATGCCATAGCCATCGGCCTCGCGGTCGAGCTGATCGCGGATACGCTGCATCAGCTTCTCGCGATCGTCGCGAACCACGTTGATGAAGGTGACCTCGCCGAGCACGCGGCGCAGCGCCGCGTTGAGAAGCGTGGTCAGCTGAATGTTGGCGGCCTGGATCGAGCCGACGCTCTGATAGAAGCGCAACGCATCCTTGATGCGGTAACGCGCGAAGGCGTCGACCACCAGCCGCTTCTGGTCGGAGGCGATCGCTTCCTGCGACGGGTTCTCCAGGTCGAGAATCCGCTTGTCAATGTTGATCACCGAATTCCACGGCGCCTTGAAATGCAGGCCGGGTGCGGTGACGACGTCGACCGGCTTGCCGAACTGGAGCACGATGGTCTGCTCGGTCTGCTGCACCGTGAACAGCGACATGTAGCCGACGATCACGACCAGCAGGAGTCCGAGCAGCGAGACGAAACCTGTAACCGGAGACCTCATCGGTTGCCCCCGCTCGACTGCGGACCGGTCGTAGGCTGCCGCTTGGGCGTCAACTCGGGAAGCGGCAGATAGGGCACGACACCCTGACCCGCAGGGCCGCCGTCATAGACCAGCTTCTCGGCGCCGCCGAGCACGCGCTCCATCGTCTCCAGATAAATCCGCTCACGCGTCACGTCGGGCGCCTTCTTGTATTCGTCGTACACTTTCAGGAAGCGCGCGCTCTGGCCCTTGGCCTCGGCGACCGCCTGCTCCTTGTAGCCTTCGGCGGCCTGCAGGATCTGCGCTGCACGTCCGCGCGCCTGCGGCACCACCTGATTGGCGTAGGTCTGCGCTTCGTTTTGCAGTTGCTCCAGATTGGCTCGCGCCGCCTGCACGTCACGGAAGGCGTCGATCACCTGCGCTGGCGGATCGACCTTCTGCATCTGCACCTGGGTGATGAGAATGCCCGCGCCATAGCTGTCGAGGGTCTTCTGGATCAGCTCCTGCACACCCTGCTCGATCGTATTGCGGGCACCGGTCAGGATCGGCTGGATCTGCGAACGGCCAATCATCTCACGCATCGCGCTCTCGGCGACCGCTTTCACGGTGCCTTCGGGGTTCTGGATGTTGAACAGAAAATCGCCGACGCCGCCGGCGTCGGGCTTGATGCGCCAGAGCACGGTGAAGTCGACGTCGACGATGTTCTCGTCACCGGTCAGCATCAGGCTCTCTTCCGGCACGTCGCGAATGGAGCGGCCGCGCCGCGCCGGTTCCTCGATCACCGTCATGCCGATGGAGGTCGTGGAGACGCGCAGCGCCTTCGGCAGCAGCACGGTCTCGATCGGATATGGCAGGTGATAATTCAGGCCCGGATCGACGGTGCGGACATGCTTGCCGAAGCGCAGCACGACGCCGCGCTCTTCGGACTGCACGCGGAAGAAGCCCGACAGCAGCCAGAACGCGACGATGAGCAGGATGATCAGCGTGATGCCGACGCCGGAAAAATAGCCGCCCGGCATGATCTGCTGGAGGCGGTCCTGGCCGCGCCGCAGGAGGTCTTCCAGATCCGGCGGCCTCGGCCCGACCGGTTGCGGGCCTGAGCCCCACGGTCCCTTTGGACCCGAGCCCCATGGGCCACCGCCCTGATTCTTCCACGGCATTCGACGCTCTCCTCGGCAGGGTGGCATTGCCCCCCGCCCGCTTTGTCCGGTCCGGCTTTATAGGGGACAGGCAGGTCCCTTACAACGCAGCCCTGACCGTCTTCCGAGCTATGCTCGGGCACGAAAAAGTCAATGTAAACATTGGCGAATGCGGTTAATGGCGCGCCCGCCGACGATATGTCACATAGGAGAAGTCGGCGCTGTCGTCGGGGCCGGCAGGATGACGGATGCGCGCCACCTCGTCCCACTCGGCCTTGTCGATGTCGAAATACGTGTCGCCTTGGGGCCGCGCATGCACTTCGGTGATTTCGAGCCGATCGGCGCGATCGAGCCATTGCCGAAAGATCTCGGCGCCGCCGATCACCGCGATCTCAGTGACCGAACGCCGTAGGGCGTCGCCCCGCGCAATCGCGTCCGCATCCGATGCCGACGTCGTGACGATGGCGCCGTTGGCGCGATAGTCCGCATCCCGCGTGATCACGATGTTGGTGCGGTTCGGCAGCGGCCGGGGCAGGGATTCGAACGTCTTGCGGCCCATGATCACGGGCTTGCCGATCGTGAGCGCCTTGAAGCGCGCCATGTCGGATTTCATTCGCCACGGCATGGCGTTGCCGGCGCCGATGATCCCGTTCTCGGCGATCGCGACGACGAAGACGATCTCCATCAGGTCGCGCTCCCGGCAAGCCGTGTCAACGCTGGCCCGGTGACGCGACACAGCGTCCAGTCGTCCATCATGACGGCACCGAGGGATTTGTAGAACGCGATCGACGGCGCGTTCCAGTCGAGCACCGCCCATTGCAGGCGCGACCAGCCGTTGTCGACGCATTCCTTCGCGAGATAGACCAGCAGCGCCTTACCGAGGCCCCTGCCCCGATGCGACGGCCGCACATAGAGGTCTTCCAGATAAATGCCATGGCGGCCGCTGAAAGTGGAGAAATTCGCAAACCACACCGCAAAACCGACCGCCTCGTCGTTCCACTCGGCGATCGCGCAATGGAGCTGCGGCCGCTCACCGAACAGCGCGTCCGCAATCATCGCCTCTGTTGCCTCGATCTCGTGCGAGAGCTTTTCGTATTCGGCGAGCTCGCGGATGAAAGCAAGAACGAGCCCGGCTTCGCCCGGGCGCACGCGGCGGATGTTGAGCGACATAGGCGCTAAACCGCGACTTCCGCCTTGATGTGCGGATGCGGATCGTAGCCGACGAGCTCGAAATCCTCGAAGCGGAACGAGAAGATGTCTTTCACGTCGGGGTTGATCCGCATCACCGGCAGCGCGCGCGGCGCGCGGGTGAGTTGGAGCTTCGCTTGCTCCAGATGGTTGGAATAAAGGTGGGTATCACCGAATGAATGCACGAAGTCGCCGGGCTTGAGGCCGGTGACCTGCGCGACCATCATCGTCAGTAGCGAATAGGAGGCAATGTTGAAGGGCACGCCGAGGAACACGTCGGCAGAGCGCTGATAGAGCTGGCAAGACAATTTGCCGTTGGCAACGTAGAACTGGAACAGGCAGTGGCACGGCGGCAGCGCCATCTTGTCGACCTCGGCCGGATTCCAGGCCGAGACGATCAGGCGGCGCGAGTCCGGATTGCGCTTGATCATGTCGACCACATTCGCGATCTGGTCGATGCTGCGGCCATCAGGCGCGGGCCAGGAGCGCCACTGATGCCCGTAAACCGGGCCGAGATCGCCGTTGGCATCGGCCCATTCGTCCCAGATGGTGACGCCGTTGTCGCGCAAATATTTGATGTTGGTATCGCCCTTCAGGAACCAGAGCAGCTCATGCACGATCGCCTTCAGCGGCAACCGCTTGGTGGTCAGCATCGGGAAACCGGCGGACAGATTGAAGCGCATCTGGTGGCCGAACACCGACAGCGTACCGGTACCGGTCCGGTCGGTCTTCTCGGCGCCGTCTGAAAGAATCCGCTCGAGCAGGTCCTGATACTGGTGCATGTGTCGTGAGCCTTTGGGGAGGCTGGAAAACTTAGCGGCCGCCTCCGCGCTGCGACAGCGGCGATTCGCTGTTCGCGCCGATTATACCCGAAAAAGTGAGCGTTCCCGGCGCAAACGACAAGGGGCGGAACCCAGCGTCCCACCCCTCGCCTATTAGCTTGATCCTGCTGGCTAAGTTGCCGGCTTCAGCACCGGGCTCCATTTCGCGATCTCGTTCTTGACGAGGCTCGCCAGCGCCTCTGGTGTACGGTCCTTGGGGCCGGGAATGACGCTGCCGAGCTCGAGCAGGCGCTTCCGCACGGTCTCGTCGTCGAGCGCCTTGATGGCCGCGGCGTTCAGGCTCGCAACGATTGCCGGTGAGGTTCCCTTCGGTGCGAACATCGCATTCCAGGCCTGGGCCTGGAATGCCGGCAGGCCGGCTTCCGCCGTGGTCGGCACGTTCGGCAGCGACGGATTGCGCTCCGCCGTCGCGATCGCATAGGCCTTGATGGTGCCGGCATTGATTTGCGGCACGGCGTTGACGATCTGGTCACACATGTAGTCGACCTGGCCGGCTACCAGCGCGTTCATCGCAGGGCCCGTGCCATTGAAGGGCACACCGACCGGCTTGATGTCGAGGATGGAGTGCAGAAGCTCGCACGAGACGTGCGAGACCGAGCCGACGCCGGCATGCGCGGCATTCACTTTCTCGGCGTTGGCCTTCACGTAGGCGACGAACTCCTTGAGGTCCTTCGGCGGAAAATCCTTGCGCGCCAGGATCAGGATCGGCGTGCCCGCGAGCAGCGCGACCGGCTCGAAGTCCTTTTCGGGATGATAGGCGAGTTTCGGATAGAGCGGCACGGAGGCGGCATGCGTGCCCATATGCCCGGTGATGAGCGTATAACCGTCGTTGGCCGCACGCGCCGCGCGCGTTGTGGCGGTGGTGCCGCCGGCGCCAACCACGTTTTCGATGATGATGCTCTGCCCCAGCGTCTGCGCCATGTGCGCGGTGACGATGCGCGCGACGACGTCGGTCGGTCCGCCGGCCGCGAACGGCACGATCATGGTGATGCTGCGCGTCGGATAGGTCTGTGCCTCAGCCGGTGCGGCAAGGACGCACAATGATGCGAACGCCGCGGCACATGCGCCCGCAAGCGCGCGAATGACAGTCATCTCGATCTCCCGGGAGACAAACAAAAATGCCGGCCACGAAGGCCGGCATTTTCATTCCACGAAGCCGTCATACAAGTCGATTCGACTTCCGAATGCGGCGCGCGGACGCAGGGCGCGGCGCCGACGCAGGGCGCACCCCCTCAGTTCTCAGACTCGGTGAACACCTCGTCGCGCTTGGCGCGCAACACCGGCAGCACCGTAAGAACCAGGAGGCCCGCCGCGACGGCCAGCAGCACCGCCGATAATGGACGCGTCAGGAACACGCTCCAGTCGCCGCGCGAGATCAGCAGCGCACGGCGCAGGTTCTCCTCCATCAGCGGCCCCAGCACCATGCCGAGCAGCAACGGCGCGGGCTCGAAATCGTGCTTGATTAGCCAGTAACCGACGAGGCCGAACACGCCTGCGAGGATGACGTCGACCGGTGCGTTGTTCACCGAATAGATGCCGATCGCACAGAAGATCACGATCGAGGGGAACATCAGCCGGTACGGCACGCGCAGCAGCCGCACCCAGATTCCGACCAGCGGGAGGTTGATGATGATCAGCATCAGATTGCCGATCCACATCGAGGCGATCATGCCCCAGACGAGATCCGGCTGCTTCTGCATCACCTGCGGGCCCGGCACGATGCCGTGGATGGTCATCGCGCCCACCATCAGCGCCATCACCGCGTTGGGCGGGATGCCGAGCGTCAGCAGCGGGATGAACGAGGTCTGCGCGGCGGCATTGTTGGCGCTCTCCGGCCCCGCCACGCCCTCGATCGCACCGCGGCCAAACCGCGACGGATTCTTCGCAAGCTTCTTCTCGAGCGTATAGGCGCCAAACGATGCGATCGTCGCACCACCGCCGGGCAGGATACCGAGGATCGAGCCGAGCACGGTGCCGCGCAGGATGGCAGGCGTCGAGTCGATCAGATCCTTTCTGGTCGGCATCAGGCCGGTGATCTTCTGCTGCACGAGATCGCGGCTCATCTCGGCGCCGGCGTCGAGATTGCGGATGATCTCGGCAAAGCCGAATACGCCCATCGCCACCGTCGCAAAGCCGAGGCCGTCGGCGAGTTCCGGAATGTTGAAGGCCATGCGCGAGGCGCCGGTCTCGATGTCCGAGCCGACCATCGAGAGCAACAGGCCGAACACGATCATTGCGATCGCCTTCAGCACCGAGCCCTTGGCCAGGACCACCGCGAAGATCAGGCCGAGCACCATCAGCGAGAAATATTCGGCCGGGCCGAACGCCAGCGCGAGCTTCGTAAGCGGCGCGCCGAGGACGGCAATCAAGACCGTCGCGACGCAGCCGGCGAAGAACGAGCCGATCGCGGCGATCGCCAGCGCGGGACCAGCGCGGCCCTGCTTCGCCATCTGATGGCCATCGATGGCGGTAACGACCGATGTCGCCTCACCGGGTATGTTGACCAGGATCGACGTGGTCGAGCCGCCGTACTGGGCGCCGTAATAGATGCCGGCGAGCATGATCAGCGCGCCGACCGGCGGCAGTCCGAAGGTGATCGGCAGCAGCATCGCGACGGTCGCGATGGTGCCGATGCCCGGGAGCACGCCCACCAGCGTCCCGACCAGAGCGCCGATCAGGCACATCAGAAGGTTGATCGGAGAGAGCGCGACGGCGAAGCCGTGAGCGAGGTTGGCAAAGATATCCATCACGCCCTCACTGGATCAGGAAACGCGGAAACATCGGCATCGGCAGCCCGAGCACGTACGGAAACAGGATTGCGCAACCGAACGTCAGGCAGGCGCCGACGATCGCAGCTTCCAGCCAGCGCGTCTCGTGCGAGCCCGTCGCCGCAATCATGAAGCTGACGAAGGCTGTGACCACGAGGCCAAGAGGCCGGATCGCCAGTGCGAAAAAGACGATCGCCGCCACCACGAACAGCGGCCCGCGCCAGGCGTAATGGGCGAGCGGGGCTCCCTCCGTCAGGAGCCCCGTCAGGGCGATACCGGCGGACAAGGCGACCAGCAGGCCCCCGAACATGCGCGGCGCGGTGCCTGCGCCGAAGGAGAAGCCCCGCATGCCCTGCAAATCACTCGATGCCCACAACGCGAACAGCGCCAGCGCCATCAGGACGACGCCGCCGACATAGTCCTGCGCCGATCGGATCGTCATGAACAGCGTGAGAATCGCCACCACGAACAGCGGATAGGAATAGATGAGCGCCAGCAGTACCTCGGACGATGCCTTCTTGGCACCGCCACCGAACGATCCGAGAATGGCGCTGGGCGCGCCGGCGAGCAGCGCCGTCGCGTGGTTAGTGATCACCGTCGCCGGGCCGCGCCCGGCGCCCCAGCCGAAGATCGTCCCGATCGACCAGATCAATTCGAAAATCTGCGGCGCAAGCGCCAGCAGACAAAAACCGAGCGCCACCTTTGTGTTTCGGGTGGCGGTCGCTGAGTGGCCCATCGTGTCGGCCATGCCTGTCTCCTCCGCGACCCGTAAGTCACGAGCACTGTTGTTCTAAATCGGCTGGAACTGGATCCCCCGCCCGGATCACTGCCTAGCGATTTTCATCACACAATGCCAGCAAAACCCAACAGGCTCCGGCGAGCACGAGCCAGAGTGGATTGATGCGCGAACGAAGGTGATCATCGCAACCGTCGCGCTCTTGGTGCGGCAGCGGGATCCATCAATGGCGATGAAACGTGCCAGATTCCAACCGGCGACTGTCCGGAACCTGCGCATGGAAACCGCTGGATCGCCGCTTGAAACCCCTGTTTTTCGAATCGTTTGCCGCCTATATTGGGGATGCCGGTTCGCCGGCTATGGAAATAAACGGTCGTCGCAATAAACCATTCGGACCCGGGGGCGGTACCCGGCGCCTCCACCAAAGCCCACCGATGGGCTGGCCCAAGAAGCGGGCTTTGGCGGGGGCGAAATAGGATCGACGAGGGCGTAAAGGGCGTACTTTTTCCCGGTATTGTTCCGCCGTTATCGGGCTACTGCAATAGTTGCCAACGACAACTTTGCTCCGGTTGCTCAGGCTGCGTAACGCAGTTTGAAAGACCACTCTAAAGTCCTAGCGGGTTAAGCTCCGCTAGGCGGGGTTCGGAGGCACCTGGCAACAGAAGCCTCCACTTTACTCTTTGATTTCTTCCCCGGCGGGGACTCCTGCTGGCCCGTCAGGCGCGGTACTATTGCGGCCTGGCGAGTCGGGCCGGCAGGGCCCGGCTTCGGGGATGCAACAGGACCACCATGGCGACCGATCATATCCGATACGATGTGCTGGCCCGCGACGCGCTGCGCGGCGTGCTGCGCAAGGTGCTGACCGATGCGGCGACCCATGGATTGCCGGGCGAGCACCATTTCTTCATCACCTTCGTGTCGAAGGCCGAGGGCGTGAAGCTGTCGCCGCGGTTGCTCGCGCAATATCCGGAAGAGATGACGATCATCCTCCAGCACCAGTTCTGGGACCTGACCGTGCTTGAGGACCGTTTCGAGGTTGGCCTCTCCTTCGGCGGCATTCCGGAGCGACTGGTGGTGCCGTTCAGCGCCATCAAGAGCTTCCTCGATCCGTCCGTGAAATTCGGCCTCCAGTTCGACACCTCCGACATCGCCGAGGTGGTGCCCGAGAGTTTGCCGGCAGCACCCGCACCGTCGGCCGTCGCGGTACCCGCGCCCGCCGCTGAGCCGGGGGAAAGCACGGAAGCGCCGGCGGCCCCGAACCAGGGCGGCGCCGAAGTCGTACGGCTCGATCGTTTCCGCAAGAAATGATCTAGGCTGCCGCCCCCGTCGCGCGCGGCCGGACTTCCTATATATCCGACGCCCTATATAGAAGAGCATATCAAGGGGCCGCGCGGCATTCCGCACGGCGAAATGGATGTGCTCATGGACAAGACTGCCCGCTCAGAGACTGCCCGCTCAGAGACTGCTCGCTCGAAGACCGACCGCCCCGCCACCCGCACCGAGACCGATAGTTTTGGCCCCATCGAGGTCGCCGCCGACCGCTATTGGGGGGCGCAGACCGAACGCTCGCGCCAGAATTTTCGCATCGGCACGGATCGCATGCCGATCTCGCTGGTGCATGCGCTCGGCATCGTCAAGCTCGCCGCGGCACAGTCCAACCGCGAACTCGGTCTGCTCGACCAGCGCCGCGCCAACGCCATCATCCGCGCTGCGCGCGAGGTGATCGAGGGCAAGCTGGACGATCATTTCCCGCTGGTGGTGTGGCAGACCGGCTCGGGCACGCAGACCAATATGAACCTCAACGAGGTCATCGCCAACCGTGCCAACGAGCTGCTCGGCGGCGAGCTCGGTGCCAAGAAGCCGGTGCATCCCAACGACCACGTCAACATGAGCCAGTCGTCGAACGATTCTTTTCCCACGGCGATGCACATTGCCGCCGCAAGCCGCATCAATGCCGATCTCGTCCCTGCGCTCAATGAGTTGCTCCGCGCGCTGCGCAAGAAGGAGAAGGAGTTTTCCAAGATCGTGAAGATCGGCCGAACCCACACCCAGGATGCGACGCCGCTGACGCTCGGCCAGGAGTTTTCGGGCTATGCCGCGCAGGTCGAGAGCGGCATCGCCCGGCTCAAGGCCGCGGTGAAGGAGCTCTATCCGCTGGCGCAGGGCGGCACCGCCGTCGGCACCGGCCTCAACTCCAAGCCGCGCTTTGCAAAGCTGTTCGCAAAGCACGTTGCCGGGATCACGAAGCTGCCCTTCACCAGCGCCGCCAACAAATTCGAGGCGCTGGCCTCGAACGATGCCTATGTGCTGGCGCACGGCGCCATCAATTCGGTGGCGACGGGCCTGTTCAAGATCGCCAACGACATCCGCCTGCTCGGATCCGGCCCGCGCTCGGGCCTCGGTGAGCTGATCCTGCCGGAGAACGAGCCGGGCTCCTCGATCATGCCGGGCAAGGTCAATCCGACGCAGTGCGAGGCGATGACCATGGTGTGCTGCCAGGTGTTCGGCAATCACACCGCGATCACGATCGCCGGCAGCCAGGGCCATTTCGAGCTCAACGTCTACAAGCCCGTGTTGGCCTACAACATGCTGCACTCGATCCGCTTGCTGGCGGACGCCGCGCGCTCCTTTACCGAACATTGCGTCAGCGGCATCCGCGCCGACGAGACGCGCATCAGGGAGCTGATGCAGCGCTCGCTGATGCTGGTGACGGCGCTCGCGCCGAAAATCGGCTACGACAATGCGGCCAAGGTGGCCAAGACCGCGCATGCCAACGGCACCACGCTGAAGGAAGAGGCGCTGCGGCTCGGCTTCGTTTCGGCCGATGAATTCGACCGCCTGGTCCGCCCCGAGAAGATGACCAGCCCGGGATAATTCCGAATTCCGATAGCCATCCGTAGTGATACGGACGCCAGACCCGCAGAAATATGCGGCTTTGGGGACGGGATTTGATTACCGTCAATGGCGCTGCTTGGCGGCGTGCTGCGCAGCCCTTCTGCCCTCGACAGGGCGAAATTCATCGTTTGATGGCCGAGTGGCCGATTGACGAGGACGAGCGAATGGCAATCAAGTCTTTTGGGGCGCAATGCAGCGCCCGGTTTCTGAACGTTTCAACCTGCCTGAAGAGGATCGGGTGATGGAGACGCGGCATGGGGAACGTCATCAACCTGAATCGTTTCAGGAAGCGCGCCGAGCGGGAAGCCTCGGCGAAGCAGGCGGACGTCAACCGGGCGAAGTTCGGTCGCACGAAAGCGGAGCGGTCGGCGGAGGAGAAGCGGGCGGACCGGGCGAAGGAGCATCTGGATCAGCACCAGATCGATCGCGAGGAGCAGCCATGAAGTCGCCCGTCGTGAAACGGTCGATCGTCGTCGCCGGCCACAAGACCAGCGTCAGCCTGGAAGAGGCGTTCTGGAACGGCATGAAGGAGATCTCGGGTCTGCGCAACATGACGCTGTCCGAGTTGGTCGGCGAGATCGACAGTAACCGCCAGCAGGGTAATCTGTCGTCGGCGATCCGGCTGTTCGTCCTGGACTACTTCAAGAGCCGCGCCATGGCCGTCCAGCCGGAAAAGGTCTCCGCCCAGTAGCCGCCGGGACTTTCCCCTGAGGCGACCTGCTCTGCACTTTAAAATCACTCTAAGGTGCAGCTTCGGCGAGCAAGCGCGCTTGACCTCAATGCCCTGGGTTGAAAATACAGGGCATGACCGACACCAACGATACGCGTTCGCAGATGCCGCTGGGCCTGGCGCAGCGCGGCTATACCGGCGTCATCCAGCATCTGTCTGCCCGCGAGGCGGGCTCGGCGCTGTCGGACATCGAGCTCGAGAGCCGGCTGATCGAACTCGGCTTCGTCGAGGGCGCCCGGGTCGAGGTCCTGCATGAGGGGCTGGTCGGACGCGACCCGATCGCCGTGCGGGTCGACAACATCACCATCGCGGTCCGTCGTCGCGAGGCCATGGCCATCATCGTCGCTTAGATAGCGGCCGGATATTTGCTCCCATGGAATTACCCCTGCTGCATCTCGCCCTGGTCGGCACACCAAACAGCGGCAAGACCTCGCTGTTCAATGCCCTGACCGGCAGCCGGCAAAAGGTGGCGAACTACCCGGGCGTCACGGTCGAGCGCAAGGAAGGCTTTTTCGTCACGCCGCTGGGCCGCCAGGTCTCCGTGGTCGACCTGCCCGGCACCTATTCGCTGCGCGGCCGCAGCCCGGACGAGGAGATCACCCGCGACTTCGTGCTCGGCAAGGCCTCCGGCGAGACGATGCCCGATCTCGTGCTGTGCGTGGCCGACGCGACCAATCTGCGCCTGACCATCCGCCTGCTGCTCGAGCTCAAGCGCACGGGACGGCCGATGATCCTCGTGCTCAACATGTTCGACATCGCCACGCGCCGCGGCATCAATGTCGACGTGGAACGGCTCGCCAAGGAGCTCGACGTGCCCGTGGTCACCTCGATCGCGGTGCGCAAGGGCGGCACGGCCGATCTGTTGCAGCTGACCGACGAGATCTCGGCCAAGCTCGCTGCCGAGCTGCGCGAGAACAACTGGCGCGCGCTCAGCGTCTCCGAGCTGCGCGCCACCCAGCGCGAGGCCGACCGCATAATCGCCGATTGCGTCAGCCTGCCTGCTCGACCCGACACCTGGACCGCCCGGATCGACGCGATCGTGCTGCATCCCGTCGGCGGCCTGATCGTGCTGACGCTGATCCTGTTTATCATGTTCCAGGCGGTGTTCGCCTGGGCACAACCGGCAATGGAGCTGCTCAAGTCCGGCTTCGATGCGCTCGGCGAGGTCGTTCAGGCCACCCTGCCCGCCGGCCTGCTGCAGAGCTTCCTGCAGAACGGCGTGATCTCAGGCGTCGGCAGCGTCATCGTGTTCCTGCCGCAGATCATCCTCATCTTCCTGTTCATCCTGCTCCTGGAAGATTTCGGCTACATGGCGCGCGCCGCGTTCCTGATGGACCGCATCATGGGCGGCGCCGGCCTGCACGGCCGCGCCTTCATTCCGCTGTTGTCGAGCTTTGCCTGCGCCATTCCCGGCATCATGGCAACGCGCGTCATCGACAACAAGCGCGACCGGCTGACCACGATCCTGATCGCGCCGCTGATGACCTGCTCGGCGCGCATTCCGGTCTACACGCTGATCATCTCCGCCTTCATTCCGGCCAGGGACCTCTGGGGCTTCATCAACTTGCAAGGCCTCGTGATGTTCGGCCTCTATGCCACCGGCATCGCCAGCGCGCTGCTGGTCTCGTTCGTGATCAAGTTCTTCATGCTGCGCGACTATGCCCCGGCGCCGTTCATGCTGGAGCTGCCGGACTACAAAGCGCCGCGGCTGAAATCGATCGCAATCGGCATCTACACCCGCGCGAAGATGTTCTTGCAGCGCGCCGGCACCACGATCTTCTCGATGATGGTGCTGATCTGGTTCCTGGCTTCGTTCCCGCAGCCGCCTGCGGGCGCCACGGAGCCGGCGATCGATTTCAGCCTGGCTGCGATGATCGGCAGGGCGCTCGAGCCGCTGCTCGCGCCGGTCGGCTTCAACTGGCAGATCGCCGTCGCCCTGATCCCCGGCATGGCGGCGCGCGAGGTCGCGGTCGCAGCCCTCGGCACCGTCTATGCGATCGAGGGCGGCAAGGAGGCGGCCGAGCAGATCGGTCAGGTGCTGGCGACGAAATGGTCGCTCGCGACCGCGCTGTCGATGCTGGCCTGGTACATCTTCGCCCCGCAATGCGCCTCCACGCTGGCGGTGATCCGGCGCGAGACCGGAAGCTGGGCCTGGATGGCCGTGACCTTCACCTACATGCTGCTGCTGGCCTATGCGGCGAGCCTCGTCACCTACAATGTCGCGGTCGCGCTAGGGGCGGGCTAAAGCCCCTCCCAACAAAAGCTGCGAAAACAACCCCATGCACAGTGGACGGGGGTCATGAAATCAATGGCTTACGCGTGTGCGAAAGTCATCCGACCATAGCTGGGGTAACCGGGCGAAATTCGGAAAATCAGTTGACCCGTCGGGCAAAACACCGGCATGATGGCATCGTCGACCTTCAACGCCATCAAGATCGCGGCCAGTCCGAAAATCGCCATCGGCTTCATGGATCACTTCAGCACCGACAGACTGACCGCCGAGAGGTTGCACGAAGACCATCTCGCCGACCTCGTCGCACTCCATCTCGATCCCGATGTCTCGCGCTATATCGGCGGCGTACGCTCGGCCGAAACGACGACGAAATATCTCGCCACCAACATGGCGCATTGGGACGAGCATGGCTTCGGGCTGTGGACGCTGCGATCGAAAGACGGCGCATTCGCCGGGCGGGCGGGAATCCGGCACATCCTCGTCGACGACGTCACGGAGATCGAGATTGCCTACGCGTTCAAGCGCGATCTCTGGGGCCAGGGACTTGCGAGCGAGATCGCGAGCGCGCTCACGGACATTGGGCTGTCGCAGCTCGCGCTGCCATCCCTCATCGGCATCGTCTATGTCGCGAATGGCGCATCGCGCCGCGTGCTGGAGAAGTCGCACTATCTGCTTGAGCGGCGCACGAACCGTCACGGCGAGGACGTCGCGATCTACCGCAAACGGCGGTGAGAGACTGATCCGGGCCTGGCCGGTGGAACCCGGCGGCGGCCCGAGAGTTCCTTACCGACCTTACAGTGCAATGCGGCTGCTCGCCTCGGGGCGGGGCAAGCAGCGGCCGTCCGGTAAACAAGTGCAACGGGGGTTCAATGACCGGTACGTCCAGGTCTGTGTCCGACAGTCATCTTAAGGATTTGCCGAGAGTTTCGACGGGCAGCGACGGCCTGGATGACATTCTGGGCGGCGGCTTGGACGCCAATCGGATGTATCTTTATGAGGGACGGCCCGGCACCGGCAAAACCACCATCGCGCTCCAATTCCTTCTCAGGGGCGTGCGCGATGGCGAACGCGTGCTCTATATCTCGCTATCTGAAACGAGACGGGAGCTGGAGCTTGTCGCGCATCGGCACGGCTGGTCTTTGCAAGGCGTGGATATCTTTGAACTAGTCCCGCCGGAGACAACGCTCGATCCCGAACGCGAGCTCACGGTGTTCCATCCCGCAGAGATGGAGCTGAGCGAAACCACCAATTTGATTTTCAAGGAGGTCGAACGCGTTGACCCCACGCGCGTGGTGCTCGACAGCCTGTCCGAACTGCGCCTGCTGGCTCAAAACCCGCTGCGATACAGACGCCAGGTTCTGGCTCTGAAGCATTATTTCACCAATCGCAATTGCACGGTGGTCCTGCTCGACGATCTCTCATCGTCCCAAGACGACCTGCAGCTTCATTCCATCGCACACGGCGTCGTCATGCTCGAACAGCTGGCAATCGAGTACGGGGCTGAGCGGCGACGGCTTCGCGTGATCAAGATGCGCGGCATAAGGTTTCGCGGCGGCTACCACGATTTCACGATCTCGGAAGGCGGCTTGCGGATATTCCCCAGGCTGGTCGCGGCCGAACATCACAAGCCCTTTTCCGGCGATTTCACGCCCAGCGGCAGCGCCGAGCTCGACCAATTGCTGGGAGGCGGCCTCGAGCGCGGCACCAACGCACTTCTCATTGGCGCTGCCGGCGTCGGCAAATCATCGCTAGCGCTGACCTATGCGATAGCGGCGGCGGAACGTGGCGAGCACGCCGTGTTCTTCGCCTTCGATGAAGGCCGCGGTACCGTGGAGGCGCGAGCCCGCACGCTCGGCTTGCCTCTCCAGGCTCACATTGACTCGGGGCGAATTCGGTTTCAGCAGATCGATCCCGCCGAATTGTCTCCCGGCGAGTTCACGGCGAACCTGCGCCGGAGCGTCGAGGTCGACAACGCGCGCGTGGTGATCATCGACAGTCTGAACGGTTACTTGAATGCGATGCCGGATGAGCGGTTTCTCATCCTGCAGATGCATGAACTCCTGAGCTACCTGGCACAGCAGGGCGTGCTGACCATCCTTATCCTCGCTCAGCATGGACTGGTCGGCCCGATGGATACGCCGCTCGACATCAGCTATCTGAGCGATTCGGTCTTGATGCTGCGCTATTTCGAGTTCGGCGGACGAGTGCGGCGCGCCTTGTCTGTCGTCAAGAAGCGCAGCGGCAATCACGAGCACAGTATCCGCGAGTTTCGGCTCGGCAGCACCGGGATCAAACTGGGCCCACCTCTCAACGAATTCAGCGGCATCTTTTCCGGCAATCCGCATTATACCGGCTCGGAACTCCCGGAAGGGCTGGCCGAATGAGCGCCCGCCGGGACAACCGTGTTCTCGTATACGCGCCGATCGGCCGGGACGGACCGGCATCGGCCGAGCTTTTCCGCGGCGGGAATCTGGACGCGGTCAACTGCCGAAGCCTGCTCGAACTCGTCAACGAGATGACCGCTGGCGTGGGCACCGTGTTTCTGGCCGAGGAGGGATTGTTCGGGAAAGATACGGCGCCGCTGGCACAATGGATCGCGAACCAACCGCCATGGTCCGACCTCCCATTTGTCGTTCTCACCAGCCATCGAGAGCAGCCGGCAGTCGTCGCCTGGCGCCGCAGCATCGTCGAGCTTCTGCGTAACGTTTCGCTGCTCGAGCGGCCGGTGCAGCCGATTACGCTGACCAGCGCGGTGCAATCCGCGATGCGGGCACGGCGGCGTCAATATGAGATCCGGGCTCTGCTTGAGGCCCGCGAGCAGACGGCGCAGGAGCTCGAGAAGCTGGTGATCGAGCGGACGCGAGAGCTGAAGGAGGCCAACGAGCAGCTTCGCCTCGAAATGAACGAGCGCGCTCGCGTGGAGGAAACGTTACGCCAGGCTCAGAAAATCGAAGCCATCGGCCAGCTCACCGGCGGCGTGGCTCACGATTTCAACAATCTGCTGATGGTGATTTCCGGCGGGCTCGACATGCTCGACCGCCAGACAGATCCAAACCGGCGCCGGCGTCTGATGGACGGGATGATCCAGGCGGCGCAGCGCGGCGCCAGCCTGACCAAGCAGCTTCTGGCGTTTTCCCGCCGGCAGAAGCTTCGGCCGGAGCCCGTCGACGTCGCCGCGCAGATCGGCGGCATGCGCGAACTGCTCGATCGCAGCCTGAGGGGCGATGTTCATGTCGAGTTCGATTTTCCGGAGCAGCTGTGGCCGGTAGAGGTCGATCCCGGTGAGCTCGAGCTGGTCATTCTCAATCTGGCCGTCAACGCACGCGACGCCATGCCCAATGGCGGCACGATCGTCGTGCGCGGGGAGAATCTACCCGACCTGAAGGACCAAGAGATCTCCGGCGATTATGTGCGTCTCTCCGTTATCGACACCGGTGTTGGGATGGCTCCGGGCGTCTTGTCCCGCGTCTTCGAGCCGTTCTTCACGACCAAGGACGTCGGAAAAGGCTCCGGCCTTGGGCTGGCGCAGGTCCATGGATTTGCGACGCAGTCGCGCGGCACGGTGCGCATCCAATCGGAGGTCGGCCGCGGCACCAGCATCGAGCTGTACCTGCCGCGGTCGTTCGACGTTCCTTCCAGAGAGCGACACCTCATCGACCTCACCAGGGTGCGGCCGAAGAAGAAGAACCACGGTCGAATCCTGCTGGTCGAAGACGATGACGAGGTGGCTGCCTTGGTCAGCGAGATGCTCGGCCAACTCGGCTATGAGGTCACGCACGCCTCCAGCGCCGCGGCGGCGCTTGGTGCCCTGGCCGACGGGCGCTCCATCGATCTGATCTTTTCCGACATCATGATGCCGGGCGGTATGAACGGGGTCGAGCTCGCGCGAGAGATCAAGAAAAGACGCAGTGACGTACCCGTCTTGCTGACCAGTGGATACGCCGAAGCGGCCGTCCATGAAGCGGAGGCCGAGGACGTTCAGATCCTGGCAAAGCCCTATCATATCGACGAACTGGCCGCCGCCCTTCACGCGGTCAAGTCAAAGCTTCGGCTCGACACGGACTCAAGGCGCTCGAATTGCCGCTGAGCTGGGCGGACGCACGAGAAAGCGAAATCAGACCGATGGCCGCTGATGCAGGTAGATCTTTTCGAACTGCCCGACCTCCTCCACCTTGGCCTTGTCGAGCAAGTGGAAGGTTCTGCGCTCGGTTGCGACGAGACCATCGTGACGAAGCTGCTGCAGGATCCGGTTGACGTGGACGACCGATAATCCAAGGCAGTCCGCCAGTTCGATTTGCGTAATCGGGAGCTCGAAGGACCCCTTTGTCGTGCGCCCGATCAGTTCAAGCCGCTCGTAAAGCTCAGCCAACAGGTGCGCCATTCGAACACGCGCCGGCCTGCGTCCGACATTGACGATCCATTCCCTGAAGATTGCGGAATCGATCAACGTTTCGCGCCAGAGCGCAGCCGCTACGTTCGGTCGCCTTTGATTTAGCTCACGCAAGGCGTCGTGCTTGATGAAACCGAGGGTACATTCCGTGAGCGTCGTCAGGTCATGATCCATGACGTGCAAGTGCAGGCTCTGGAGGTCCGGGATCTCTCCTGGCATATGGAGCGAGAGAATTTGCCTCTGTCCGTCCGGCGTAAGCTTGGAGCGGAATGCAAAACCATCAACGATCAGGCAGGATTCCGAGGGGCGGTCACCGTCACGCACGAAGCGCTGCTGGGCCGGGACGCGCTTGCTATGGATAGAAAGTTCTTGAAGTGCCAGGACATCGTCCTGGTCGAGCCGATTGACTTTACTGAGTTTTTGAACGAGTGCAGCCGTTAACGTTGCGGGCATCGCACACCTCTCCGCGCTTGAGGAAGTTTGAGCCGGAAAGGAACTCGCCGCTCCGGCCGATAGGCGGGAGCACAAAACTCTCAGCCACCAGCGCCCAAGAGTCGCGGCCGGTGATCAGGGACAATCATAGGTTAAGGGGAAGGTTCCGCTCAGCGCCTAAGTTAATTTCTGGTCTGATACCCGCTCGATCTCGAAGCGCAACGAAACCAGCAAAACCGGGCCGAAATCATCGCGAACTTCGATTGCCAGCGTCCGGAACGCCGAACCGGGCAGCACGTCCCTGGCGAACTCGGCCATCGCCGTGGAGACCATAGTCCTCACCTCCTCCAAGGAGGCGATATCGACGCCGATCTCGTCGGCGATGAAGGTCTCATTGTCCCGCGTGTCGAAGTAATAGCGTGGCATGCACGCAAACTGACGGCCAACGCGTCCGTTCCTCGCTCCCAAGCCGTTTGTGCGCTTACCGGAAATACCCCAGCACCAGATCGATGTCCGAGCTGCCGGCCAGCGTGCCGTTCAGCTCGGCGTCGATGACGCGGCGGCAGGCTTCGATCGCGGCGTGGTCGCCGAGGTCGTTGGCGGCTTCCAGCACGAGCCAGGCGGCGTCGACCGACGCCTTGTCCGGCGCACCGCCGCCGAGATCGGCGGCCGGTGCCTTGTTGATCTTCTTGCGAACGGCGGTGCCGAATTGAGGCAACATTGCAGATACTCCCCTGTCCTCAATGTACTTCTCAGTGTACCTGGAGCTCGGGCTGGCGGCCCGCATCGGCACCCGCGCTGTTCTTGCGCGACTGGTAGAACTTCAAGATGCTGCGCGAGGTCTCGATCTTGAGCCGGCCGTACTCGCGCTCATTGTCCTGCAGCTCGCGGGCCGTGATCAGATGATCCTTGGCGCCGAGGAACAGCAGCGACATGGTCGTGTCCCAGGAGAAGTCGAGTGCCTTGCACAGCACCAGGATCATCTCGCGATTACGGTCCATCAGCGCACGCTCGATCACGTCGACCGGCAGCGCCGACAGCAGCGACAAGCCGATCTGCACTTCGTCGAAGCGGTGCTGGCGCGCATAGTTCGAGATCGAGTCCTGGTTGAGATTGCCCTGGCGGTACTGCGTCGTTACCACGCGCTTGGCGACGAAATAGCTGCGCGAGGACGGGCCGAACTTGGACTGAAGATCGCCGGTGACCTCGGTCACCGAGCTCTGGATCTGCGTCATCATTTCGGGTCGTTCAGTCTCGAGCCGGCGGCGGACGTCTTCCGCGGCCTTGGAGATCAGCTGCTGGAAGATGTGACGCGGCACGTCCTTGCGCAGGCCAAGCTGTTCGGCAAGGATCGAATCTCCCTCGGCGCGGCGCACCATGTGCAGCAGGCCTGAGCCGGAGAAGCGTGCGCCCTCGTTCTTCGCAACGGACGTCACCACCTCCTGGTTGCCGCGCTTGACCAGCACGTCGGTCACAGCCTCGCCGATCGACTTGCGCTGGGCGATCGCCAGCAGATGCGACTGGCTCTTGGTCATGGCGCTCTCGACCAGCATCTTCTCGTCGATACGATTGGACTCGCGCAGCACGGGACCTGCGACCTCGATCTCGTCGTCGAGCGCGAGCTTTTCGATGACATTGAAGGGGGCATGGTCGCACGCCGACATCACCTCCGAGAGCTGCACCCGCGCCGCGACCTCGATCTCGTCGGCAAGCCGCCCGATGACCTCGCCGAACATGCTGATCTCGTCGTCGCTGTAGCGGCCGGTGATTAGGATGTCGGTCGCATGCCACAACGCCTTCACACGGCTTTCGTCGGTGCCGCGTGCGATCGCGTCGTCCAGATCCTGCAGAAGCGTTTTCGCGCCGTTCATCTCGATAACCCCCAGTTCTTGGCGAGCCGTTCTCGCCGAGCAGCTCTTGACGAGCAGCTTGGCAAGCCGTCCCGCCGCTCGTGGCAGGACACCGGATTCCTCAGGAACCGACGCTAGAGATCAAACGCGAGAATTCAGTAAAACCGGCGAATCAGTTTTGCCGATCAAAATTCATTCAAATGCGTGGGAATGGAAGGCGCGGGCAAGGTGCTGCTTCACCTCTCCCGTAGGGAGAGGTCGGATCGCATCGAAAGATGCGATCCGGGTGAGGGTTACGGTTTCAGCGGATGCCGCCGCCCCTCACCCGGATTGCTCCGGACGATGCTCTGCATCGCCGAGCGCAATCCGACCTCTCCCCGCTGGGGAGAGGTGAAGACCGAGCCCGGCCGCGAGCACCGCCTCACGGATTCTGTGGCGTCAGCACCAGCGGCGGCTTCGGCTTGGGCTTGGCGGGCGGCGGGCCCGGAGCGGGTTTCACGTCGATCGGCGGCGGCAAAGGGGCAAGTTGCTGGCTTGCCAGCGGTGGGCTCGGCGCGGCGGGGGCCGCGTGCGGAGCTTTCGGCGTCGGCGCAACTTTCGCCTTGGCCGGTGCGCGCCGCGGATCCTGGCCCGGCAGGGGCACATTCGCCGGTGCCTGCTCCGGCGCGCCATCGGGAGAGACCAGTGTCGGCAGCGCGGCGGTGGCGGGCGGCGGCTCGCCGCGCTCGATCGCATCGAGCCGGCGCGTCTCGCGGTCGATGGTGCGCACGGCGAGCCAGGAAGACAGCGGCGCGAGATCGACGGTGCGATTGAGCTTGTCCGGAGGGCCTGCCGCGAACAGCTGGATCTCCGGCGGGGCGCCGGACAGTCCGGTCATGATCGGCGTCAGGCTGGCGCGGATGTCGGCCTGGTCGGCGGGAATGTCGTAGCCGCCGGAGACGATGGCGCGGGCGTTTTTCGCTTCCAGCGGTGTCGCGCCGACGCGCAGGCGCCCATCGCGGATCGTGAACGGGATCTGCGCCGAGGCGACCGCGATCGGGCCTGCCGACAGCGCGGGCTCGACCAGTTGCCGCAGCCGGTTGTCGTCACTGACCTGGCCGCCGTCGCTGGCACGGATGGCGATCTCGAAGGCGCGCGGATTGAGGCCGGCAATCTCGGCGGAATCGAGCGTCACCGTACCGTTGCCGGCGAGCGCGCCGGTGAGGGCCGCGACGCTACGGCCCTGGCTGGTCAGCGCCATCTGCACCGAGGCGCGTCCCTTGGGCAGCGCGAGATTGCGGTAGCGCAGCGCCGCCGCATCGACATTGCCGAGTTCGATACGCGCGTTCAGGGCCAAGCCATTTGCGCTATTGCGCGCATCGAGACTTGCCGACATCTCGCCGCCGCCGATGCCGCCCTTGAGCGCATCGAGCGCGAGCGACTGGCCATCGCCGCGGATCGTGCCGGCGAAGGGGCGCAGCTCGATGCCACCGGGCAATGTGCCGCGCAATGCCTGGAAGGCGATGCGGCCGCGCCACCCACCGATGAGCCCCGCACTCAACGGTTCGCCGGACTCGTGGCCGGCGGCGCCGATCGCCATCGCGAGCGCCGGCGCAAGATCGAGCGTATCGAGGCCCACCTCGCCATCGACACTCTTGTCCTGGTCCAGCGTCACCGTTAGATGGCCGCGCAGATGCGAGCCGGCCGCGGTGCTGTCGAGATCATCGAAGGTCAGGCGATTGCCGGACAGGCTGACGCGCGAGGACAGGCTGACTTTCTGCGCCGGCTTGTCGGCCGCGCTGGTCCCGAACAGTGGCGCCAGATTGGCATTGCGCACGCGCAGGCTCGCGCTGCCCTTGGAAGCCGGCCAGTCAAAATTGCCTTGCGCATCCGCATCCAGCCCGCCCGAGAGCTTGGCGTTCACTTGCAGCGGCCGGCCCCAGGCGCCGGTCACCTTGCCCTCGAACTGCGAAGCGCCCTCGCCTGCGGCCACCACGCGATCGAGGCCGAGCAGCGCCAGCAGCGCCCCGGCCTGCGGCGCCGATAGTTTCGTATCGAGTGTGAAGTCACTGTTGCGCAGGCGGTCGATGTCGAAGCCGCTGACGGCGGCCACCGGCGTCTGCGCGGCCAGCGTCGCGGTCGCCTTGAGCTGCGGCGCGTCGAGATCGAACACGGCGCGGGCGTCGCTGCGATCGGCATGCTCGGCATTCTTGTCGAGGCTGAGGTCGAGCTTCAGGCGCGTCGCGCCGGGCAATGCCGGCATGGCATCGAAGCGCCCGCGCACCGCGGGCGCAAACGGCTCGATCAGCGCCGTGAGCTCGTGCAGCGAATTGCCGGAGGATTTCAGCGCGAGCCTGCCGGTGAGCTGGGTGCGATCGAAGCTGCCGCTCGCCTCGGTGGTCACGCCGCTGGCTTGTCCGAACCGCAATTGCTCCAGCGATAGCGCCGCCGGGCCATAGCCGAGCTTTGCCGCAAACGGCCGCAGCTCCTGTCCTGCGGAGATGGCGCGGCCGATATCGAGCGAGAGCTTTGCCTCCTCCGGCCATTCGCCCTGCGGCCCGGCAAGCGCGCGCACAAAACTCGCCGCGGCATCGAGGTCGAGACGATCGGCCTTGAGCTCGGCATCGATCCGGGAGCCCTTGCTGGCGCCGGTCTGGACGAAGGCGATGCGGCCCTCCACCGCACCGCCCTCGATCTCGGCCTTCAGCCTGTCGATGGCGAGATGGTTGGCGGCAATCGTCACGTCGCCAGCAAGGCGCAGCGGCCGCGTGCTGCGCCGGTTGATCTCGCTGCGGCCCTGCAGCCAAGCCAGCAGCGTATCGGGATCGGACGATTCGACGCTGAGGCGGCCGCTGAAGCTGTCGGCGCCGGGAGTGGCGCCATTGAGCGAGAGCTGCGTCATGCCCGGAGCGCGCAGCTCGAGCCGCTGGAAGGTCCAGGATCGTCCGTCGGTCTGCAGCTCGGCGGTGATGTTCTGGAGCGGACGGCCACCGAGCATGATCTGGTCGGAGTTGAACTCGATCTGCGCCGGGATCGGCGCCTGCGGGATCGCGGCCAGCCCTGCGCGCAGCGCCGGCAGGACGCGCTGCGGATCGGCATCGTCCTTGGCAGCATCCTTGGCAGCATCCTTGGCCGCCAGCTTGTCGGCATCGACCTGCCGCGCCGAGAGCACCGCGCGCAGCAGCGGCGAGGCGCCGAACTTGAGGTCGCCGACGCCGCCGAGCTTCAGCGCGGCGTCGTCAGTACCGAAGTTGACGTCGATCTGGTCGAACTTTGCGCCGGCCGGATCGGCCTTCAGCTTCGTCGTGAGCTTCCAGGGCGTCGGCCCTACCTCGCCCGCCTTCTTTGTCGCGGGCACGGCCAGCGTCAGTGCGCCATCGAATTTCGGCAGGCGGTTGTCGAAGGCGAGCACGCCTTCGAGATCGGCGAGGACGGCGCGCTCGCCCGGGTCGATGTTGAGGTGGAGGCGGGTGGCGTTGCCATCGGCGCTCGGGCCGGAGGAGATGCGAAACGGATAGCGCACGCCGTTGGCGGTGAAACGGCCGTCGCCGCGCACCGAGCCGGCGAGCGAGCGCACGTCACCGGAAAAGGCGATGTCGCTCAGCTCCAGCGTCGAGCGGCTGGCGGCATCGTGCAGGGCGATGCGGCCGGTGAGATTGAGCCGCTCGATAGCGAGCGAGGCGAGATTGAAGGCACCGCTCGCGGTAGACGGCAAATCGACCCGCCCGCGCGCGTCCAGGCCGAGGTCGGCCGCCATGCCGCCGACCGAAAGCTCGGTGGCGCGCCATTCGCCGCGCATGAGAGAGCCAAGACTGAACTCGACGTCGAGCTTGTCGGCGCGCAGGCGGCCGAGATCGTTGTTGCCGCCGAAGGTGACCGCGCGCAGACGCAGCGTCGGCGCCGGCAACAGCCGCGCGTCGAGCTCGCCCGCCACCCGCACCGGCACGCCGATGATTCGGCTCGCCTCCGCCTCGAACTGGGGCCGAAACTGGTTCCAGTCGACGAAGTAAGGCCCGATCAACGCGGCCAGCAGCGCAATGATGAAGGCAATCGCCAATCCGAGCAGCGTCGTCTGCACGGGTCTCCCCTCGGCCAAAACGGCGCCCGGACCAGACCTTGCCCTCGGAAGGCTTCAGGCGGGCCGGAACAGCCCCTTATATAGGGGGAAGTATGGCGAAGTCACAGCGACCGTTGCGCGCGGAGGTTAACGGCGGCGCGAGGCCCTCATGGTGAGGAGGCGCAAAGCGCCGTCCCGAACCATAGAGGCCCCGCTCCGCCGGCGGCCATCCTTCGAGATGCCCGCTTCGCGGGCGTCTCAGGATGAGGATCTGCGCTCGCAGAACCAGCGCTGACGCCTTTACCAGCTTGCCGGCAACCGCTTCAGGCCGCGCAGCACGAAGGTCGGCCGCCATTCCGGGGTTTCGACATCGTCGATGCGCAAATCGGGCAGCCGCCGCAGCAGCGTCGCGATGGCGATCTCGGCCTCGATGCGCGCCAATTGGGCCCCCAGGCAGAAATGGATGCCCCCGCCGAATGACAGCGGCTTCACGTTTTGGCGGGTGACGTCCAACCGGTCGGGCCGGTCGGGATAGACCGCCGGATCGCGGTTGGCCGAGCCGAGCAGGCAAAGCACGGTCTCGCCCTTGGGGATCTTCACCCCGCCGAGATCGTCGATGTCCTCCAGCGCGACGCGCCCGGTCATCTGCACCGAGGAATCGTAGCGCAAAAATTCCTCGATCGCGCCCACCATCAGCTCGGGCCGTGCCTTCAAGAGCGCGAGCTGGTCCGGATTGCGGTGGAGCGCCAGCAGGCCGTTGCCGATCAGATTGACGGTGGTCTCGTGACCGGCGCCGAACAAGAGGATGATGTTGGCGGTCAATTCCTCGTTGGTGAGCTTGTTGCCGTCCTCCTCGGCCTGCACGAGCTGGGTGATGAGATCGTCGCCGGGACTGCGGCGGCGCAGCTCGAACAGCTGCTGGAAGTACATCTGGGCCATCAGGTTGCCGGCGTTGCCCTGCTTGATCTCTTCCGGCGACAGCGGCACCGGGTCGAGCAGCCGCCCGCCGTCGCGCGAGCTCTTGTAGAAGACCTCGCGGTGCTCCTCGGGGATGCCGAGCATGTCGCAGATGATGGTGACGGGCAGGCGGAAGGCAAAATCCTCGATCAGGTCCATGTGGCCGCCGTCGATCACCGCATCGATGGTCTGGTCGACGATCTCCTGGATGCGCGGGCGCATGTCCTCGACGCGGCGGGCGGTGAAAGCCTTCACGACCAGGCCGCGCAGGCGGGTGTGGTCGGGCGGATCGGCTTGCAGCATCCAGTGGCTCATGCTGCGGAACACCGGCTCGTCCATGATCTTTTCGCTATAGCGGCGCTTGGTGCGCTCGACGAAATCCTTGCCGAAGCGCTTGTCGCGCAGCACCAGACTGACATCGGCGTGTCGGCTGGTGACGAATTGGCCGAACGGCGTCACATGGATCGGATCGATCGTGCGCAGCCGATCATAATGCGGATAGGGATCGCGGATGAAGTCCGGCGACAGCGGGTTGAACAGCGGATCGCTGTTCGGGCCTGGATTCGCGCCTTGCACTTGCTCGTTCATGGTGACCTCAGATCGGTTGCCGCATGACACGCATACGCAAGGCTGCCCCACAGCCCGGCGTAACCATCCCCTTAGAATTATCAACTCAATACATTGTTGTATCGAGTTGCATTCTGCCCTAAGCTGCCGGGATGTCAAGGGTGAGAACCAGGCCCACCAGGGACGATACGCGCGACAGATTGTTCGAGGCGGCCGCGCGCGTGTTCGAGCAAGACGGCATTGGCGGCGCCAGCATCGAGGCGATCGCGGCCGCGGCGGGTTTTACCCGCGGCGCGTTCTATTCCAACTTCAAGAGCAAGGACGAGCTGATCATCGCCATGCTCGAGGACCATGTCGAGCAGTCGATCCGGCGCAACATGGACATCCTCGCGCAGCACGACAATCTCGACGATTTCATCGCGGCGCTGAAGACGATGGACCGCAGCAAGCAGGATCCACTCGGCCGCTCGCCGCTGCTGCACATGGAGATGATCCTGTTCGTCGCGCGCGCCGAGAAGCGCCGGCCGGACCTAGCAAAACGCCTGCGCGCGCGGCGCAAGCTGGTCGCCGACATCGTCGAGGCGACGTTGAACAGCAACGGGCGGAATGACAGTCTGAACCCGCCCTGGATGGCCGCCGTCGTGCTCGCACTGGAAGACGGCTTCCGCCTGCACCGGCTGATCGACCCCGAGACGACGCCGGCCGACAGCTTTCTGCGCGCGATCACGGATCTGCGGCGGAGGACCGGGTTGGCGTCGGAATAGGATGTGGCTTCGCAGGATCGTCGCGTTTCCACGTCCCGCCGAGACCCGGCGCTTAATGTGCCGCCAGGGCGAGAGCGACAATGCGGTGCATGCGGAACCTATTGTGCAGCTTCGCTCTGCAGCGCGTGCAGCCGGCCGGCCACCACCCGCACCTTGCGCGGCGCGGCCCGCCAGATCGACAGCGCCGACAATGCGCTCACGATCACGGCAATGCCGAAGGCGAGCGTGTAATCGCCGGCGCGATCATAGAGAAAGCCGGTCACCCAGGGACCGGCGGCACCGCCCGCCAGCGCGGCCAGCATGATCGTGCCAAAAATGCTGCCCTGGTGCCGGCCCTGGAAGATCTCGAACACCACGGCGCCCATGATCGAGGTGAGGCCGTAGCCGAGCGCGCCTTGCGTGAACACCATGAGATAGACCAGCCACAATGACGGCTGGAACTTCAGCGCCATCAGCGCCGCGAAGCAGATGGCAAAACCCGCGCAGCTGATCGCCCACACCCATTCCCTCCCGATCCGGTCGGAGACATGGCCGAGCAGGATCTGGCCGGGAATGCCGAGCAGGCTGACGATGCCGAGCGCCCACACCGCGACGCCAGGGCTGAAGCCGATATCGAGCAGGAATTTGGTCTGGTGCACCTGCACCGCGTACCAGATGTACAGGCCGCAGAAATAACCGAGCGCGATCCACCAGAATCGTGCAGTTGCAACGGCACGCTTCAGCGTCCATTCGGTGCCGGCCCAGACCGGATCGACGACATTGGAGACGGGCTTTGCCGCTCCCGCGAGCGGGGTGGCATCGCCGTCCGGCTCAAGGCCGATGTCCTCGGGGCGCTTGCGCAGCAGCAGATTGATCGGCGCCAGAACGATCAGGACCAGCAGCCCCATCGCGGTGCAGGCGGTGCGCCAGCCGGTCTGTTCGATCATGTGCTGCACCCATGGCAGCAGCGTCACGGAGCCGATGCCGACGCCGGCGAACGCAATGCCGATGGCGAATCCGCGCTTGCGGATGAACCAGTTCGGCAGGAACAGCGACTGGCCGGAATAGCCGAGACAGACCGAGCCGGCGCCGACCATGACGCCGATGGTGACGTAGAGGTGCCAGGGCGCGCTGGTGAGCGGCGCGAGCAGCAGGCCGCCGCCCATCAGCACGACGCCGAGCTCCATCACGGCGCGCGGGCCGGCGCGGTCCATGAGGCGGCCGATCAGCGGGCTGACCACGCCCGACACCACGAAGCCGAAGGAGAACGCCCCCGCAGTGATGCCACGCTCCCAGCCGAACTCGGAGATGATGGGAGGAAAGAACAATGAAAAGGCGGTGCGCGCGTTGACGCCAATGGCCATGGTGACGAAGGTCACGGCGACTACGACCCAGCCGTAGAAGAACGGAAACCGCATGTTTGTGTTTCATCCCTGGACGATCCTTCCGACCATCCAGAGATGCCCGGGTCAAGCGCTTTTCGTGCATGCCTCTTGAGCGGCAGCGCAATTTGCGCGCACCGCCGAGATCATCTCGAACGCCGAAGGAGCGACGTTCAAGCCGATGGATCTTCTTTAAGGCCGCCGCGTCCAGTGGTCGGCGTTGACGGCGCCTTGCGGGATCTCTCCCTTCACGATCGCTTCGACCTGACGCACCGTTTCCAGCGACTGATATTCGATTGCCTGCGGGGTCAGGCCACCGACATGCGGCGTGGCGATCACGTTCGGCAGTTTCGCCAGCTCGGGTGTCGGCATCTGGTCGGGCGCGCGGCCGACATCCATGGCCGCGCCGGCGATGCGATGCTCGATCAATGCCCGCGCCAGCGCCGCCTCGTCGACGAGATTGCCGCGTGAGAGATTGATGAACACGGCATGCTTCTGCATGCGCGCCAGTGCCGCTTCCCCAATCAGGTTCTCGGTCTGCTCGTTGGCAATCGCGAGGCAGACGACGTAGTCCGACACGGCGAGCAGCTCATCAAGACCGACCTGCCGGATCGCAGCGTCGCTGACGGTCGCGAAGGGATCGGCGACCAGCACCTCCATGCGCAGCACTTTTGCCACCTCGGCGAGATAACGCCCGATGCTGCCATAGCCGATGATGCCGATCCGGCTGCCCGCGAGCTGGCGGCCCATCCGTGCTTCCGCCTTGCGGCCGGCCTGGTAGTCGGCGGTGGTTCGCGAGACGCCGCGGGAGAGATCGACCATGAAGCCGAGCGCGAGCTCGGCCACCGCCTGCACGAAGCCCGGGCCGGCACGGGTCACGAGCACGCCCGCCCTTGATGCCGCGTCGACATTGACGTTGCGGACGTCGACGGCGCAGCGGACGAATGCACACAGGCGCGGCAGCTGCGCAAAGATCTCGCCGCGCCCCTCCGTCATGCGATCGGCAACGATGATGTCAACGTCCTTGGCCGCACGCACGAGCCCGGCAGCGTCGAGCGGCTCGTCGCCATCGTGCAGCATCACTTCGGCGGTCGCGCGCAGGCCATTCAGGCTGCGATCGCCGTAGTAGTTCCGCCGCATCTCCGGCGTGTGGGCGAGCAGGACTTTCACGACGACACTCCTTCAATAGCCGAACGCGCGCGGCAGCGCCGTCGAGAGCCACGGCACGAAGGCGATGACGAGCAGGCAGAGGAACAAGAGGCCGAGATAGGCCATGATCGGCTTCACCGTCTGCTCGATCGGCACGTTACCGATCAGGCAGGCGCCGTAGAGCCCGAGCCCGAGCGGCGGCGCGAACAGGCCGATGCCCATCGCGATGACAAGCACGACGCCGAAATGCAGGGGATCTATTCCGAGCTGCACGGCGACCGGCAGCAGCAGCGGTCCGAAGATGATGAGGGCGGCCGCGCCTTCCAGCACCGAGCCCATCACGATCAGCACGGCAATCGCCAACAGGATGAACAACCAGACGCCTGAGGTCTTGGACAGTCCCAGCATGAAGTCGCCGACCGCATGCGGCACCTGCTGCAAGGTCAGCGTGAAGGCCAGCGATTGCGCGGCGGCGACGATGAACAGCACGAGACCCGCGCGCGTCGCCGCCTGCACGAAGCTGTGCGCGGCGGACTTGAAGCCAAGCTCGCGGAACACCACGCTGCCGACGACCAGCGCATAGGCGACGGCAAAGGCCGAGATCTCCGTCGCGGTGGCAAAGCCGGTCTTGAAACCGAAGAAGATCATGAAGACCAGGCCGAACGAGGCGATCGCGCCGCTCCACAGGCCCGACACCGGCATCTGCGGCTCGACCTCCTCTATCTTGTCCGGCCGCTTGCCGAAGATGATGGACACCGCGATCAGCACCAGCGCCATCAGCGCCGACGGCAGGAGGCCTGCGACGAACAGGCCGCCGATCGACAGGTTCGCGACGAAGCCGAGGATGATCAAATTGATGCAGGGCGGAATGGTCTCCGCCATCACCGCGGACGCTGCAAGCAGCGCCACCGCGCCGCCCGGATTCTGCTTCGAGCGGCGCGCCGCCGGGATCAAGACGGAGCCGACCGCGGCGACGTCCGCCATCTTCGAGCCGGAGATGCCGGAGAACAGCACCATCGAGGCCACCATCACGACGTTCAATCCGCCGCGCATCCGCCCCACCGCGCGCTGCAACAGCTCGATCAGGCGCACCGACATGCCGTTGGCTTCCACGAGATAGCCGACGAGGATGAAGAAGGGGATCGCGAGCAACACGAAATTGTCGATGCCTCGCGCCATCTGCTGGGCGAAGATGACGCCGGGCAGCGCGCCCTCGACCCAGATGAAGATCAGCGCGGCGAGTGCCAGCGCAAAGCCGATTGGCAAGCCGCCGAACAGGGTGGCGAAGAAGCCGATCAGCATCAAGATGCCCGCCGACGGCGCCGATGACGGCGAGAGATAATCCCAGGCAAGATAAAGGCCGGTGATGACCAGGATGGCAATGAGGCCCCTGACGATATCAGGGAGCGGGCGTGTGCAGAGATGGTCGATCGCGAACACCGTCATGAACAGCGCGCCGACACCCATCGGATAGAAGGTCAGCTCCAGTGGCAGGCCGGATCCGGTGGTCTGTCCCGCCGTCAGCGAACCCAGCTTGATGGCGTTGTAGGCGACATAGCCGGAGATCAGCACGACCAGGAGCGCGCTGGCGGCATCGACAAGCGCCTGCAATCGCTGTGACAGCAGATCCCGGAAGAACGACACGCCGACATTCTCGCCGCGCGCGAGCGCGCTCGCCGCGCCGAAGAAGGCCGAGCCAACCATCAGTCCGCGCGCGACGTCGTCGGACCATTCGACCGGCGCGTTGAAGAAGAAGCGCAGCAGCACGGAGGCGCAGACCACCACGAGATCGGCGGTCAAGAGAATGGCTGCGATCGCGTCGCTGAGGCGAAGCAGCATGGTGATGCTCCCGTGGCGGCCGCCCGAGAGAGGCACGGCGGCTGTCATCGCCAGCTCAGATTTGGCCATCTCAGGCTTGCGTCGCGCGGATGATATCGATAACGGCCTTGGATTCCGGCCGCGCCTTGATGAAGTTCTCGGTCTGCGGCGCCACGCGTTTCCTGAACGCTTCACGGTCGCATTCGGCGACCGTCACGCCCTTCTCCGTCAACGCCGCTAACGCCTCCTTCTCAACCGCAAGCCCATGGGTGCGCGTGTCGGCCGCGGCCTTCTTCGCGGCATCGAGGAAGCCCTCGCGCAGCTTCGGATCCATGCGGTTGTAGGTCATGTCGCTGAAATAGATCGCGAGCGGCGAGAAATTGTGCTGCGTCAGTGCATAGAACTTCGCCGTTTCGAAGAATTTGCTGGCCAGGATGGTCGGCGGATCATGCTCCAGCCCGTCCAGCACGCCGGCCTGCAATGCCGTGTAGATCTCGCCGAATGCCAGCGGCGTTGCGGCGGCACCCATCAGGCGCAGGCATTCGGTGATGACCGGATTGGGCAGCGTCCTGATCTTCAGCCCCGCGAGATCTTCGGGCGTCTTGACCGGCTTCCTCGCCAGCACGCTGCGCGAGCCGAAATTATAGGCCCAGGCGATGATGCGGATGTTGCCACCCTTGAGCAGCGCATCCTCGATCGGCTTGGCGGCGCCGGCGTCGAACGCCTTGGTCTGCTGCGGAAAACTCGAGAAGAGAAAGCCGAGGTCGAAGGTGCCGACCAGCGGCACGAGATTGGCCGAGATCGACGAGCCCGACACCATGAGGTCGATGACGCCGAGCTTCACCGAATTGATGACGTCGATCTCCTGGCCGAGCTGGTTGTCTGGAAAGAAGGCGACCTCGATCTGCTCACCGAGGCCGTTCGCCTTCAGGCTCTTGACCAGATTGTCGTAGTAGACGCGGCCGTTGGCGTATTTGGGATCGTTCGGCAGCGAGGACGAGCATTTCAGTTTCAGCGTGGCAGCTTCGGCGCGGCCGATGATCGCGGGAGAGAGCACGAGGCCGGCGGTGACCGCCGCCGATGACTTGATGAACGCGCGACGGTTCACGGGCACGATGGTCATGGTGCGGCTTCTCCCCGATTATTCTTGTTCGCTGCGGTCGTTGCCGCAGCCTGTTGCGCAGACTGTATGGCCAAAGCGACGAAGCAGGCAAGGCTAGCGCCAGTCGCGGCAGGGCGGCGCGCGGTGACTGGCGGCAGCATGGGCCGATCGTGAAAACGTCGAGGTTATCCGGGATTATCGATGAGGATCGGCTTGCGCCCGATGTGTGAGGACGAGGGTTTCGTGCGGTGCCACGGATTGATCTAATTGGCGCATGGATCAATGCGCAATTGACATGGATAGCGAACGAACGATGCTCTCCTCCCGGCAGGTCCCCTGCCCCATTTTGCCGCGGCCCGCTGCGTGATCCAGCGCACAGACAGCATGATGGCGCAAACGTAGAAAAGGTGACATCGTCGCGCCGATGGAGGTGACGCCCATGCGCCGTCCAGTCTTTTCCAATTTGCTTCTAGCATCCGGTTTTTTTGCGCTCGCACAGTTGATGACGGCGAACGTCGCTGCCGCCGAGGCACGGCTCGCGCTGGTGATCGGCCAATCCGCCTATCGCACCGTCCCGGAACTGCCCAACGCCGCCAACGACGCCAAGGGCATGACGGCGCTGCTCGGTAATGCCGGCTTCACCGTCACCACGGCAGCCAATCTGGCGCAGAGCGAGATGCGTGCGACGATCTCGGATTTTGCCGGCAAGGTCAGCGCCAGCGGCGCCGACACCGTAGCTCTGGTGTTCTATGCCGGCCATGGCCTGCAAATCGACGGCGAGAACTATCTGGTGCCGGTCGATCTCGACCCCAAGCGCGAGGCCGACATTCCGCTCCAGGGCGTGCGGCTGAACGACCTGCTCAATACGCTCGGCGCGCTGCCGACGCGGGCGCGCATCTTCATGCTCGATGCCTGCCGCAACAATCCGTTCCCCGCGCTCAGCGGCGCCGGTCATGGGCTTGCGATCGTCGACACCAAGGCCGGCGCGCCCGGCTCCTTCATCTCCTATTCGACTTCGCCCGGCGCCGAAGCCGAGGACGGCAACGGCATCGACAGCCCCTATACCGCCGCCGCGCTGACCATCGCCAAGCAGCCCAATCTGCCGATCGAAGAGGTGTTCAAGCGCATCCGCGTCGCCGTGGCGCAATCGACCGACGGGCGGCAGATCCCCTGGGAAAGCTCGTCGTTGACCACTGATTTCAAGTTCTTCGGCGAGAGCAACGACCAGCCGCCTTCCCTTCCAGGCGCAAATTCGATGGCGCTCGCCAGCGCCACGCGCAGCGTCGAGGACTGGCGCAAGGATTTGCAGGGCAAGCCCGCCAAGGTCGCCTATGAGCTCGTGATCACCGAGGATACGGTGCCGGCCTATCAGGCCTATATCGAGCTGTACGCAGAGGACGCTCAGACGCCGCGCCTGCGCACGGTGCTGGAGCGGCGGCGGCAGATGCTGGCCTGGGAGCGCGCGGTCTCGATCAATACCCGCGCCTCGTTCGAAGCTTATCTTGCGAACTGGGACAACAGCGACTTAGCTGCGACCGCGCGCAGGCTGCTGCTTCGCGTCCAGAACCGCAATTATGGCCAGCCCGTTGCCGGCGCTGCGGCGCCAGCCCCGGTCGCCGTCGCAATGGCGCCGACCTGCCCATGCTCGACACCGTCGCCGCCAGCAACGCCGGTCAATCCGAGCGTCGCGCCCAGCATCAAGAAGCGCGTCGACGACACGCCGCCGAAGCGCAAGGTGGTCGAGACGCCGCCGAAGCGCCGGCCGCCGCCCGAAGAGGTCGTCTACGAGCGTGCGCCGCCCCCGGGACCGGCGCCCGGCGCGGTGATGCAAGGCATCGGTATCGGAATCGGCATGGGAATGGGCGGCCGCGGTGGAGATCATTATCGCGGCGATTACCGCAGATACTGAGCCGGCCCGGCACAAACAGAGATCCGGCTCGCGCCCATGTGGCGCAAGCCGGATCTACTGCAACAGCACCGGACGATGCGGCGCACGGCGTCGTCGCGTTCAGGACATGCGGCGCGGGCCGATGGCCTCGAACTGCGCCTTCTGCTCGTCATTGAGCGTGGCGTAGAAATCATCGAGCGCCGCGCGCACCGACTTGATCCCATCCAGCATCACGCCGAGGCGCTGGCGGATTGCGGACATGCGTGCCGGCGGTGTCATCACGTCATTGGGCTCGCAGGCTGCCTTGAGCGATGCACTGACCTTGGCGCTGGTATCCTGGAGCACCTGGAGGGCCGCGCGCTGGGTATCGTTCGGACGAATCCTCTCCTCGATCGTGGCGCCGGGCCAATCGAACGCGGAGGACGCGCTGCAATTCTGCACCGGCGATCCACTCGCATCGTTCGATGCGGTCGCGCGCCGCTGGTCGCCGGCCAGCGCATTGAAGCGCGCCTTCTGCTCGTCAGTCAGCGAACCATAGAACTTGTCGAGCGCAGGCTGGACCAGATCGACGGCCTTCTGCATGGCTTCGACACGCTGCTGCATTGCAGCGAGCCGGCCGGGCGCCGTCGCTGCGGCCTGCGTCGGACAGGATGTGCGGATCAGCGCTGCAGCGTCCATCGAGGCATTGCCGAGCGCATCGAGATCGGCGCCTTGCGCATCGCTCGGCTGCACCGCCGCTGCAATCTGATCGATCGGCAGACCGACGATGGCACGGCGGTCGCTGCCGCAGAGCTGATCGAGCGGCGCGCTGCGCGCCCGCCGTCGTCCCTGCGGCTGCTGCGGCAGATAGGCCGACAACCGATCATAACCGTAGGGGCCAAAAATGCCGGCATAAATGTCCGGATAACCGTAGCCCCAGAAGCCGAGACCGTCGCCCCAGATCGTGTAGTCGTAGACATCATTGTAGGCGAAGGGCCAGAACAGCGGTCCGACCCAGCCATAGCCGCCACCCGCATGCTGCCACCATCCGCTGCTTGCGCCGCTCCAGCCGGCCAGTGCGGCCGCGGTCGCGATCTGCGCACGCGCCACTGGATTGCTGATCAGCCGGCCGTTCCGAAATGTGCTTGAGTTGAGCGCATTGCGGAAGTTCGCGGGCCGTATCGCCGCGTTGCGGATGTGACCGAAATTGGGGCTGCCGCGCCGGGTGCCTGTTGCGAACCGCATCCCGCGGTGATGCCCGCCGCCGTGCGCGTGCCCGCCGTGGCCGCGGAAATGGCCGCCACCATGATGACCACCGCCGTGCCCGCCGCCGTGCCCGCCTCCGTGCCCGCCACCATGGCCACCGCCATGTCCGCCCTTCGCCAGCGCCGCGCCTGCCAGCATGCAGGCAAACGCCACCGCGGCAATTCCAACGACCGATCGCATCATCACGCCCTCCCGCGCAAAGCCCTGCCATTGAGGCACCGGAACTTGGCGGGAATGGAACCGGCAACGTTGCCGAAAGTTCCCGGTTCTGGCTGCGCGCCCTAGGCCTCCGGCACGATCTTGCCGGGATTGAAAATATCGAGCGGATCGAGCGCCTTTTTCAGCGCCCGCATCGCATCCAGCGCTTCGGGACCGAGCTCGGCCTTGAGATATTTCTGCTTGCCTTGGCCGATGCCGTGCTCGCCGGTGCAGGTGCCGTCCATCGCCTGCGCGCGCTCGACCAGGCGATGCATGAACTCCTCGCCGCGCGCCATCTCGTCGGGATCGTTGACGTCGCAGACCAGCGAGCAATGGAAATTGCCGTCGCCGACATGACCGACGATCGGCGACAGCAGGTTGAGCCGCTTGAGATCCTCCTCGGTTTCGCTGACGCAGTCGGCGAGGCGCGAGATCGGCACGCAGACGTCGGTCGCAACGACGCCGATGCTGTCGCCGGGCCGCAGCGCCTTCACCGACCAATAGGCATCATGCCGCGCCTGCCACAATTTGGTGCGGTCCTCTGGCTTTGTGGTCCAGGAGAACTCGCCGCCGCCGCACTCCTTCGCAATCTCGCCGAAGGCCTTGGACTGCTCGGCGACCTCGATTTCGCTGCCGTGGAATTCCATCAGCAAAAGCGGCGTCTCCGGCAGCGTCAGCTTCGAATAGGCATTGCAGGCCTTGACCTGCGCGGCATTGAGCAGCTCGATGCGCGCCACGGGAATGCCGGTCTGGATCGCCAGGATCACGGCTTGACAGGCGCCGTGCACGGTTTCGAATGACACCGCACCCGCCGCGATCGTCTCGGGGATACCGCGCAGGCGAATGGTCAATTCCGAGATGATGCCGAGCGTGCCTTCGGCGCCGACGAACAGATGGGTGAGGTCGTAGCCGGCGGATGATTTCTTGGCGCGCGTGCCTGTGGTGATGATCTCGCCGTCGCCGCGCACCACCTTCAAGGCCAGCACGCTGTCGCGCATGGTGCCGTAGCGCACCGCATTGGTGCCTGAAGCGCGCGTCGAGGCCATGCCGCCGAGCGAAGCATCCGCGCCGGGGTCGATCGGGAAGAACAGGCCCTGGTCGCGCAGATGCTCGTTGAGCGCCTTGCGGGTGACGCCGGGCTGGATCACGCAGTCGAGGTCCTCGGCATGCACCGCGAGCACCTTGTTCATGTCGCGCAGGTCGATCGAGATGCCGCCGGCGGGCGCGTTGACCTGGCCCTCGAGCGAGGTGCCGGTACCAAAGGGAATGACAGGGACGCGATTTTTGGCGCAGATCCGCACCACGTCCTGGATGTCGGCGGTCTCCTGCGCCATCACCACGCCGTCAGGCGGCTGGTTCGGAATCCACGTCGTGGTATGGCCGTGCTGTTCGCGAACGGCCTGCGAGGTGATGAGGCGGTTGCCGAAGCGTGCGGCAAGCTGTTCCAGCGCGCTTGTGAGGGCTTTCGGCTCCGGCCGCGGCGGATTATTGGTGATGGTCGTGCCCACGGAATTCCTCCCGACAGAAGGACCGTGGCAAAGGACATAAAATCGGTCAAGTCAAGGGACCGGACGCATGACTAGGGAAGGACATATGCCGGAGACTGCCGCCTCAGCGCCACAAGCCGAGCCATTCCGCGCCGCGATCATGCAGATCGAGCCGCAATGGATCGACTACAACGGCCATCTCAACATGGCCTATTACAACGTGATGTTCGACCGCGCGATCGACCAACTCTGGCTCGAGCTCGGGATCGGGCCGGCTTACATGAAGGAGCGAGGCGGTTCGACTTTCACCGCCGAATGCCATGTGCGGTATCTGCGCGAGATCCACCTCGGCGATCCCGTACAGATCTTCGTGTGGCTGCTGGAGGCCGACGACAAGCGGCTGCACACCTTTGAGGAGATGCGTCATGCAAGCGAAGGCTGGCTGTCGGCAACTTCCGAGAACATGTCGCTGCACATGGACATGAAGGCGCGGCGCGTTGCGCCATTTCCGCCCGATATCCGGGCGCGCATCGCCGCGGTCACAAAGGCGCACAGCACCCTGCCCCGCCCCGTGGGCATCGGCCGTAGCGTGGCGATGCCCGCGAAGCGGTAGCCGCTATATCCTGTTGCGGCCGCGCGCCAAGCCGACCACGGCCGAGACCAGGAACAGGACGACCGCGATGAAGAAGATGATCTTGGCGATCTCGATCGAGGCGCCGGCGATGCCGCCGAAGCCCAGGATACCCGCGATCAGTGCGATAACCAGAAACGTCACAACCCAGCCAAGCATGGTCAAACCCTCGTCTTGATGTCCGTCTTGCGTCTGGCGCGGCTGGCCGCGCCGCCTGCCCAGACAATCTCGACGCGAGAACGATGGTTCCGGCCCACGCAGGAGCGAAATTCGCTGCCTTCGCGGGAACAAATCGGCCCGCCGCGCACGTGGAAAACCCTGTCCATCGCCCCATATAGGGACTAATCCCTGTTAAGAAGGCTCCCTTCCGCCACCCCGCGGTGCGATCGTGGGGCCAATGATTCGCATGACCGAGCCGAGCAAGATCACCAACGTTCCCGACCACCAGCCCGCAGCCGGCGGCATTGCCGCGCGTGCGCGGGCCTCCGTGGGCCCGAAATATCTGTCCGGGCTCAATCCGGAGCAGCGCGAGGCGGTCGAGACACTGGACGGCCCGGTTCTGGTGCTGGCCGGCGCCGGCACAGGCAAGACGCGCGTCCTGACCACGCGCATCGCCCACATCCTGAGCCAGGGCCGCGCCCGCCCCGCCGAGATCCTGTCGGTGACCTTCACCAACAAGGCCGCGCGCGAGATGAAGCACCGGCTCGGCCAGATGCTGGGCCACGCGGTCGAGGGCATGCCGTGGCTCGGCACCTTCCACTCGATCGGCGGCCGCATCCTGCGCGTCCATGCCGAGCTGGCGCAGCTCAAGTCGAACTTCACCGTGCTCGACGTCGACGACCAGGTCCGGCTGCTCAAGCAGCTCCTGCAAGCCGAGAACATCGACGACAAGCGCTGGCCGGCGCGCATGCTCGCCGGGCTGATCGACGGCTGGAAGAACCGTGGCCTGATGCCGTCGCAGGTGCCCTCGGGCGAGGCCGCTGTCTTTGCCAACGGCAAAGGCGGCAAGCTCTATGCAAGCTACCAGGAGCGGCTGAAGATATTGAACGCCGCCGATTTCGGCGACCTGCTGTTGGAAAACATCCGCATCTTCCGCGAGCATCCGGACATCCTGCGGCAGTACCAGCAGCGCTTCAAATTCATCCTGGTCGACGAGTACCAAGACACCAACGTCGCGCAATATCTGTGGCTGCGGCTGCTGTCGCAGGCGCCGGCATCAACCAAAGCCGTCATTCCGGAGCGCGTCGAAGACGCGAACCCGGAATCTGGAGATGAATCCTCAGCTCGAGATTCCGGGTCTGCTCCTTCGGCGCATCCCGGAATGACGCTGGCGGCTGCAGGCCCCACCAAAAACATCTGCTGCGTCGGCGACGACGACCAGTCGATCTATGGCTGGCGCGGCGCCGAGGTCGACAACATCCTGCGCTTCGAGCACGATTTTCCGGGCGCCAAGGTCATCCGCCTCGAGCGCAACTACCGCTCGACCGGCCACATCCTCGCCGCCGCCTCGCATTTGATCGCGCATAACGAAGGCCGACTCGGCAAAACGCTGCGCACTGAGGACCAGGACGGCGAAAAAGTCACGGTGACGGGCTCGTGGGATTCCGAAGAGGAAGCGCGCGGCATCGGCGAGGAGATCGAGCAGCTGCAGCGCCAGGGCGAGAAGCTGAACGAGATCGCAATCCTGGTGCGCGCCTCATACCAGATGCGCGAGTTTGAAGACCGCTTCGTCACGCTCGGCCTGCCCTATCGCGTCATCGGCGGGCCGCGCTTCTACGAGCGCGCCGAAATCCGCGACGCGCTGGCTTACTTGCGTGTCATCAATTCGCCGGCCGACGACCTCGCCTTCGAGCGCATCGTCAATACGCCCAAGCGCGGCCTTGGCGACGCCACCGTGCAGATGCTGCACGATCACGCCCGCAAGCGCCGCATCCCGCTGTTCGAAGCGGCCCGCGCGGTGGTCGAGACCGACGAGCTGAAGCCGAAGGCGCGCGGCTCGCTTCGCGATCTCATCACGCAGTTCGACCGCTGGCGCGCCCAGCGCGAGGTCACCGCGCATACGGACCTCGCCCAGATCGTGCTCGACGAGAGCGGCTACACCGAGATGTGGCAGAAGGACCGTTCGGCCGATGCCGCGGGCCGGCTGGAGAACCTGAAAGAACTCGTGCGCTCGATGGAGGAGTTCGAGAACCTGCAAGGATTCCTCGAGCATATCTCGCTGGTGATGGACCGCGACGGCGGCGCCGAGGACGACGCCGTGTCGCTGATGACGCTGCATTCGGCCAAAGGGCTCGAATTTGATAACGTCTTCCTGCCCGGCTGGGAGGAAGGCCTGTTTCCGAGCCAGCGCACGCTGGACGAGCAGGGCCGCGCCGGCCTCGAGGAAGAGCGCCGGCTCGGCCATGTCGGCCTGACCCGCGCCCGCCGCCGTGCCATGATCTATTTTGCGACCAACCGGCGCATCCATGGCACCTGGTCGACCACGATCCCGTCGCGCTTTCTCGACGAATTGCCGGCGGCCAATGTCGAGATCACGGAATCCAAGGGCGGCTCGGCCTGGGGCGGCACCGGCGGCTATGGCGCCTCGCGCTTTGACGACATGGAGGCGTTCGGCTCCAGCTATTCGACGCCGGGCTGGCAGCGAGCGCAGGCCAACCGCAATCGCGGCGGCGGCCGCACCGGCGGCGGCAGCGGCGGTTTCGAGGAAGAGGCCGCCTCGTTCTCGTCTTCGTCCTCGCCCGATTTCGGCAGCTTCTCCTCGCGCCGCCGCGGGCCCCTGACCATCGAGGGCGAGCTGGTCGCCAAATCCACCGGCACGACGTCCGAATTCTCGCTGGAAGACCGCGTCTTCCACCAGAAATTCGGCTACGGCCGCGTCACCAAGATCGACGGCAACAAGCTCACCATCGCCTTCGACAAGGCCGGCGAGAAGAAGGTCGTGGACAGCTTTGTGCAGCGGGCGTGAGCGCCCGTCCCCTGTTGCAGCGGTGTTACGCCGCCGCCTTTCTTCCGCTCGCCCCTTGACCATCACGAACTTCCCCGTATCAGATGAAGCCCATGGTCCGGGGCTCCATCACATTGATCGTGCTTGCATTGGGATTGCCGTCGCTCGCAGCGGCGGAGACCATGAGCTTTGGCGATGCGATCGGCAAGCTGGCGGCGAGCTGCGGCGCGGAAATCGTCGCCAATTGCCGCGGCGTCAATCCGGACTCGACCCGCCTGAAGGAGTGCCTGTCGCGCAACCGCGACGTGCTGTCGCCGCAGTGCCAGAGCGACTATCTCGGCGTCTTCGACGCCATCCAGAAACGCGTTGCCGCGCGCGTCACGGTGGCGAACGCCTGCCAGCGCGAGATCGTCAAGGTCTGCGGCGGCTCGACCAGGGAGACCAGCAAGTCGATCCCCTGCCTGGCCTCGACCCCCAAGGGCATCAGCAACAATTGTCTGAAGGCCATCGACGACGCGGGGTATCGCTGATGCGCGCGAAGGGGCTCGCCACCGCCGGACTAGGCATCGCGCTGGGCTTCGTCCTGCTCGCGAGCGCGGCCGGCGCGCAGACGGCAGCACCGACCCGCGACGACATCGTCGGCAAGCTCAACCATTTCGAGGAAGCCGCCGAGGTCGATCTTCCCGCGCTGAAGCAGCAGGTGATGGAGCGCGCCAAGGCCAGGATCAAGAATGATCCCGGTCCGGTGAACCGGCCGTTGATCGCGCCCGACCTTGCCAAGCTGCCCGCCTTCAACGCACAGATTCAGTTCGACGCCGACACGCCGATCATCCAGCCGGCGTCTTACCAGACGGTGGGCCGCATCGCAGACGCGTTGGTGCATTCCTCGCTGCTCCCCTACACTTTCCTGATCGTCGGCCATGTCGAGTCCAATTCGAAGACGCGCGAGGCGAACGCGATCCTGAGCCAGCGCCGGGCAGATGCGATCCGCGACGTGCTGGTGAACACGTTCAAGATCTCGACCAAACGGCTGCATCCGATCGGCCTCGGTGAAGAGCAACTTCTCGACCGGGCCAAGCCGACATCCGCCGTCAACGGCCAGTTGCAGATCCTGACCTATGCCAGGTTGCCGGAAGAGCCTGCGCACCCTGCTGCGGCACCTGCGCCTGCGGCGAAAAAGCCCGCCAAGAAACGCTGAGCGCGTGCATCCCAGCGTCCAACGGAACCCTTTGAAGTTTTGACCATTTTGTGATCTGTCTCACAGCGCAACAGCACGGTTTCGCGCGACAATAGGGCCGGTTTGTGCACCGCCCGGTCAGGTGCTATAGGCTTTTTTCGTCCTTCCCCGAGCCTGTGCTGAACGAGAGCGAGATGGCTGGCTATTTTCAACGCCAACTGGCCGACTACGTCGAATATCATCGCGATCCCTGGAACTGCGCGATGCACGTGGTCGGCATCCTGCTGCTGTTCACCGGCGCCGTGCTGCCGCTGACCCTCGTGCATGTCTCCGTCTTCGGGATCGAGGTCAGCCTGGCGGTAATCATGGCGCTGCCCGTGCTGGTCTACTGGCTGATGCTGGACGCCGGGATCGGGTTCGCCATCCTGGTCGCGATGATCGTGCTGCTTTCGGTCGCAACCGCAATCGGCAATCAGGTCTCGCTCGCCATGATGTGGTCGATTTTTGCCGTGCTGATCGGCATTGGCGTCGCAGCGCAAATCGTCGGTCACAAGGTTTTCGAGGAACGGCAGCCGTCGATGGTCGACCACCCCACGCATTTACTGCTTGGACCGATGTTTGTCATGGCGAAATTATTCATTGCATTAGGCTTCCGTCGCGACCTTGCCGCGATTCTGGCGCCTCTTCCGGCCAATTCCCTTTCGACCCGATAACTTCCAGAAGCGAAACAGCAAACCGTCTTCATGGCTCTCGTACTGGTTACCGGTGGCAGCGGCTTCATCGGACATCATCTCGTAGAAGCGCTCCGCGCCCGCGGGCAGCGGGTGCGTGTCCTCGATGTCCGTCCGCCGGCCGCGGCGCACGCGGACGTTGAATATGCCCATGGCTCGGTGCTGGACCGCGATGCGGTCGATGCCGCGCTGGCAGGCGCCGATCAGGTCTATCACCTCGCCGGCCTCCCCGGCATGTGGGTCGCCAACAAGCAGGACTTTCACGAGGTCAATTGCCGCGGCACAGAAATCGTGCTCGCGGCCGCAATCAAGCGCGGCGTGTCGCGCTTCCTGCACTGCTCGACCGAATCGATCCTGTTCCCCTATTCCGACCTCAACGGTGTTCCCGCCGAAGAGGCGCTGCAGCCTGCCGATGCGATGCCCGGCGCCTATACGCGCTCGAAGTCGCTCGCCGAGCATTGTGCCGCGAAGGCCGCAGCAAGTGGCTTTCCGCTCGTGATCGGCACGCCGACCATGCCGATCGGTGCCGCCGACCACAATCTGACGCCGCCGACGGCGATGCTGTGGTACTTCCTCCAAAAGAAGGTGCAGCCGCATCTCAACTTCCTGGTCAACCTCGTCGACGTCCGCGACGTCGCGATGGGCCTCGTGCTAAGCATGGAACGCGGCCGGGTTGGCCAGCGCTACATTCTGGGCGGCGACTGCGTTCCGCTCGGCAACATCCTGCGGATGATGTCGGCGATGAGCGGCCGGCGGCAGTTTCCAATCGTCGTGCCCGGCAGGATCGCCGAGCTCTCCGCGGTCATGCTCGAATACATCGCCGATCGCATCACGCGCCGGCCGCCCAACGGCACTGCCGAGGGTGTGCGCATTGCGCTGGCCGCGAGCGACCTCTCGATCGGCAAGGCGCGCACCGAGCTCGGCTATTCGCCGCGTCCGATCGAGCCTGTGCTGCGCGAAACCATCACCCATCTTCTCGCCCGCAACGGTCAGTCGGCCTCCGGCGCGCTCGAGCATCACGCGCTCTCCTCGCGCGCGAGCTGAGCTTTCCGCCCAACGCAAAGAACCTTCATGTCCTTCGATTTCAGCAAGCTTCTCTCTGTCGCCTGGGGTGGTTGGACCACGACCTGGCCGACGCAACTGCTCGCCCTGATCTGGCTCGCCTGGCTCGTAAGCTGGGTCGGGGCCTCGTTCTGGCAAGGCCGCACCCAGAAGCAGGTGATGACGCTGGAATCCGGCCGCTATCGAATCCCGATCCTGGTCGGCGGCATCCTGTTCACGCCGTGGACGGCCGAAGTGCTGAACGAGAAGCCGCTCTGGGTCTTCAGCAACATCGGCGTCTACATCACGGCCCTGATCGTGCTCGCCGGCATCTCCTTCACCTGGTGGGGGCGGCTGCATCTCGGCAAGTTCTGGTCCAACACCATCACCCATAAGGAAGATCATCGCGTCGTCGACACGGGCCCCTACGGCATCGTGCGCCACCCGATCTATACCGGCCTGATCGCGGGCATGCTGGCGACCGGCATCGCGGTCGGCACCGTCACCGCAATCGTCGGCGCCATCCTGATCTCGCTCGGCATGTGGCAGAAGGGCCGGATGGAAGAGGTGTTCCTGTCGAAGGAACTGGGCGAAGACGCCTACGGCGCCTATTGCCGCCGCGTGCCGATGATCATTCCGTTCCTGTCGCCGCGGTGACGTAACCAGCCGCATATCGTCCGACGTCGTCCTGACGAAAGCTTGGCTATCTCCAGGACGACGCTGGGGAAGCAGTGCGTGGGACCGCATCAACCCTGCCTGTTATGAGGAACCACCGCTCCCTGCCCCGGTTACCCCACGACGCCTGCAACTAGCCGCAGAGCATCGCCATGTCGGATGCCTACGATTATTTTCGCGAGCACGCGATTGCCGCCGTCCGTAAGGCGCGGGCGTTGCCGCCCGGCCGGCCGAAGCGGAAGCAGCGCACGGTGGCGCGGGTCTATCACCTCCTGTCCAAGGAGGCCGCGCTTGCGCCGAACATCCATCATCTCGATGATTTTCGCGCGGCACGGCGGCTCGAGCGGCAGATCGGCCGCTGATCTTGGCGCATAGCCCGTCGGCGCTCGTCCCATGCAAATTCGATCGGCTGCCATTCCAATGGAATAGACCCTGACGACGCCCCGCACAGGTTGACGTCCGACCCGCCAGCCAGTTGGATGCGCGCGCAAACAGGGGCTTCTCATGACGTTTTCAGGCATCTTTGCGCAGTTCGTTGCGCTCCTCGGCGGCATCGCGCTGCAATGGCGGAAGCTATCGGGCACCGAGCCCGCACCCGCCTGGGGAGAGAAGCCTGCGATCCCCGAGGCCAAGCCGCAAGGCACGATCCCGACGCTCAAGATGCCGACCGCACGCGGCTGGAGCGCGGGCCAGAAGCCGTCCGTCGCGCCCGGGCTCCAGGTCAATGCGTTCGCGACCGGCCTCGATCATCCGCGCTGGATCGAGGTGCTGCCCAACGGCGATGTGCTGATCGCGGAAGCGACGCAGATCGCCAGCCCTCCGCGCACCGTGTTTCACTACGCGATGCAAGCGACGATGCGGCGCGCCGCCGCGCTCGGCGTTTCCGCCAACCGCATCACGCTGCTGCGCGACAGGGACGGTGACGGCGTTGCGGAGATTCGCGGCGCCTTCATGGAAAACCTCAGCCAGCCGTTCGGCATGGCGCTGGTCGGCGACACCTTCTATGTCGGCAACACCGACGGCGTGATGGCGTTTCCCTATGTCGCGGGCGCCGATCGCATCACTGCGCCGGGCAAAAGGCTCACCAATTTCAAGCCGGGCGGCCACTGGACCCGTAGCCTGCTTGCGAGCCCCGACGGCAAGAAGCTCTATGCCGGCGTCGGCTCGCTCAGCAACATCGCCGAGATGGGGATGGAGGTCGAACAAGGCCGCGCCGCGATCTATGAGCTCGACCTCGCCGCCGGCACGCATCGCATTTTTGCTGCCGGCCTGCGCAATCCGGTTGGCCTGGCTTGGGAGCCCACGACGGGCGTGCTCTGGACTGTCGTCAACGAGCGCGATGGGCTCGGCGACGAGACACCGCCGGACTATCTGACCTCGGTGCGCGACGGCGGTTTCTATGGCTGGCCCTATTGCTACTGGGGCAAGACGGTGGACGACCGCGTGCCGCAGGACCCGGCGATGGTCGCAAAGGCGCTGCAACCGGACTATGCGCTCGGCGGCCACACCGCTTCGCTCGGCCTGTGCTGGATGCCCGCGGGCACCCTGCCCGGCTTCCCCGACGGCATGGTGATCGGTCAGCACGGCTCGTGGAATCGCAGCAAGCTGTCCGGCTACAAGGTGGTGTTCATCCCGTTCGAGAACGGTCGTCCCTCCGGCCCCGCGCGCGACATCCTCTCGGGCTTCCTCGCGCCCGATGAGAAGGAATCCTACGGCCGCCCGGTCGGCGTCGCGATCGGCCCCGACAAGTCGCTATTGATGGCCGACGACGTCGGCAACGTGATCTGGCGCGTGACGGGCGCTTAGAGGATCACGTCCCAACGCAGAGCGTAGCGCGCTGCTTGCGCAGCAGCGCGATCACCGACAGCGCCGTGATCAACCCGGTCTTGGGATTTTCGGACGGGATGTTCTCGATTCCCATCGAGAAGCGTGCGGAATCTGCCTCGACCTCGATGCGGTGAACGTTGCGCGTCACGGTCGGGTCGGCCCAGATCTGCACTTGGGTGCGATCCGGCCCGACGCCGGCAAGCGACAGCGCGACCGCGACGTTGAGATTGGCCGGGAAACCCTTTGCGGCCTCGCGCGCGGTGCCTTCGAACAGCTTGAGCGGCTCGCGCAGCTTGTCGATATGGATGTTGTTTTCGAGGATGAACGGCGCGCCCTTCAAGCCGTCGATCGGCTTGCGCGTCACCATCTTCACCGAATGAATGGTGCCGATTGCGGCCGCGTTGACGGCGTCGAGCCCGATCAGCGCGCCGGTCGGCACGATGATGCGGCCGCCATTGGCGCGGGCGACATCGACGAGATCGAAATTGTCGAGCAGCCCGCCGACGCTGACCACGAGCGCGGCCTTGCCGCGCCTGACCGCGGGCTCGACGATCTCGCGCAGATGCCGGCTCGGTGCACATTCCACCACGATGTCGGCGGCATCGCCGAGCTGATCCATCGACAGCACGGATGGTGCGCGCCGCAGGCCATTGAGAAACGCTCGATGCTTGACGGGATCTCGCACCGCGACCGCCGACAGTGTCAGTCCCTCGATACCTTGATCCAATGCAGATGCGATCTTGGTGCCGATCGAGCCCAATCCCGCGATGGCAATCCGCAAATCGCTCGAAGCCTTGTGTTCGGTCATCGCATCCCACTTTCTGGCTGGATTGATGTCATAGCGTATCGTTTTCTGTATAAGCCAGTGCGAATTGAGCTCGCCTTGCCAGTCCCCGGCCTGGACTGTGATCCGCCGCCGCAATCCCACCGATACGGAGCATCTCATGCGCACCCATTCGATCGCAGCCATCCCCGCGGACGGGATCGGTCCCGAAGTCATCTCCGCCGGAATCCGCGTGCTGGAGGCTCTGGCAAAACGCAGCGGCGACCTCGGCTTCAACGTCAAAACGTTCGACTGGGGCTCGGACTATTACAAGAAGCACGGCGTGATGATGCCGGCCGATGGGCTTACCGAGCTGAAAAAATTCGATGCGATCTATTTCGGCGCGGTCGGTGCGCCCGACGTGCCTGATCACATCACGCTGTGGGGGCTGCGCCTGCCGATCTGCCAGGGCTTTGACCAATACGCCAACGTGCGGCCGACAAAAATCCTGCCGGGCGTCGCCTCGCCGCTGCGCAATGTCGGCGTCGGCGATCTCGACTGGGTGATCGTGCGCGAGAATTCGGAAGGCGAATATGCCGGCATGGGGGGCCGCGCCCACAGGGGCCTGCCGGAAGAGGTCGGCACCGAAGTCGCGGTCTTCACCCGCGTCGGCGTCACCCGGATCATGCGCTATGCATTTGAGCTCGCGCGATCGCGCCCGCGCAAGCTGCTCACGGTCGTGACCAAGTCGAACGCGCAGCGCCATGGCATGGTGATGTGGGACGAGATCGCGGCCGAGGTCGCCGCTGATTTTCCCGACGTCAGCTGGGACAAGATGCTGGTCGATGCCATGACGGTGCGCATGACGCTGCATCCGAAGAGCCTCGACACGATCGTGGCGACCAATCTGCATGCCGACATCCTCTCGGATCTCGCCGGCGCACTGGCGGGCAGTCTCGGCGTGGCGCCGACCGGCAACATCGATCCGCAGCGCCGCTTCCCCTCGATGTTCGAGCCGATCCACGGTTCCGCCTTCGACATCACCGGCAAGGGCATCGCCAATCCGGTCGCAACGTTTTGGACCGGCGCGCAGATGCTCGAGCATCTCGGCGAGAAGGATGCGGCGAGCCGGCTGATGGCCGCCGTCGAGCGCGTCTGCGCAGCCGGCGTGCTGACGCCCGATGTCGGCGGCAAGGCGACGACGAAGGAAGTGACGGATGCCGTGATCGATGCGATCCACGGGTCGAACGTCTGATCGCCACTCTCCGTGATGGCCGAGCTTGTCCTCGGCCATCCACGACCTTTCGTGCGGCACCAAGAACGTGGATGCCCGGGACGAGCCCGGGCGTGACGAATTTGCGGAACAGCCGGACGCTCAATGAATGCTGCTTTCGCAGCGATGATGCGCTCTACCTCCGCCCCGCGGGAGCCGCCGGCGGCGTCGCCATCGCGGCGGCCGGCGCCGGAGGGGTGAGGTGGCGCGGAACGATGATGGTCTGGCCCGGGACGAGCTGCGCGTTCTCCGGCAATGAATTGCTCTGCGCGAGCGACCACAGCGGCACGCGGTTGGCAGCGGCGATGCTCTCCATGGTGTCGCCGCGACGAATCGGCAGCCGAACTCCGCTATCCCACAACTCGACCAGTGCATCGCCGGGCACGAGATAGCGCAGCGGCACGGCGTCAGCCTGGGCCTGCGGTGGGATGCGCGGCAACTGCGTCACCATCTCGACGATCTGGCGATGGATGTCGTCGGACTTCTCGATGTTGATGTGCGAGACGCGCGCGTTTTCCTTCAGATCATAGCTCGCGTAATGGCCGCGAAAACCGGGCACCGCCACGACGTCGCCGCCGCCCAGCACGCTGTCGGACAGGAAGATGTTGATGAAGCGTTCGACATTGAGCGGGACGTCGCCGGTCGCATGCGCGGGATCGATGGCGATGACAAGGCTGATCGGGACGTTCTCCTTCGCCGCCATCTCGGAGATGACGATCGAGCACAGCCCGCCCATGGAATGGCCGACCAGCACGATCGGTGCCGCCTTCTCCTTGTAGCTGGCGATGACACGGTTGCCGATCAGCCGGCACAGGGTGAATTCATAGACATCGGCCGAGAAGCCGGCCTGGGTCAGTTTCTCGCCGAGCCGGTCCATGCCGGTCGAGAAGATCGGGCCCATGGCGCCGCGGAACAGGTAGACCCTCGGCGGCGGCAATGGCTCGAACGGGGGCGGCGGCGGCGCGGCGGGGACGGCCGCGGTGGCCTTGGACTTGGCCGGTGAGGCCGCGGCCATGCCGCTGCTCATGGCGAGCAGCGCAACCGCGGCCAGCGCGACTAGTCGCCTCAAATGAATCATCAGTCCACCAGTCCCACCACGGAAGGCAACAGCCTCCCTGCCGGGCTTAGTGACCACCGATTGGGTGGATTTTGGGGCACGGGAACCGGCTGCCCCCCTCGCAAATTCTATCGAGCTGCCGCGTATCCGCGGGAGATGACAGGCTTTGCGACGATCGGCCTCAGGCCGGCGTCGCGAGACGCTAAAGCGGCAGAATCCGGTTCAAGAGGTCGAGCAGCATGCGCTGCTCCGCCTTGCGGCGGCGGCGTGATCCCGGCGCATCGCAAGGTGCTGCTGTTCATGGCTTCCACCAACCGCGATCCCGCACGCTGGGACAGAGCCGACCGCTTCGACGTCGAGCGGGTTGCGACGGGCCATGTCGCCTTCGGCGCCGGCATCCACGCCTGCGTCGGCCAGATGATCGCGCGTCTGGAAGGCGAATTGATCTTAAGCGAGCTCGCAAGGCGCGTGAAGACCATCGAGCTCACGGCAGAGCCGAGGCGCAGGCTCAACAATTCGCTGCGCGGCCTTGCGAGCATGCCGGTGCGGGTGATGGCGGCCTAGTTCCTGGCCGGAGCCGTTGCCGCCGCCGAGCGCGCTGACCGCGGCACACCGGGCTCCGCAACCGGCACAGCCGGGGCGCGCGAGCGCATGATCGCGGCGTTGATTTCCGCGATGACGCGGCGCTGGATCGCCTCGTTCTTGTCGATCGAGATGTGGCCAACACCGGTGCCGCGAACATCGACATTGTCGAGCTTGCCCCGCAGGCCAGCCGCGGCCCGCACCGGCTCGCCGGGACCATCGCCGATATAGATGTTGATGTAGCGCTCGGCGCCGGTCGAGAGCTTGGTCTTGAACACGGAGTCGAGGCCTATCGCGAGCTTCACGGGAACGCCGAGCTGGTTCAGCTTGGCGATCATGTCCGGCAGCGCGGTCGCGCCCGAGGAATGGCCGACCAGGATGATGGTCTTGAGGCGGCCGGCCTTGTAGGCGATCGCCGCTTCATCGGCGAGCGAGGACCACGAGACGAAGTTGGCGACGGTCACCGGGATGCCCTGCGCCTGGAGCCGGGCGCCAATCGTGTCGAGCCCGAGCGAGAAGATGTTGAGCACGCCACGAAGCAGGTAGACATGCGTGGTCGCTGCCGCTGCCTGGCTCGGCGCGGCCTTGGCGCCGGTCGGGCTTATGGCAACAGCTGACAGCAGAAGCAGGCCCATCGCCCATATGCGGAGGGCGGACAACTGGCTGGCGCCGGCGGTGTGACGGCCGTTCGGTCTCATCGATGTTTTCCCTGGGGACGATACGCTTCGCGATTGGTCGGAATCGTAGCCACGGCCTGCTCGCAGACGCAACAAAGAGCCGCGTGAGCGACAATCTTAGCCGCGCTCCGTGACCATCGCGCAACACTCGCCTGAAACCTGCCACCGAAGGGCCTGTTTTGAGACCATTTTTCTCTGAGCAATTGCGACCCGGCAACGGCGTTCCTATCTCATGGCTCCGCTGGCCCGCCCTCCCGGGACGGGTTCCAGCCTCCCTCCCCAGCCTTTGCCCTCAGCCTTGCGGCCATCATGTCCCCTATCATTTCCGTCGCCAATCTGTCGAAAACCTATGGGTCCGGCTTCAAGGCGCTCAAGAACGTCAATCTCGACATCAAGCGCGGCGAGATCTTTGCGCTGCTCGGCCCCAACGGCGCCGGCAAGACCACGCTAATCTCGATCATTTGCGGCATCGCCAACCCGAGCGAGGGCAACGTTCTCGTCGGCGGCGAGAACATCCAGACCTCCTACCGCAAGGCGCGCTCGCTGATCGGCCTCGTGCCGCAGGAATTGCACACCGACGCGTTCGAGAGCGTGTGGGCGACCGTGAGCTTCTCCCGCGGCCTGTTCGGCAAGCCGAAGAATCCTGGTCACATCGAGAAGGTCCTCAAGGATCTCTCGCTATGGGACAAGAAGGACAACAAGATCATCACGCTCTCCGGCGGCATGAAGCGCCGCGTGATGATCGCCAAAGCACTGTCGCACGAGCCGCAGATCCTGTTCCTGGACGAGCCCACCGCCGGCGTCGACGTCGAGCTGCGCAAGGGCATGTGGGAGGTCGTGCGCGGCCTTCAGCAGTCCGGCGTCACCATCATCCTCACCACGCACTACATCGAGGAAGCCGAGGAGATGGCCGACCGCATCGGCGTCATCAACAAGGGCGAGATCGTGCTGGTCGAGGACAAAACGACCTTGATGCAGAAGCTCGGCAAGAAGCGGCTGACGCTGCATTTGCAGGGCAAGCTCGACGCGCTGCCGCAGAGCCTCAGCCATTATAAGCTCGACCTGTGCGATTCCGGCGCGACGCTGGTCTACGACTACGACACCAAGGGTGATCGCACCGGCATCACCAGCCTGCTCAGCGACCTCCGCACCGCGGGCATCCGCTTCAACGATCTCGACACGACGCAATCGTCGCTCGAGGACATCTTCGTCGATCTCGTGAGGACGTCATGAATCACCGCGCCATCCGCGCCATCTACCTGTTCGAAATGGCGCGCACCTGGCGCACGCTGCTGCAAAGCATCGTCTCGCCGGTGGTCTCGACCTCGCTCTATTTCGTGGTGTTCGGCGCCGCGATCGGCTCGCGCATCAGTCAGGTCGAGGGCGTCAGCTATGGCACCTTCATCGTGCCGGGCCTGATCATGCTCTCGGTGCTGACGCAGAGCATCGCGAATGCCTCATTCGGCATCTACTTCCCGAAATTTACCGGAACGATCTATGAAATCCTGTCGGCGCCAATCTCCTATTTCGAGATCGTGCTCGGCTATGTCGGCGCCGCCGCGACCAAGTCGATTATCCTCGGCCTGATCATCCTCGCCACCGCCGGGCTGTTCGTTCCATTGCATATTCACCATCCGGTCTGGATGCTGGCCTTCCTGGTGCTGACGGCGGTGACGTTCAGCCTGTTCGGTTTCATCATCGGCATCTGGGCCGACGGCTTCGAGAAGCTGCAGATGATCCCGATGCTGGTGGTGACGCCGCTGACCTTCCTCGGCGGCAGCTTCTACTCCATCGACATGCTGCCGGCCGGCTGGCGCACGGTGGCGCTGCTCAACCCGGTCGTCTATCTGATCTCGGGCTTCCGCTGGAGCTTCTACGAGATCGCGGATGTCAGCGTGTCCGTCAGCGTCGGCATGACGCTGGCATTCCTGGTGGCCTGCCTGATCGTGATCTGGTGGATTTTCCGCACGGGGTATCGGCTGAAGAATTGAGCCTGCCGTCATTCCGGGCGTGCGAAGCACGAGCCGGAATCCATCGTGCAGCAGAGTTGGTCGATGAATAGATACCGGGTTCGCCACTGCGTGGCGCTCCGGAATGACGAGGTGAGTTACCAATCGCCCCTTTGCCGGCGTTGTGAATGCACGTCCGGCTCGCGAAAATGTCAGCGCTGCCGGCCCCGTGCGGCACAAAGTGGCCTTGCTTACATCAGGCATGACGTTAACGATGGGCAGGCAGGCCACTGGAACCAACGCCGAATGACAGGCATAATGCACGCCGGGGACGGAGAGCCGCGGCGCCTAGCGTGAACAGGCCGGAGGCCGGAAGTCAGATGCGTACATTTTTGATTGCTTTCACATCCCTGATGCTTTTGAGCGCGGGCGCCGCGCACGCCAAGGTCGAGATCACCATCGACAAGGACAATCAGCAGATGACCGTCGCCGTCGACGGCGTCGCGCGCTATCACTGGCCGGTGTCGACCGGCATCCCCTCGCGCGAGACGCCGAACGGCGCGTTCCGCGCCTTCCGCATGGAAGAGGATCACTATTCCAAGGAATTCGACGACGCGCCGATGCCGCACGCGATCTTCTTCACCAAGGTGGGGCACGCCATCCACGGCACCGACTCGGTCGGCCGGCTCGGCTCGCCGGCTTCGCATGGCTGCGTGCGGCTGTCGCGTCAGAATGCCTCGACGCTCTACGCCTTGGTGCAGCAACAGGGCGTGCTCAACACCACGGTGACGTTGACCGGCTCGGCACAGGTGGCACTGGCGCGCAATCCGCGCGGCCGCAATCCCACCGCGGTCGCGCGCGCTCCGCAGCAGCCACCCGAAGAGCAATACAGCGCGGCCGGCGATCCCGTAAATCTCACACCGCCGGCGCAAGCCTCGCGCCGCTACATGCCGCAGGACGACAATTACATCTATCCCGCCGACGGCAGCGATACCGGCGCGCGCTACCCGGCACCGCGCCCGATCACGCGCCCCTATGGCACGCAGGCTTATCAGCAACTGCCGCAGCCAACCTACGACCAGGGCTATGGCCAGCAGGGCTACTATTATCAGCAGCAGCCCCGGCAGGTTTATCAGCCGCGCGGCTATTACTATCAGAACTGACGCTATCGCGTTCCCTCCCCGACCGAGGCACCATGCCGTCACGTGCCACGACCATTCTGCCTGTGCTCTGGGCTTTGCTAGCGGGACCGGCCATGGGATTCGACCTCGAGGCGCATCGCGGCGGGCGGGCGCTGCTGCCGGAAAACACCCTGCCGGCCTTCGCCAACGCGCTGTCGATGGGCGTAGACACGCTCGAACTCGATGTCGGCGTGACTGCCGACGGCGAAGTCGTCGTCTCGCATGAGCGCGGGCTCAATCCGGATCTCACGCGCGGCCCCGACGGGGCCTAGATCACTCCGCCCGGCATCCCGTTCGTGAAACTCCGGCTTGACGAGGTCAGGACCTACGACGTCGGCCGGATCCGGCCGGACAGTGCGTACGCGAAGCAATTTCCCGATCAGCGGGCCATACCGGGGACACGCATTCCCACCTTGAGCGAGCTGTTCGCGCTGGTGCGCAAGTCCGGCAACATGCGCGTGCGCTTCAACATCGAAACCAAGATCGATCCGAACCATCCGGACGAAACGCTCGACCCGCAGGGTTTCGTCACCAGGCTGCTCAGTCTGATCGAGGCCGAACAGTTTTCCGAGCGTGTCATGATCCAGTCGTTCGACTGGAGAACGTTACAGCTCGTGCAGCAGCAAGCACCGAAAATACCAACCGTGTACCTCACGCTCCAGCGCGGGTCAGGCCAGACGGTGGCGCTCGACAAAGCCACCAACTGGACGGCGGGCTTCAGTCCTGCGGATCACGGCGGCTCGCTGCCGCGGACGATCAAGGCCGCGGGTGGCGCGGTCTGGTCGCCTTATTTGGGCGATGTGACCGGGGCGCTCATCTCGGAGGCCCGGGGACTTGGATTGCGCGTCGTGGTGTGGACGGTCAACAAGCCCGACGACATGGCGCGGATGATCGAGCTCGGCGTCGATGGCATCATCTCCGACAGGCCGGACTTGTTGCGGCAGATCGCCGGCGAGAAAGGAATTGCGTTGCCGGCGGGGACGCCGGTGGCGCCGTAAGGTTTATCTGTCTTCATGCCCGGGCTTGTCCCGGCCATTCACGCGTTCCGTCGTCGTCCGAAGAACGCGGATGCCCGGGACAAGCCCGGGCATGACGACCTCTTGTGGATCTGCGCGCCATACCTTCGGCCGCCCTACTCCCCGTCCCGCAAGCGCCGATACAGTGCACCCAGAATATTGGAATAGTCGTCGGTCCAGACCCGCATCCTGTCGTCAGCTTCGGTCTGCTCCCATGACTTCGAGGAAGCCAGCCTGCCGATGTCCGCCTCCTCCCGCGCGGAGATGACGACGTCGGTCGAGAAGATGTAATCGGAATCGCGCCCGGAATCCTCGTTGAAGACCCAGCTCGTGAGATCGTTGGCATCGGCAATGCCGACCACGACGGTCTCGAGATCGAGATGCCGGTTGGAGACGTGCATCACCACGGCGCCATGCGGGGCGAGCTTGTCCTTGTAGATCTTCATCGCCTCCTTGGTCGCAAGGTGAATCGGGATCGCATCGGACGAATAGGCATCGACGATGATGAGGTCGTAGGCGCCGTCGGGCTCCTTTGCGAAGGTGAGCCGCGCATCGCCGATCACAGGCTTCAGATCCGGCAGACAGCTCGAGATGTAGCGGAAATTCCTGGGGTCGCGCGCTGCGTCGACCATGGATTGGTCGATCTCGAAGAACTTCCAACTCTCGCCGGGTTCAGCAGCACAGGCAAGCGTGCCGGAGCCGACACCGATCGCAGCAACCTTCAGTGGCGCGCCCTTGCGCTCGCGGATCGCGCTGACGGCCTGACCGATGCCGCCGTCCTTGTGATAGTAGGTGATCGGCTCGGGCCGGCCGACGACCGGCGTGCCATCATTGTTGCGGAAGCGCTCCGCGCCGTGGATCGTGGTGCCGTGCATCAGCACGTGGAAGTAACCGCCGGGCGTCACCACGATCTTGTGCACGCCGAAGAAGCTGCGCACGGTCGTGACGCGTCCCTCGTCTGCGGGATAGACCCGGATCAACGCCAACGCGAGGGCGACGGTCGCAAAGATCTTCCAGCGGCCGGCATTGAGCGTCAGCGCCAGAAGAGCTGCCAGCACGCCGACGGCGCCGGCGATCCAGACGCGATGATCCTCGAACCAGGTCGAGAGGTCGCCCGTCGTAGTGGACGGCGCGACGAGCGCCACCGCGAGCGCGGCGAGCGCCAGCCAGTACCATTTGACGATGCCCGCCAGCCGCTCGTTCGCCGGCGGCCGGCACAGCGCGGCGAGCGCAATCAGGATCGGGTATTCGGCGACCCACGAGAAGGTGAACGGCGCGACGAGCCCTGCGAACAGGCCGCCGACCATGCCGCCGAACGACAGCGCGACATAGAAGCCGGTGAGATATTTGGCTGCCGGCCGCGTCCGCGCCAGTTCGCCGTGGCAGGCCATGGCGATGAGGAAGAAGCACAATTGATGACCGCCGAGCGTGAGCAGCAGATTCTGCTCCCCGCCGAAAGCCAGCAGGACAACCACGCCTGCGATCGCCACCGGCTGGAGCATCAGCATCCATTTGTGCGGCAGCAGCGGACGCGACTGGAACACGACGACCCAGGTGAGCAGATACAGGGACAGCGGCAGCACCCACAGAAGCGGTGCCGCCGCGACATCGGTGGAGATGTGCGCGGTCACCGCGATGAGCAGACCCGACGGTACCGCGGCCAGGAAGATCCAGCGCAGCCGCGTCACCAGAGAAGGCGCCGACGCATTGCCCTCCTCCGCTCGCGCATCGACCACCGTCAGCTGCGGCGAGCGCAACAGCAGCACGCCGCAGGCAGCGATCAGCAGGATCAGAAGGCCATAGCCGGCGGTCCACAACCGGTTCTGCGTGTGCAGCGTGAACATCGGCTCCAGCAGGAACGGATAGGACAAAAGCGCGAGGAAGCTGCCGATGTTGGAGGAGGCATAGAGGAAATAGGGATCGTGCCCGGCGGGATGGCCGGTGCGGACGAACCAGGCTTGCAACAGCGGATTGTTGGCGGCGAGCGCGAAGAACGGCAGGCCGATCGAGACCACGAACAGGCCGAGCAGCCAGACCGCATAGCCCGAAGCGGGCGGCTCGCCATAGGCGGAGGCGATGCCGAGCGGCAGGGTCGCCAAGGCCGCGATCAGCAGCACCAGATGCACTGCGACCGGAACGATGCGGCTTTTGACCTGCATCAACAGATGCGCATAGGCGTAACCCGCCAGCAGCAGCGACTGGAAGAACACCATCGCGACCGACCACACCGCCGGCGAGCCGCCGAGCCGCGGCAGCACCATCTTGGTGAACAGCGGCTGCACCGAGAACAGCAAGAGCGCGCTGACGAAGATCGCGGCGGTGTAGACCGTCAGCAACAGCCGGTTGCGCGATGAGGACGACTGCTCCGTGGCGGCGGGTTGCACGATCGAATCCATGGAAGCTCCGGCAAGCGTTTTCCAGCGAAGTGGGCACCCGTTCGCGCGAGAGCACGCGTCGGACGATGCCCCCGGCGGGCGCCGGATGGGCGCAATGGAGCACAAGGCGCCTGAACGGGCAATAAAGGCGCTCCCGATGTTGCAGCGGGGAATGCTTGATATACAGATGTCGTCCCGGGGCGATGCGAAGCATCGAACCTGGAACCTGGAGATTCCGGGCCGCGCTCCGCGCGCCCGGGATGACGGCGGATTGGACTTGAACCCTTCATGACAGAGACCGACGTCATCATCATCGGCGCTGGCCATAACGGCCTCACCTGCGCAGCCTACCTCGCGGCGGCAGGTCTGCGCGTGCGCGTGGTCGAGCGCCGCAAGGTGATCGGCGGAGCGGCGGTGACAGAGGAATTTCACCCCGGATTCCGAAATTCGGTCGCCGCCTACACCGTGAGCCTGCTCAATCCGCAGGTGATCCGCGACTTGAATCTTGCGGAACAAGGCCTGCGCATCGTCGAACGGCGCGCGCAGAATTTTCTGCCCGCGCCCGACGGCAGCTATCTCCTCACCGGCGAGGGGCGGACGAAGGATTCCGTCGCGCGGCTGAACGCGCATGACGCCGATGCGCTCGACGGTTTCACGCGTGAGCTGGAAGAGATTGCCGACGTGCTCAGGCAGTTCGTGCTGCGCGCGCCGCCGAACCTGCTTGACGGCTTTGGCACGAGCGCGATCCGCGAGGCCGTGAATGCGTTAAAGACGGCCAACATTCTGCGCGGGCTGACGCTGGAGCAGAGCCGCAGCCTGCTCGACCTCTTCACCCGCTCCGCCGGCGAGATGCTGGACGAGCGTTTCGAGCATGATCTTGTCAAGGCGCTGTTCGGCTTCGATGCTATCGTCGGCAATTATGCCAGTCCCTACGCGGCGGGTTCGGCCTATGTGATGCTGCATCACGCCTTCGGCGAGGTGAACGGCAAGAAGGGCGTCTGGGGCCACGCCATCGGCGGCATGGGCGCGATCACGCAGGCGATGGCGCGCACTGCGCGCGATCGGGGCGTCGCGATCGATACCGACGCGGGCGTGCGCGAGATCATCGTCGAGCGCGACCGCGCGGTCGGCGTGGTGCTGGAGAACGGCGCCGCCATCCGCGCCAAATATGTCGCAGCCAACGTCAACCCCAAACTGCTCTATACGCGGCTGGTTGCGGCCGACGCCCTGCCCCAAGACTTCCTGGCCCGCATCCGGCACTGGAAGAACGGCTCCGGCACCTTCCGCATGAACGTGGCGCTGGACCGCCTGCCCTCGTTCACGGCGCTCCCCGGTCAGGGCGATCATCTCACCTCGGGCATCATCCTGGCACCGAGCCTCGGCTACATGGACCGCGCGTATCACGATGCGCGCGCGCAGGGCTGGAGCCGTGAACCTGTCGTCGAGATGCTGATCCCCTCGACGCTGGACGACACGCTGGCGCCCGAAGGCAAACATGTCGCGAGCTTATTCTGCCAGCATGTCGCGCCGGAGCTTCCTGCTGGAAAGTCCTGGGACGACCATCGTGACGAGGTCGCCGATCTCATGATCGCGACGGTGGACAAATATGCCCCGGGCTTTGCGGCGAGCGTGCTCGGCCGCCAGATCCTCTCGCCGCTCGATCTTGAGCGGCAATTCGGCCTGTTGGGTGGAGACATCTTCCACGGCGCGCTGACGCTGAACCAGCTGTTCTCGGCGCGGCCGATGCTGGGCCATGCCGACTATCGCGGCCCGCTGAAAGGCCTCTACCATTGCGGCTCCGGCGCCCATCCTGGCGGCGGTGTCACCGGCGCTCCCGGCCACAACGCCGCACAGGTGATCTTGAGGGATCACCGCTCGCTGTTCGGAAGCCGTGGATAGGTCTGTGGACGAGCTGTGGATCGCCTGTCGAGGTCTGTGGTTCAGGAAGAGGATGCCTGGGGACGGGCGGGCGGGACAGGCCTGGGGAAAGACAGTGGAGAACTAAGGGGCCATTGCGGGAAAAAGTTCGTGGATAGGCGTCGTATAAGGTGCGGATAACCTGTGGAGACCGCTCGATAGCACATGTCGCAAAACGACCTCGCCCGCCAGGGGGCAATCCCCCTCGCGGGCGCTGGGTCAAAAACAGCCTATGAAGAAAAGTAGCCCCCGCCGGGAAATGGGAAGCGGAAATTACTTCAAAGAGGTGCTAATCGAACCGAACTTCTCGTTCAGGCTGGTGCCCAGGCTGTTCACCACGGTGATGATCGCGAGGGCAATACCGGCTGCGATCAAGCCGTATTCGATCGCAGTTGCACCGGACTCGTCCGACCAGAACTTCTGAACCATGCGCTTCAAGATTTGCCTCCGTTTCCATTTCAAGCTGTGTTGGCGCCGCCAAACATCCGGAAATTTACGGCATACGACCTACGGCCCGGTTAATCTGAGAGCTGCAACTTGTGCTGAAAATTGGGACTAAAAACTGCAAAAATTGAACCCGACGGAACCTTAGGATGCAGCCCTCCCCTACCCATCGCGCCAGCTTCTCGATCGGCAGCGAGGCCGCCGCCAGGCGCGTCGTCGACCTGCTCACCGAGGTGTTTTTCGAGGCGGATGCGGCGGTCGCTGCTTTCGAGCGGCCCGACGGCCAATGGGACGTCACCCTGCATTTTGCCGCCGCGCCGGACCAAGCATGGCTGCGCGAACTCGTTGCAACTTCAGCAGGAAATGAGATCGCACAGACGCTCGCCTTCGATATCGTCGAAGCCAAGGACTGGGTCAAAGCGAGCCTGGAAGACCTCGTCCCCGTCCCGGCCGGCCGTTTCATCGTGCACGGCAGCCATGACCGCGACCGCGTGGCGGCGAACAAGCTCGCCATCGAGATCGAGGCGGCGCTCGCCTTCGGCACCGGCCACCACGGCACGACCCGCGGCTGTTTACTGCTGCTTGACCATGTCCTGAAGAGTTCCCGGCCGCGCAACTTGCTCGACCTCGGTACCGGGACCGGCGTGCTGGCGATCGCAGCCGCGAAGGCGTTGCACCGCGCCGTGCTTGCCTCCGACATCGATCCGCCCGCGGTGCGGGTGGCGGCCGAGAACGCGGCGCTAAATGAAGTTGGCAACCATGTGCGGGTGATCCGCGCCACCGGCTTCGCCGCGGCGGAGTTCGGCAAATGGGGTCCGTTCGACCTGGTGCTGGCCAACATCCTTGCCAATCCATTGCGGCAATTGGCGGGTCCGATGGCGCGGCATCTCGCAGCCGGCGCCTGCGTCATCCTTTCCGGCCTGTTGACGCATCAGGCCACCGCCGTGATCGCCGCCTACCGCGCGCGCGGCCTCGTGCCGCTGCGGCACCTGCGGATCGAGGGATGGAGCAGTCTATTGCTGCGGAAGATGGGGTGACTGGTCGAAGCTGCCCTAGGTTGGGCCAAACGCAGCGTGTCCACCAACCTCATTCGCGAACGCCCACTACTCCCCCGGCTTCTCGTCCTGGCGCGTCGCGCGCTCGTCCTGCAACGCCCGCCTCGCGCGGCGTTCGGCGAAACGATCGATCATCTGGCTGATGAGGCCGCGCGGCTTCTTCGGTGTCGCCGCAGCCGGCGCGCGGCGCACCGGCGGCGAAATCTTCTCAAACGTGAATGATGGCATCGTGTGTCCCCTCGCCGTTGAGATGAACCACCTGCTCGAATTTCCCTGTTATCCGGACGAAGCGCAACTGCCGCACCCTTTACTCCACTCAATTCGAATGGAACCATTTCAAGCACAGTCCATGCCAGATGCGACGCAAATGCGTCTAGATTGCGGACTGATCCCCATCATCCTAAAGTGATCCACCATGTTCGAAGCGCACTTCCAAACATTCGAGGAGCCCGAGGCCGGCGTCGCATTGGCGGCGCGCCTCGCTGCGCTCCGCGAAGAACTCGCCCGCCGCAAGCTGACAGGGTTCGTCATCCCACGCGCCGACCAGCAGCAGAATGAATATGTGCCGCCGTCGGAAGAGCGGCTCGCCTGGCTGACCGGCTTCACTGGATCGGCTGGATTGGCGGTGGTGCTGACCCAGGAGGCCGCGATTTTCGTCGACGGCCGCTATACGCTCCAGGCCGCCAAGCAGGTCGACGCCAGGGCTTGGGCGGTGGAATCGCTGATCGATCCGCCGCCGGAGAGCTGGGTGTCGGCGCACTTGAAGCCCGGCGAGCGCCTCGGATTTGATCCATGGCTGCACACTTCTTCAGCAGCCGAGCGCCTGTCCGCTGCCTGCGCCAAGGCCGGCGCCGAGCTGGTTGCGGTCGACAGCAATCCCGTTGACGCGATCTGGCAGGACCGACCGCAGCCTCCCCTCACGCCGGTGACCGTGCACGGAATGCAACATGCCGGCCTCACTGAAGCCGACAAGCTGACCCAGATCAGAAGCGAGATCGACAAGCTCGGCGTCGACGCGCTGGTGGTGTCGGACAGCCATGCCGTGGCCTGGACCTTCAACATCCGTGGTGCCGACGTTGCGCATACGCCGCTGCCGCTGTCCTACGCGCTGGTGCCGAAGGACGGACGGCCGACGATCTTCATCGACCAGCGCAAGCTCTCCAACAGCACGCGCGACCATCTCGAACAGTCCGCCGACGTCCGTGAGCCCGATGCGATGGCGCCGACGCTGATGGCGCTGGCCAAGAGCGGCGCCGCAATCGCGCTCGACAATGCCACCGCAGCCGACGCGCTCAGCCGGCTGATTGCAGGCGCCGGCGGCAAGCCGGTGCGCGGCAGCGACCCGATCGCGCTGCTCAAGGCGGTGAAGAACGCAACCGAGATCAAGGGCACGAAGACGGCACATGTGCGCGACGCCGTGGCGCTGGCGCGCTTCCTCGCGTGGATCGATCGCGAGGCACCGAGCGGCAAGCTCACCGAGATCGACGCGGTCGAGGCGCTGGAGACATTCCGCCGCGACACCGGTGCGCTGAAGGACGTCTCGTTCCCGACCATCTCGGGCACTGGCCCGAACGGCGCCATCGTGCACTACCGCGTCACCCGCAAGAGCAACCGCCGGATCACCCCCGGCGACCTGCTGCTGATCGATTCCGGCGCGCAGTATGAAGACGGCACCACCGACGTCACCCGCACGATGGCCGTGGGCGAACCGACGGCGGAGATGCGCGACCGCTTCACCCGCGTCCTGCGCGGCCATATCGCGATTGCGCGCGCGGTCTTTCCCGACGGCACCACGGGCGCGCAGCTCGATACGCTCGCGCGGCAATATCTCTGGGCCGCCGGCGTCGATTTCGAGCATGGCACCGGCCACGGCGTCGGCAGCTATCTCTCGGTGCACGAGGGGCCGGCGCGGATCTCGAAGCTCGGCACCACGCCGCTGAAGCGCGGCATGATCCTGTCCAACGAGCCGGGCTACTACAAGACCGGCGGTTTCGGCATCCGCATCGAGAACCTCGAACTGGTGGTCGCCGCCGACATCAAGGGTGCCGAGAAGCCGATGAATGCATTCGAGACGCTGACGCTGGCGCCGATCGATCGCCGGCTGATCGATGTGGCGATGCTGGCCAAAGACGAACTCGACTGGCTCAATGCCTACCACGGCCGCGTCCGGGCCGAGGTGCGGCCGGCCCTGGACGAGGCGAGCAAGGCCTGGCTCGATCAGGCGACGGCGGAGTTGATGGCGTAATGCGCATGGCGCCGCACGCGCTACGCAACTCTCCTCGCCCCACCGAGCTGTCATGCCCCGCGAAGGCGGGGCATCCAGTACGCCGCGGCTTCTCCGCATAGCACGACTGCCTCTGGAATACTGGATTCCCCGCCTTCGCGGGGAATGACAACTAGAGTGGCGCACGGGCAACGCGCCCAGTCGATCGCGATCACCCTCACCATAACCATCCCGGAATCCGTATAGCCGCATTCCGAAACGCCGATATCCGCCTTGCCCGAGCAAGCTACAGTCCGACTCGCATTTTGAAGAGACGGATACGCATGCATGGCATGATCAGCAAGCCGCCGGGAGCGGCGACCAACCTCGCGACGTCGCGCTTGGTGCTGCTGCTCTTGGTGGTCATGACCGGGATCGCGCCGATCTCGCTCTACATGCTCGTTCCGGCACTGCCGGTGCTGGCGACCAATTTCGGCAGCGACATCTCGATCGCGCAGATGACAGTGTCGCTCTACATGGTCGGCATCGCGCTGTCGCAGCTCATCATGGGGCCGCTGTCGGACAGGTTCGGCCGGCGTCCGGTGCTGCTCGGCGGGCTGGCGCTGATGATCGCGGCCAGCATCGCCTGCATCTTCGCGCAAGACCTGCCGCAGCTGATCGCCGCCCGTTTCTTCCAGGCGCTCGGCGGCGCCTCCGGCATGGTGATCAGCCGCGCCATCATCCGCGACATCTATGAGCGCGACCGCGTCGCCTCGATGATCAGTCTCGTGGTCGCGGCTCTGATGATCGGACAGATGGTTTCCCCGCTCACCGGCGGCTTAATCGAGACCGCGTTCGGCTGGCGCGCGATCTTCTACGCCATCACGATCGCCGCGACCATCGTCGCCGTCGGCATCGCGGTCGCACTGCCCGAGACGCGCCGCAACCGTGCCGCCGGCAGCGGCTTTCGCGGCGACGTCGGCATCCTGTTCCGCAACCGCGCCTTCGTAGGCTATGTGATGTGCCAGGTGCTGGCCTCGCAGATCATCTTCACCTTCGCCGGCGGCGGCCCCTATATCGTGGTGACGCAGATGGGCCGCAGCAGCGCCGAATACGGCGGATGGTTTGCGACCACGGGTTTCGCGTATCTCATCGGCAATCTCCTTTGCGTGCGCTTTGCGCCGCGGCACTCGCTGGGGAAGCTGATCTGGTTCGGGCTTGCCCTCCAGCTCTGCGGCAGCCTGCTGAACCTGATATGGAGCTTCGCCGGCTGGAACGAAGCGCCCGGCTGGCTGTTCGGCACCCAGATGATCGTGATGGTCGGCAATGCCTTCGTGATGGCGAATTCGGCCGCCGGCGCCATCAGCATCCGTCCCGAAGCCGCCGGCACCGCCTCGGGCGCGATGGGCTTCCTCCAACAGGGTATCGGCGCACTGATGTCGCAATTCGGCGCCTATCTTGGCGGTCACTCCGCCACCACGCTGCCGCTGACCTCCGCGGTCCTCGCGATCTCGCTGCTCTGCGCCTGCATGATGATGTTCGTCGTGCCCCGCCGGGAGATGGTGGTGAGCGAGACCCTGATCGGGCAAGCGGAAGAGGAAGAGAGCGGGATGATGTGAGGGACGGCTCGTCGGCTCGCAACGACGAAGAAAACCTCACTCCCCGATCAGCTTCAGCCACTCGTCCTCGGTCAGTACCTTGACACCGTGCTTATTGGCTTCGGCGAGCTTCGAGCCTGCGCCCGGACCGGCGACCACGAGATCGGTCTTCTTCGACACCGATCCCGACACCTTTGCACCCAACCGCTCCGCGGTTGCCTTGGCCTCGTCACGCGTCATCTTTTCCAGCGATCCGGTGAACACCACGGTCTTGCCGGCGACGGCCGAATTGCTCTTTGGCTTCTCGGCGTCGACGATCTCGACCTCCTTGGTCAGCCGCTCGACGATGCCGCGATTGTGGCTCTCGCCGAAATAGTCGGCGATGCTCTTGATCACGGTGTCGCCGATCTGGTCGAGCGCGTCCATGTCCGCCATCGCCTCCTCGTCGCCCTTGGCGACCTTGAGACAGGCCTCGTGAAAGGCGTCCCACGAGCCGTAGCCGCGTGCGAGGGCCAGCGCCGTGGTCTCACCGACATGGCGCATGCCGAGCGCATAGACGAAGCGCTCCAGCGCGATCTTCCGGCGGCTCTCGATGGCGCCGAACAGATTTCGCACCGACGTCGCGCCGTAACCCTCGATCTCTTCAAGCTTGAGCTTTGAGTTGCGCTTCTCCAGCGTGAAGATGTCGGCAGGCTCCTTCACCCATCCCTGGTCGAAGAAATACTGGAGCTGCTTCTCGCCGAGACCGTCAATGTCGAAGGCGCGGCGGGAGACGAACAGCTTGAGATGCTCGATCTTCTGATAGGGGCAAGCGAACTCGCCGGTGCAGCGGGCGCGCGAGCCCTCCTCGCCGGTCGCTGTCTCCTCACGCACCACGTCGGTGTGCAGCGGACACGGGCACTTCTTCGGGAAGTGGAATTCCTTGGCGGTTTTCGGCCGCTTGTCGAGGACGACGTCGACCACCTGCGGGATGACGTCGCCGGCGCGTTGAATCACGACCGTATCGCCGAGACGGATGTCGCGGCCCTCGCGCAGCACCTCGCCCTTGTTCCCGATGCCCTTGATGTAATCCTCATTGTGCAGCGAGACGTTCTGCACGATCACGCCCCCGACACCGACCGGTTCGAGCTTGCCGACCGGCGTAAACGAGCCGGTGCGGCCGACCTGGATCTCGATGTCGCGCAGCACGGTCATGGCACGTTCGGCTGGAAATTTGTGCGCGATGCCCCAGCGCGGCGTGCGCGAGACGAAGCCGAGCCGTTCCTGCCAATCGATACGGTCGACCTTATAGACGACGCCGTCGATGTCGTAGTCGAGTTTTGCGCGCTGCTCCTCGATCGAGTGATGGAACGCCAGCAGCTCCTCGACGGAATGACACAGCTTGGTCAGCGGATTGGTCTTGAAGCCGCAACGCTCGAACCAGGCGATCATGCCGCTCTGCGTGCCCTCGGGCATCGCGCTCATCTGGCCCCACGCATAAGCGAAGAAACCGAGCGGACGCGAGGCGGTGATGGTGGGATCCTTCTGCCGCAAGGAGCCTGCGGCCGAGTTGCGCGGATTGGCGAAGATGGTGCCGCCCTCCGCCTTCTGCCGCTCGTTGAGCGCCAGGAACGCCTTTTTGGTCATATAGACCTCGCCGCGCACCTCACAGATATCGGGGACGTTGCGGCCCTTCAGCTTCTGCGGCACGTCTTCGAGCGTGCGGATGTTGGCGGTGACGTCCTCGCCCACCGCACCGTCGCCGCGGGTTGCGGCGGTGACGAGCTCGCCGCCCTCATAACGTAGTGACATCGAGAGGCCGTCGATCTTCGGCTCGGCGGAGAAATTGACCTGATCGTCGTCGAGCTTCAGAAAGCGCACGATGCGGCCGACGAAGTCGCGCACGTCCTCTTCGGCAAAGGCGTTGTCGAGCGACAACATCGGGACGGCGTGCCGGACCTTCCTGAAGCGGCCCGACGGCGCCGCGCCGATCTTCTGTGACGGCGATTCCGCGCTGACGAACTCCGGAAAGCGCTTTTCGATGGCGTTGAGGCGCTGGCGCAGCGCGTCATATTCGGCGTCGCTGACGGTGGGCGCGTCCTCTTGATAATAGCGCCTGTCGTGCTCTCCGAGTTCAAGCGCGAGCCGCATATGCTCGACCTTGGCCTGCGCCTGGGTGAGCTCGGCGACGTCGCGAAGCGGCGGTTTGGATCTTGCTGCTCTTGCCATGGTGCTTAAGGTTCTAGCTCGTCGTTCCGGGATGGTCCGAAGGACCAGACCCGGAACCTCGAGATTCCGGGTTCGCACGTCGTGCGCCCGGAATGACAGTGGGAGGGGCTCGTGGCTTATTACGTCTATATTCTAGCAAGCCGACGGGATGGGGCAATCTACGTCGGCATCACCAATGACCTTGTGCGTCGCGTCTATGAGCATCGAGTCAAGGCCGTGCCGGGCTTCACGACCAAGTACAACATCACACGGCTGGTCTGGTTTGAGACTTATGATGATCCAATAGCTGCAATTTCACGCGAGAAAGAACTCAAGAAGTGGAAGCGGGTCTGGAAAACTCAGCTGATCGAAGGAGAATCCAAACTGGAATGATCTCTACGAGTCGATCTGCAAATGAGGCGTCATTCCGGGATGGTCCGCAGGACCAGACCCGGAATCTCGAGATTCCGGGTTCGGCTCTTCGAGCCGCCCCGGAATGACGGATAACTAAGCCGTCGCCGACTTGAGCAGCCGTTCCGCGGCCGCCCTGGCTTCGGCCGTGATTTCCGCACCCGCCAGCATCCGCGCGATCTCCTCGCGGCGGTGATCGGCGGCCAGTGCGTTGACGCGGGTGGCGACGCGCTTGCCCTTGTCAAGCGCGTCCTTCGATATCAAGAGGTGCTGGTCGGCGCGGGCGGCGACCTGTGGGGCATGGGTCACGGCCATCACCTGGACCTTCCCGGCAAGCCGCGCCAGACGGCCGCCGATGGCGTCGGCGACCGCACCGCCAACGCCGGTGTCGATTTCGTCGAACACCAGGGTCGGCGCCGAGCCGCGGTCTGACAGCACGACCTTGAGCGCCAGGAGGAAGCGCGAGAGCTCGCCGCCGGAGGCGACCTTCATCAGCGGACCCGGCTTGGTACCCGGATTGGTCTGCACCCAGAACTCGACGCGGTCGAAACCCTGCGGTCCCGGCGCGGCCTCGTCGGTCTCGACCTGAGTCATGAATTTTGCGCGTTCGAGCTTGAGCGGCGCGAGCTCGGCATTGACGGCCTTGTTGAGCTTCTCCGCCGATTTCTGCCGCGCCAGTGACAATTTCTTGGCGGCGGCCGCATAGCGCGCATCGGCCTCGATCGCGGCCTGCTCCAGCTTCTTCAGCCGCGAGGCACCGGCATCGATCAGCGCGACGTCGGCGGCATATTTGGCGGCAAGCGCGGCGAGCCCGTCGACCGGCGTCGAATATTTGCGCGACGCCGCACGCAAAGCAAAGAGCCGCTCCTCGATGCGCTCGAGCTCGGCGGGATCGAAATCGGTTGCCGCCAAGGCGGCGTGAAGGTGCTGGTCGGCTTCCTCCAGCGCGTTGATCGCGGCGTCGATCGCTTTCACCGCGGGCTCGACCAGCGCCGGCGAGTTGACGCCGCGGCGCTCCAGCCGTCGCACCGCGGCGGACAGCGCCGCGACCGGCGAATGATTGCCGCCGACCGCCTCCTGCGCCTCGCGCAAATCGGAGGCGATCTTCTCGCCCTGCATCATGATGGTGCGGCGCGAAGCCAGCGAGGTCTCTTCGCCGTCCTTGGGCGCGAGCTGCTTCAGCTCGTCGGAGGCATGGCGCAGATAATCTGCCTCGCGGGCGGCGCGCTCCATGCCGGCGCGGTGCTCCTCAAGCTCGGTGTTGGCGGTGCGGCGCGCGTCCCATAGCATCTCGACCGCGGCGACGTCCTTTTCGAGGCCGGCGAAAGCGTCGAGCAGGCGACGATGGGTCGCGGCATCGACCAGCGCACGCTCATCGTGCTGGCCGTGGATCTCGACCAGGGCGGCGCCCACCGCCTTCAATGTCTGCACGCTGATCGACTGGTCGTTGATGAAGGCGCGGGTGCGGCCATCGGCGAGCTGCACGCGGCGGAGAATCATCTCGCCGGTGTCATCCAAGCCGTTTTCGGCCAGGATCTTCGTCGCGGGGTGATTTTTGGGGACATCGAACACGGCGGTGACCTGCCCCTGCTCCGCACCATGGCGCACGAGGCCGGCGTCGCCGCGGCCGCCGAGCGCCAGCGCAAAGGCATCGAGCAGGATTGATTTGCCCGCACCGGTCTCGCCGGTCAAAACCGCAAGGCCGGTGGCGAATTCGATATCGAGCCGTTCGATCAGGACGATGTCACGGATCGACAGACGCGCCAGCATGGAACCAAATTTCCTAGCCGAGACCCATCTTCTTGAAGGTCCGGCTGATCCAAGACCCCTGATTCTCGCTCGGTTCGAGACCGCCGGATTTTACAAGATTATAGGCGTCCTTGTACCAGCGGCTATCAGGAAAATTGTGCCCGAGCACGGCCGCCGCGGTCTGCGCCTCGCCGACGATGCCGATCGCCATATAGGCCTCGGTGAGCCGGAACAACGCCTCCTCGACGTGGCGGGTGGTCTGGTACTGTGTGACGACGGTCTTGTAGCGGTTGATCGCGGCCGTGTAGTCGCGCTTCTGCGCGTAATAGCGGCCGACATTCATTTCCTTGCCGGCGAGCTGGTCGCGCGCGCCCTCGATCTTGGCCTTGGCCGAGGTGGCGTATTCCGAGTTCGGATATTTGCGCACCACCTCTTCGAGCGCGGCAATGGCCTTCTCGGTGCGGGCCTGGTCGCGGCTGATGTCCGGGATCTGGTCGTAATGCGAGGCGGCGATCAGGTATTGTGCATAGGCCGCGTCCGGGCTGCCGGGATGCAGCGTGACATAGCGGGTGGCGGCGCCGATGCAGCCGTCATAGTCGCCGCCCTGGTAGGACGCGTAGGCCGACATCAGCAGCGATTTGCGGGCCCACTCGGAATAAGGATGCTGGCGGTCGACCTCTTCGAACTTCTTGGTCGCCGCCTTCATGTCCTTCTTCTCGTTCATGAGGTACAGGCCCTCATTGTAGATCTTGTCGGCGGGCTCCTCGACGAAGGTGTCGTCCTTGGCGGTGAACTTGTCCCAGAGTGCGCCGGTGCCGCAGCCGGCCAGCGGCAGCGCGAGCAGGATGAAGGTGACGGCGTGAAGCAGGCCGTTGGCTCGAGACGAGACCGGGAGATATCCGCGCGTCATACGCTGTGCCGACATGAGTTTTGCCTTGACGCCCTGTGATGCGGTGCCCGCCAGCCCATGACCCCGTCATGGGCGCGAAATGTGACCGTGGTGCCTGCCATACGACCACGCCGATCTATCCGAAAAACGATCGTTACCAACCGGATAGGCAGGCATTTCGCCCGGATTAAGGCGAACGTGCCGCAATGCTAGTCGATCATGGTTACCAGGAATTTCCCGGGGTCGGTCCCAAGCCGTGGCTGCAACAACAGGTCTGTCAGGACACGTCCGGCCCGTAGGCCGCGGCGATCCGGCCGCCGACGATACCGCGACCAACTTCGCCCTGCGGACGCGTGGTGCGGCGGGCCGCTTCGCCTTCGACCACCCGCCAGGCGGTACGGTCGGCCAGCAGCGCGGTCAGGACGGCATGGTTGAGCTTGTGGCCGCCACGCACCGAGCGGTAGGCGCCAAGCAGCGGCAGCCCCGCCAGCGCGAGGTCGCCAATCACATCCAGCACCTTGTGGCGGGCACATTCGTCGGCATAGCGCAGGCCCTCAGTATTGAGCAGCCGCTCGTCGTCGAACACGACGGTATTGTCGAAGGAGGCGCCGAGGGCATAACCCGCGCTCCAGAGCCGCGCGACATCGCCCATCAGCCCGAAAGTCCGGGCCCGGCCGACTTCGCGGCGGAAACGTTCGGGGCTGAGGTCGAAGGCGTAGTTCTGCTGGCCGATGACGGGGTTGGTGAAGTCGATCTCGACCTCGGCGCGGAACCCGTTGGCGTGGGGCCTGATCTCGCCGAAGGAGTCGCCGATCTTGACCGAGATCGGCTTCAAAACCTGAATGAAGCGGCGCTGGGCCGATTGGGTGACGATGCTGGCCTGGTCGATCGCGGCAATGAAGGCGGCGGCGCTGCCGTCCATGATCGGCACTTCGGGCCCGTCGATCTCGATCATGGCATTGTCGACGCCCATGCCGCGCAGTGCAGCAAGCACATGCTCGGCGGTGGAGACCAGCGGGCCGTCGCGATCACCGAGGACGGTAGCGAAGTCGGTCGCGATCACCTGCTCGGCGGTCGCTTGAACTTCGCGGTCACTTCCCTCGAGCCCGGTGCGGACAAAAACAAAGCCCGCGTCGACAGGCGCAGGCCCAAGCGTGAGAGTGACGGGAAGACCGGAATGAACGCCCACGCCTGCCACCGAGGCTTGCGCACGAAGCGTTGTTTGCCGGCTAAATTTCATCAGGAACCCGCCCCACTACGACCACCGCGACTTATACGAGACCCGCCCGGCCGGCCAGTGCCGACGTCCCGCGAATCCGTATCCCCAAGTCACGGGCAAACCATAGTCACTGCCCCAAACAGCGCCAACTCACGCTTTTTTACCGATTGTTACCCCAAACCCGCCGTATTCGCGCCAAGGCTTAACCAAATTGCAGCGAGGTCCGGGGGCCGTCATCGGCAGTTTCACTGAACCACCAACTGCGTAATTAATGATTTGAAATCAGTTGCTTAGCCGCGCAATCCGGGCATGGACGGGACAAAAGAAAAGGTCCCGGCAAGCGTGTTGCCGGGACCTTTTTTCGTCTCGCTTAGTGTAACAATCCTCAGGTCGCCTGCCGCCGCAGGAAGGCCGGGATATCAAGATGGTCGTCTCCCTGTGGCGCCGGCGCAACAGGCGCGGGACGACCGTGCATGTCCAAGCCCTGCGGCGCCGGACGGCGGGCATACTCAGATACCGGCTCGCTCGCCGCGATCTGCTGCGCGACGGTCTTCTGCGGTCGGCGCTCGGGCAGCGGTGGCATCGCGGGACCAGCGGTGCGGGCGGCGATCGGCGCCTCGCTCTCCTCGTCGCGACGGCCGAGGCCGACATTGGCGAGACGCTGGAGCAGCGACAGACGGGTCTTCTGGGGGGTCTCTTCCTCGACCTCGCCGCGGGCCTGGCGAATCTCGGCCTGAGCCGGCATCGGCAGTTCCTCAAGGCGCGGCATCCGCGGCGCACGAACCGGCGGGCGCTCGGCCTGTGGCGGGATGAAGTTTTCGGGCGTCATCGGCTCCTGCATCGCGATCGGGGCCTGCTCCGGCTCCGGGAACAGGGTCGGCTTCTGCGCGATCGGGCGCACGGTGACATCACCGTAGGTCTGCACCGGCGCGGGCGCCTGCGGGACGTCCGCGACGGCGGCGGCGATGGCGGCGAGCGCAGCGCGCTCGACGTTCTGACGGGGCGCGGCACCGGCCGGAGCAGCCGCCGGGGCCTGCGCGTCGAGCTTCTGGGCGCGTTCGGCCAGACGCTGATTGTCGGCACGGAGCCGCGCGGTCAAGTCGGCAAGACGGCTCTCGGCAGCGACGGCCGGAGCAGCGGCGGCCTGCTGTGCCTGCGGAGCCGGGTTCGCGACAGGAGCGGAGGTCGCCTGGCTGTTGCGGGCGATCGCGGCCTGCTCGATGCCGGTGGCAACGACCGAGACGCGGATCAGACCATCGAGCGCTTCGTCGAAGGTCGCGCCGACGATGATGTTGGCGTCCTGGTCGACCTCCTCGCGGATGCGGGTCGCGGCCTCGTCGACCTCGAACAGAGTGAGATCCTTGCCGCCGGTGATGGAGATGAGGAGGCCCTTGGCGCCCTTCATCGAGCTATCGTCGATCAGCGGATTGGCGATCGCAGCTTCTGCGGCGGTCAGCGCGCGCTTGTCGCCCGACGCCTCGCCGGTGCCCATCATCGCCTTGCCCATCTCGCGCATGACGGCGCGGACGTCGGCGAAGTCGAGATTGATCAGGCCTTCCTTGACCATCAGGTCGGTGATGCAGGCAACGCCGGAATAGAGCACCTGATCGGCCATCGCGAAGGCGTCGGCGAAGGTGGTCTTCTCGTTGGCGACCCGGAACAGGTTCTGGTTCGGGATGATCAGGAGCGTGTCCACGACCTTGTGCAGCTCGTTAATGCCCGCCTCGGCGGTGCGCATGCGGCGGCCGCCCTCGAAGTGGAACGGCTTGGTCACGACGCCGACGGTGAGAATGCCCATGTCGCGCGCGGTCTTGGCGATCACGGGTGCAGCGCCGGTGCCGGTGCCGCCGCCCATGCCGGCAGTGACGAACACCATGTTGGCGCCCGAGAGATGGTCGCGCAGTTCGTCGATCACCTCTTCCGCCGCCGCGGCGCCGACGTTTGGCTGCGAGCCGGCGCCGAGGCCTTGGGTGACCGCCGTGCCCATCTGCACGATGCGCTGCGCTTTCGACATCGTCAGCGCCTGCGCGTCGGTGTTGGCGACCACGAAGTCGACGCCCTGGAGGCCCGCCGTGATCATGTTGTTGACGGCATTGCCGCCGGCGCCGCCGACGCCGAACACGGTGATCCGGGGCTTCAGTTCGTGAATATCAGGAACATTGATGCTGATGGTCATGGTTGCTGCCTCTCGATCACGCGCGCGTGGGTTCGCCCCGGCCGGCGGCCGCGGGAGTTGGTGAAAATCGACAATTGCGGAAAGCAGTCATCAGAAGCCCTCGCGTAGCCATCGTCCGACCTTTCCGAAGTATCCGCCGGTCCCTGTCTTGACCTGCTGCCGCGTATGCCGCGGTTCGACATGTTCGAGGTGAACATATTGCGGGTAGACGAGAAGTCCGGCCGGCACCGCGAACGCAGCGTTCTTCGCCTCGTTGGGCAGCCGGCCGAAGCCGAGCGGACGTCCGACCCGCACGGGCCGGCCGAGAATTTGGGTGCCGAGCTCGACGAGGCCGGTCAGTTGCGAGGCGCCGCCGGAGAGCACGACGCGGCCGTTGGGCTCTGAGGCGAAAGGCGAATCCTTCAGCTTGTCCCGAACCATTTCGAAGACTTCCTCGGCCCGGTGCTTGACGATGTTGGCGATCGTGGCGCGGGAGACGATCTGCGGCAGATCCTGCTCGTCACCGGCTGTCGGCACAGACATCAGCTCACGGGAGTCCGATCCGCCGGTGATAACGGTCCCGTATAACGTCTTGATTCGCTCGGCATCGGCAATGGTCGCGGAGAGTCCGCGCGCGAGATCCATCGTGATGTGTTGCCCGCCGACCGCAAAACCGGCCGCATGCACGAAACGGCCGCCGGAATAGACCGCGATCGTGGTGGTGCCCGCGCCCATCTCGACCACGGCAGCGCCGAGATCGGCCTCGTCATCGGTCAGCACCGACAGGCCGGCCACATAGGGGCTTGCCGCCATGGCTTCGACATTGATGTGGCAGCGCTCCACCGCCAGCATCAGGTTCCGCGCCACGGTGGCGTCGCAGGTGACGACATTCATGTCGACGCCGAACTGGTGCGCGACCATGCCACGGGGATCGCGGATGCCCTTGACGCCGTCGAGGGTGTAGCCGACCGGGAGCGCGTGCAGCACGGTGCGACCTTCGCCGGTGGCATGGCGCATGCCGGTCGAGGTGACGCGGCTGACATCGGCCGGGGTCACGGCGCCGCCTCGGATGTCGGCGGCAGCCTCGACCAATTGGCCGGAGAGCCGGCCGCCGGAGACCGACAGCAGCACAGACTCGACCCGCACCTTGGCCATCGTCTCGGCGAGCCCGACGGCCTGGCGCACCGCCTGCTCGCATTCGTTAAGGTCGATCACCGCGCCGGCCTTCATGCCGCGCGACTGGATCTGGCTGTAGCCGATCAATTCCACGGCATGGGTGCGGCCGCGCAACGCCTCGCTCGGCGACGGCTTCAGCCGCGCGATCATGCAGGCGATCTTGCTGGTGCCGATATCGAGGCAGGCGACGATGCCGCCGCGTTTGTGCGGCATCGGGCGTGTCTTCGGCGTCTGGGTGCGATCGAGACCGGTCATGCGGAATCCCCGGCCTTCTTTTTCTTCTTGTCCTTGAACTGCTCCTCGCGCGCCTTGGCGGCGTCGTCGGACAGCTGCACCACCAGACGATCGGGCAGGCGCATGTCGACCGCGACGATGTCGCGGGAGAACAGCCTGTCCTCCTTGTCGAGCTTGGACAGCATCGCGAGCGCGTTGCCGACGTCCTGCTCGGGCAGGCGGATGTCGAGACCGTCCTTGAGCCTCAGATTCCAGCGCCGCTCGCCGACATAGATCGCGGCTTTCGTCACCGAATTGACCTGCGGATAACGCGCCAGCAGGGCGAGGAAATCGCGAGCCTGCGCCTCGGCGCCCTTGCCGACCACGAGCGGCAGCGACAGGAAGCGGCGGGAGACATAGGGTTCGAGCACCGCACCGTCATCGGCGATTACGGAGAGCCGGCCGGCCTCCTGCCACAGTGCGAACGGCTTACGTTCGGTGAGCTCGATCATGAGCTGGCCCGGATAGAGCTTCAGCACGGTTGCGTCCGCAATCCAGGGATTGGCCTTGAGCTTGTCGCGCACCGCCTCGGCGTCGAGGAACAGCAGCGAGGAGCGACCACTGACGCCGCCAATCGCGAGGATCTCGTCCTGGGTCAGCTGCTTGCGGCCGTTGATCACGACGGAGGTGATGCGGAAACCGGCGGAATTGGCCAGCGCGTTGCGGGCATCGTTCACCGCGGTGATGAAATCCTGGAGATGGCCGCCCTTGACGATGCCGAAGCCGCAGCTTCCGATCAGGAGCAGCACGGTCATGCTGATCCCGACCCGGCGCGGCAGATAGCGCTCGACGAGCGCGACCACGCGCGGCGGCGGCTCACGCTCGACGACGGCCTTCACCCTCGCCTTGGTCTTGATCTTGTCCTTGGCGGCGGCGCGCGCCTCGGCGTGCTTGTCCTGCACCCACTCGCGCAGAAGCACGACCGCTCCGACAGCGGCCGCCTTCAGGTCAGCTTGGGGCCTCAGCGATCTCAGAAGCGACCGGGTGAGGCTTCCTGCACCATCCATTGCACGAGCTCAACAGTTTGCCCGCGACATCGCGCGGATCCTGGCGAACATGACGTCTCGGGCCTGCCGGGCCGGGGGGCTGGTCTTCAGAAGAAAACCTCTCCCCTTCAAAGCGTTCGCTGGAGGTGACATCACCCGCAACAGCTCACGCGCCGGCAGCCAAAGCGCCATATGCGCCGCCAGCGTTAACCTTCGGACGTCCTGGTAAACAAAAGGTAAAATTCGTTAACGCGGGATGCTTTTTGCCTCGCGATGTGAGGCATTTATGCCGCGATGTCCGGCATTTTGCCGGCTTTCGGCCCCAAATCGGGTCGTTTCGGCGGTTCGGCCGTTAACCAGTCCTAATTATTTCCGGGCCCGCCGGTCGGCGAGCTCGATCAGGCCGCGCAGGAAGTCGACGAACGCGATGCCCTCGGCCTTCAACGCCTTGGGGTAGAGCGAAGAGTTGGTCAGCCCGGGGAGCGTGTTGGTTTCGAGGTAGACGAGGCCCTTGTCCGAGACGATGAAGTCCGAGCGGGAATAGCCATCACAGGACATCGCCCGATGCGCCAGCATCGCCTGCTCCCTTAGCGCGGCGGTGATCTCGGGTGCAAAACGGCCCGGGCAGATCTCCTGGGTCGACTTCAAAAGATATTTCGCGGCGTAGTCGAAATTGCCCTCGCCCGGAATGATCTCGATCGGCGGCAGCGCGATGATCGAGCCATCGGTGCGCTCCAGCACGCCGCAGGTCGCCTCGACGCCGGCGACGTAGGGCTCGATCACGTACTCTTCGTGCTTCGCCGCGTTGCGGACGGCGACGAGATCCTGCTTGGCATTGACGAAGATCAGGCCGTAGCTCGATCCGTCGCGCGCCGGCTTTGCGATCAGCCGGCCGTATTCGGCGAAAGCCTCGTCGATGTTGTCGAGCGCAACGTTGGCCGGCGGCGTCACGCCGCCGAGCGCGGCAAACCGCTTGGCGGCGATCTTGTCGAAAGCGAGATGCGAGGAGGCCGAACCCGATCCGGTGAAGGCCACGCCGCGCGCCTCGCACATCAGCTGCAATTCGCCGTTCTCGGCACGCCCGCCATGCAGGCCGAGCACCAGCACCCGGCCTTCCGCCTTGGCCTGGTCGAGCGCCTGCGCCAGCGGAATGCCGCGCGTACCGGGCTTGAACTCGTCCTCGAACGGACGGGCATGTTCGAGCAGTTGCTTCGACTGCACGACATGCACCTTGTCCTCGACGTCCCACCACCAGAGATCGGCCTCGGGCAGCGCCTGGTGCAGCGCCTGGGCCGAGGCGACCGAAACCAGACGTTCGCGGTTGGAGCCGCCGAAGAGGATGGTGATGCGCATGGTGTCTCGTCGCCTCTGATTTTTGTCATTCCGGGGCGCGCAAAGCGCGAACCCGGAATCTCGAGGTTCCGGGTTCGGCGCTGCGCACCGTCCCGGAACGACAATTATACGGAAATCCCGATCCGCTTGATTTCCCAGTGTAGCTCAATTCCGGAATTCGCCTTCACGCGTTCGCGCACGGTCTCGCCCAGAGTCTCGATATCGTGCGCGGTGGCCTCGCCGGTGTTGATCAGGAAATTGCAGTGCATCTCCGAGACCTGCGCGCCGCCGACGCGCAAGCCCCGGCACCCGGCCGCGTCGATCAGCTTCCAGGCGGAATGGCCGGGCGGATTCTGGAAGGTCGAGCCGCCGGTCTTCTCGCGGATCGGCTGCGCGGTCTCGCGGTGGCTCTGCACCTCCGCCATGCGGGCGCGGATCGCATCGGTATCCCTGATCTCGCCGCCAAATCGCGCGGAGGTGAAGATGATGGACGGATCGACGCCGCTATTGCGGTAGGCGAATTTCATCTCGGCATTGGAGAAGACATGCTTCGTGCCGTCGCGGCCGACGCCTCGCGCCTCGATCAGCACGTCCTTGGTCTCTCCGCCATTGGCTCCCGCATTCATGCGCAGCGCGCCGCCGATGGTGCCGGGAATGCCGAAATAGAATTCGAGGCCGCCGATATTGGCGGCGGCCGCAACTTCCGCCACGCGCTTGTCGAGTGCCGCCGCACCCGCGGTGACGACATCGCCGCTCGCGCTCGTCTCGCCGAAGGCCCGCGGTGCAAGACGAATCACTACGCCCGCAATACCGCCATCGCGCACAATAAGATTGGAGCCGACGCCGACGACATAGACCGGGATGTCGGTAGCGAGATGCGCAAGAAAGTAAGCGAGGTCGTCTTCATCCGCCGGCGTGAACAGCACCTGCGCAGGACCGCCGACGCGAAACCAGGTGAGTTCGGCCAGCGACTGGTTGGCGAGCAGCCGACCGCGCAGTTGCGGCATCGTGGCTTTGAGTGAGGGCGTGATGTCGGGAAATTCCACCGCCCTACCCCAGCGCCTTCAACTCATCCGGCAAGGAATATGCCCATTGTGTGATGTTGCCGGCGCCAAGGCACACGACGAGATCGCCTGACTTCGCCAATGCCTTGACGATGCCCGCGAGTTCCGACGCCGCCGGCAGCGGAATCGCCTCGCGGTGACCGTGGGCGCGCAGGCCCTCGACGAAATGGTCGCGATCGATGCCTTCGATCGGCGCTTCGCCGGCGGCATAGACGTCGGCGACGATCACCGCATCCGCATCGTTGAAGCAGGTGCAGAATTCCTCGAACAACGATTGCAGGCGGGTGTAGCGATGCGGCTGCACCACGGCGATCACCTTGCCGGTGTAGGAATCGCGCGCCGCTTTCAGCACGGCGGCGATCTCGACCGGGTGATGGCCGTAATCGTCGATGACGGTGACGCCGTTCCACTCGCCGGTCTTGGTGAAGCGCCGCTTAACGCCGCCAAAGCCTGCGATGGCGCTGCGGATCTTGTCGTCGGGAACACCGAGCGTGTGCGCGACCGCAATTGCCGCCGTCGCATTCGAGGCGTTGTGCCGGCCCGGCATCGGCAGCGCGAGGTCGGCGGTCTCGTGCACAGCCCCGCTCTTGCGGTCGCGGATCACGACCTTGAATTTCGAGCCGCCGCCGCCCGCCGTGAGGTCGACCAGCCGCACGTCGGCTTGCGGATTCTCGCCGTAAGTGATGATGCGACGATCCTCGATCCTGCCGACGAGGCTCTGCACCACGGGATGATCGATGCACATCACGGCAAAGCCATAAAACGGCAGGTTCTCGACGAAATGACGGAACGCATCCTGCACGGCATCAAAGGTCTTGAAGTGATCGAGATGCTCGGGGTCGACATTGGTGACGATGGCGACATCGGTCGGCAGCTTCAGGAACGTGCCGTCGCTCTCGTCGGCTTCGACCACCATCCAGTCGCCGGCACCAAGACGTGCGTTGGATCCGTAAGCATTGATGATGCCGCCGTTGATCACGGTCGGATCGAGCCCGCCGGCATCGAGCAGCGCTGCCACCATCGTGGTCGTCGTGGTCTTGCCGTGGGTGCCGGCAATCGCGACGCAGCTCTTCAGCCGCATCAGCTCGGCCAGCATCTCGGCGCGACGCACCACGGGAATGCGCCGCCCGCGCGCAGCCATCAGCTCCGGATTGTCGCGCTTGATCGCGGTGGAGACCACAACGACCTCTGCGCCGTCGACGTTCTCGGCCTTGTGGCCGACCGAGACTTTCGCGCCCTTCTTGCGCAGACGGTCGAGGTTGTAATTGTCGGCGGCGTCGGAGCCCTGCACGGCATAGCCGAGATTGATCAGCACCTCGGCGATGCCGCTCATGCCGATCCCGCCGATCCCGACGAAGTGGATGGGTCCGATCTCGCGCGGCAGTCTCATGCTCTGTTCCCTGACCTCGCCGCCCGCGAAGGCGGCATCTGGCGAAGGTCACGGCCAAATCAGCCGCGCGCCTTTCCTACTGGATGCCCCGCTTTAGAAGGCGATGACAAGGGCTTTTTCGCGTCAGATTCCCGCGACTTTGACCACCAGATCGGCGAGCCGCTCAGCCGCATCGAGCCGGCCCGCGCTGCGGGCCGCTTCAGCCATGGCAGCAAGACGCCGCGGCTCGGCCGCGAAGGCGGAGATTTCGGCGGCAAGGCGATCCGAGCTGAACTCGGTCTGCGGGATGCGGATGGCGCCATCGACCTTCACCAGCACGCCGGCATTGGCGAACTGGTCCTGGTCGATCGAGCCGGGGAGCGGCACCAGGATCGAGGGCCGCCCGATCGCGGCAAGCTCGGCGACCGTACCCGCGCCGGAACGCGACACCACCAGATGGTTGGAGGCGAGCCGTGCCGGCAGATCCGTAAAGAAGGGTGCGAGCTCGGCCTTGATCCTGAGCTTATCGTAAACCGCGCGCACGCGATTCATGTCCTCTTCGCGCACCTGCTGGGTGAGGACGAGGCGGCTCCACAGCGCAGGCTCGAGCCGCTCGATCGCGCCCGGCACGATGTCGGCCATGATGCGCGCGCCCTGGCTGCCGCCGACGACGAGCAGGCGCAGCGGGCCGCTCACTTCAGGCGCGACATATTTCACCGCGGCGGCCGCGAGGATCGCGGGCCGCATCGGCGTGCCGACCGTCGTGGTCTTGCCCGATAGCGCCGGATCGCGGTCGAGCACGCCGGGCAAGGACGTCGCGATGGCGCGGACGCGGCTCGACAGGAACCGGTTTGCGCGGCCGAGCACAGCGTTGGCGTCGTGGATGATGCCGGGCACGCCGGCGAATTTTGCCGCGACCAGCGGCGGCAGCGTCGGATAGCCGCCGAAGCCGACGATGGCGACGGGCTTCAATCGCTTGATCAGAGTGTAGGCGAAAAGCGTGCCGGCGGCGAGCGTGAGGCCGGCATAGGCAAGCTGGAACGGATTGCGGCCGCGCGCAGTCTCGCTGCTGACCACATCGATCATGTCCTTGCTGAAGAGGCCGCTATAGCGCAGTGCGCGCTCGTCAGTGACGAGGCGGACGCGAAAGCCGCGCCGGATCAATTCGACGCCGAGCGCCTCGGCCGGGAACAGATGGCCGCCGGTGCCGCCCGCGGCGAGAAGAATCAGGGGGGACGTGTCCATAAATGCCCTTTTACAAGTCCTCCGCTGTCATTGCGAGCGCAGTCGGCCGGACGACCAGCTCCTCATCCTGAGGAGCGCGGAACGCGCATCTCGAAGGATGAAGGCCCGACCAGTGGCCGCGCCCTTCGAGACGCTGCGCGAAGCGCGGCTCCTCGGGTGAGGATCACGCGTAGCTGCGCATGGCCTCGGCGTGGCCGCTTGCCTCAACCTCGGTGCGCGGACGCAGCCGCGTCAGCGCCAGCATCATGCCGACTCCATAGGCCAGCGACACGATCGAGGAGCCGCCATAGGAGATAAACGGCAGCGTCATGCCCTTGGCGGGGATGAGCTGCAGGTTCACGGACATGTTGATCGCCGCCTGCACGCCGAACAGGATGGCAAGGCCAGAGGCCGCAAAGCGCGAAAACATGTCCTCATTGGCATAGGCGCGCGACAGCGTGCGAATGACGACGAAGGCGAACAGCGCCAGCATGGCCAGGCACAGAATGATGCCGAACTCTTCGGCGGCGACCGCGAACACGAAATCGGTATGGCTGTCCGGCAGGCTGCGTTTCGCAATGCCCTCGCCCGGTCCGAGCCCGAACCAGCCACCATTGTAGAAGGCTTCCATGGCAGTATCGACCTGGAAGGTGTCGCCGGAGGCCGGGTTCATGAAGCGCCTGATGCGACCCGCTACATGGGGAACAAAAAGGTAGGCGCTGAACAGGCCGGCCGCGCCCAGGCCTGCAAGCCCGAACACCCAGACCATGCGCATGCCGGCGATGAAGAACAGCGAGCCCCACACCATCAGGATCAGCATGGTCTGGCCGAAATCCGGCTCCATCACCAGCAGCGCGACCAGCATCAAGAGCAGCAGCAGCGCCATCGAGGTCGCCGGCATCTCCGGCCGCCTGGTCGATTCCGCGAACAGCCAGGCGGCGATGACGACGAACGACGGCTTTGCGATCTCGGAGGCCTGGATGTTGACGCCGAGCAGCGTGATCCAGCGCCGCGAGCCCTTCACCTCCGGGCCGATAGCCAGCGTGAGCACGATCAGGATGATGCTAGCTGCGAAGATGATCAGGGCCGAGCGGCGGATCGCCCGCGGCGAGAGGAAGGAGACGCCGACCAGCACCAGGCAGGACGGCGCCAGGAACAACACATGGCGGCCGAAGAAATGGAAGGGATCGAGGCCGATGCGAGTCGCAACCGGCGGACTCGCCGCCAGCGACAGGATCACCCCGGTCAGCATCAGCGCCAGGATGGCGCCCATCAGCGGCTTGTCGACGGTCCACCACCACTCGGAAAAGGGGGTGCGTTCTTCACGGGAGAGCATGGGCGGCCGCTTTCGGACAGAGGTCCGTCCATTGGTCGCCGAGGTTGGTTACCGGGGGGTTAAGGAAACGGGGATGTTTGGAGATGATCCCCACTGCCGCCACACAACTCACTGTCATGTCCGGCTTGCCGTCTTCGAAGCGTTAGCGAAGACGGCAAGCCGGGCGACAACAACGGAGTTGCGGGAGGAGAACGCCCTACATCACCGGCCTCACGCCCGGCAGCGCCTGCACCAGCTCGCGGAACTTGGTGCCGCGGATCTCGAAATTGCGGTACTGGTCGAAGGAAGCGCAGGCGGGCGACAGCAGCACGACGGCGTCGGTGAGCCCTGAGGCTTCCGCATCGCGCGCGGCATGCTCGACCGCGACGTCCAGCGTCTGGCTGATCTCGTGCGCGACTTGCGTGCCGAGCGTTCCCGAAAACTCCTGCGCGGCCTCGCCGATCAGATAGGCCTTGCGAATACGCGGGAAGAAGGAGGTCAGGCCGGTGATGCCACCCGCCTTCGGCTTGCCGCCGGCGATCCAGAAGATGTCGGCGAAGGACGACAACGCATGCGCGGTGGCGTCGGCGTTGGTTCCTTTGGAGTCGTTGACGAACAGCACGTTACCGCGGCGGCCGACCTGCTCCATGCGATGCGCAAGGCCGGGAAAGCTGCGCAGGCCGTTCTGCAGCACATCAAGATTGATGCCCATCGCGAGCGCGGCGGCCGCGGCGCAGGCCGCGTTCTGCGCATTGTGCTGGCCACGCAGCGACCCGATACCGCCGAGCGCAGCGACTTCGCTGCGGGCGCCACCCGAGGTGCGCACGATATTCCCGTGCTCGACATGGATGCCGCTCGCCAGCGGGGTCTTGACGGAGATGCGCACCACGTTCTTGCCGGCGCGGTCGAGCCGGTCGGCGATGTCGCGGCAAAAACCATCGTCGACGCCGACGATCGCGGTGCCGCGCGCCTGGACACCGGCGACGAGACGCTCCTTCACCGCGGCGTAATGCGCAATCGTGCCGTGGCGGTCGATGTGGTCCTCGCTGACATTGAGCAGGATGCCGACGGAGGGATCGAGCGAGGGCGTGAGGTCGATCTGGTAGGACGACATCTCGACGACGTGGACGCGGCCCATGCGCGGCGGCTCCAGCGACAGGATCGCGGTGCCGATATTGCCGCCCATCTGGGTGTCGTAGCCGGCCACTTTCGTCAGGTGCGCGATCAGCGCCGTCGTGGTCGACTTGCCATTGGTGCCGGTGATGGCGACGAACGGGGCATCCGGCGCGTGGCGGCGCCGCTCGCGGCAGAACAGCTCGATGTCGCCGATCACCTCAATGCCGGCCTCGCGCGCCTTCAAGACGCTCCAATGCGGCACCGGATGGGTCAGCGGCACGCCGGGCGCGAGCACCAATGCGGCAAAACTCGCCCACGAGATGTTGCGCAAATCCGCGGTGACGAAACCGGCTTGCGCCGCCTTGGCGATGTTCTCGGCATTGTCGTCGGCGGCGATCACCTCGGCGCCACCGGCTTTCAACGCATGGCAGGAGGCGAGCCCCGAACCGCCGAGGCCGAACACAGCGACAGTCTTGCCGGCAAAGGACGTGACCGGAATCATTGACCGATCACCGCAGCTTCAGCGTCGACAGGCCGGCGAGCGCCAGCATCACCGAGATGATCCAGAAGCGGATCACGATCTGCGGCTCGGTCCAGCCGAGCTGCTCGAAATGGTGATGGATGGGCGCCATCCTGAAGATGCGTTTTCCCGTGAGCTTGAACGAGACCACCTGCACGATGACGGAGACCGCCTCCAGCACGAACAGGCCACCGATCACCGCGAGCACGATCTCGTGCTTCACCGCCACCGCGATGGCGCCGAGCATGCCGCCGAGCGCGAGCGAGCCGGTGTCGCCCATGAAGATCGAGGCCGGCGGTGCGTTGAACCAGAGGAAGCCGAGACCGGCGCCCAGCAACGCGCCGCAGAGCACCGCGAGCTCGCCGGTGCCGGCGACATATTTGATCTGGAGATATTCGGCGAACACGGCGTTGCCGGCGAGATAGGCGATCATCGCAAAGCTTGCGGTCGCGATCATCACCGGCACGATGGCGAGGCCGTCGAGACCGTCAGTGAGGTTCACGGCGTTGCCGGCACCGACAATGACGAAGGCGCCGAACACGACGAAGAACCAGCCGAAATGCAGCACGGTATCTTTCAGGAACGGAATCGTCAGCGCGGTCGAAGCCGGATCGCGATTCAGCCGCACCAGCGCGTAGCAGGCAACCAGCGCGATCACGGCCTCGATCAATAGGCGAAGCTTGCTGCCGAACCCGCTCGTGGTCTGCTTGGTCACCTTGAGGTAATCGTCATAGAAACCGACGAAGCCGAAGCCGAGCGTCACCGCCAGCACGATCCAGACGTAGGGATTGAGCGGATTGGCCCATAGTACCGTGCCGACCGTGAGGCCGGACAGGATCATCAGCCCGCCCATGGTCGGCGTGCCCTTCTTGGCGAGGTGCGATTGCGGACCGTCGCTGCGGATCGGCTGGCCCTTGCCCTGACGGATGCGCAAATGATCGATGATCCAGGGACCGAACAGGAACACGAACAGCGCGCCCGTGACGATGGCGCCGCCGGTGCGGAAGGTGATATAGCGGAAGACGTTCAGGAAGGTGCGAAACGCACCGAATCCCGGAAATGTGTTGGAGAGCTCTATCAGCCAGTAAAACATTCAGACGGTCCTATGACGCCTTTGCACACGCGGCCTTGGCTTTGTTGTTGGCCTCAACGTGCTCACGCGCATTCGCTGGTTTTCATCATCGGATCGGTCGCGACCTCAGGGAGACGGACAGTTTTTGCGCCGCAAAGGGCGGGATTCGGGAGCAGCGCCTTCCAAGCAGTTTACGCCTTTGCCTGCAAGGCGGCCACCAGGCCCGGCACAAACTTGTTGACCCAGAACATCTTCTTGCTGCCCTTGACAACCACGACGTCGCCTGCCTTCAGCAGGCTCGCAACCTCATCCGGCTTCAGCGTGGCGGGATCGTCGTGCCAGCCGAGGCCCTTGCCTGATGGCAGCACGTCGAAGAGGTAGCGCATCAAGGGGCCGACACAATAGACGCCATCGATATCTTCGAGATGCTTGGCAAGGCCGGTGTGGTAGGTTGGCGCGTCAGCGCCCAGCTCCAGCATGTCGCCGAGCACCGCAATGCGACGGCCGCCGGTCACGTTGCGCGCCTGCAAGCTTTGCAGCGCAGCTGCGACGCTGGCCGGATTGCCGTTGAAACTGTCGTCGATCACGGTGATACCGCCGACCGCCTGCTCGACGCCGCGGCCGGTCATGATGCCGACCCGATCGAGCTTGATCGCGAGCGTCGCCGCATCGAGGTTCGCTGCGCGGATCGCGGCGAGCGCGGCCAACGCATTCTGCACGCGGTGCGGCGCGCCCGGCGTCAGGCTGAAGGCGATCTCCTTCTTGCCGAGCCTGGCGACGACCTGCCAGCTCTCGCCGTGCGGGGCGTGCGCGACCTCATGCACCTCGGCATGCTCACCAAAGCGCACCACCTTGCCCTTCCATTCCGGCGCCTTGATCCCGGCGGGCAACACCAGCACGCCGTCCTCGGGCAGGCCACGTACGATCGACACCTTCTCGCGCCTGATGGCTTCGAGCGAGCCGAGCTTTTCCAGATGCACCGGCTGGACGTTGACGACGAGCGCGACCGTCGGCCGGGTCAACTCGCTGAGCCGCGCGATCTCGCCGGGCTGGTTCATGCCCATCTCGACGACCCAGACGCTGGCATCTCGCCTCGCATTGCACAGCGTCAGCGGCACGCCCCAGAAATTGTTGAAGCTCGAGGGGCTGGCATAGGCGTTGGGGTAAGCGGCCAGAAACTCCTTGGTGCTGGTCTTGCCGGCGCTGCCGGTCAGCCCGATCACCGCACCACGAAAGCGCGTGCGTGCGGCGCGCGCGAGGCCCCAGAGGCCGTCGATCAATGTGTCCTTCACGACAATCTGGGGAATGCGGATGCCCGCGATCTCGTGCGGCACGATCATCGCGACCGCTCCGGAAGCTTCCGCCTTGTCCGCGAACTCCCAGCCGTCACGCGCGCTGGCGAAGGCGGAGACGAAGCCGCCGCTCGGTGTTCCGCTCAGCGCGACGAACAGGCTGCCCGGCTTCACCAGGCGGCTGTCCTGGGCGACGAACTCGATCGGCGTATCCGGGAATGATCCGCCGACACCCAGCGCACGCGCCACCTCGGCAACCGTCCATATCGGCGCGCTCATGCAACCCTCGATGCTAGTGCGGCGGCGACCGCCTCGTGATCACTGAAGGGCAGCACCTCGCCGCCGACGATCTGTCCGGTCTCGTGGCCCTTGCCGGCGATGAGCAGCGCGTCGCCCTCCTGCAAGTCCTCGATCGCCGCGCGGATCGCAGCAGTGCGGTCGCCGATTTCGCGGGCGCCCTTCGCGGTGGCGAGGATCGCCGCGCGGATCGCTTCCGGCTTCTCGCTGCGCGGATTGTCATCGGTGATGATGATGCCGTCGGCGTTCTCGGCCGCGATTTCGCCCATGATCGGCCGCTTGCCGGCATCGCGGTCGCCACCGGCGCCGAACACGACAACCAGCTTGCGCCTGGCGTAGGGACGCAGCGCCTGCAAAGCTTTCGCCAGCGCATCGGGCTTGTGCGCATAGTCGACGAAAATCGGTGCGCCGTTGCGCTCGCCGACCCGTTCGAGACGGCCCTTGGCGCCTTCGAGATGTTCGAGGCTCGCGAACACATCGGCCGCATCGCTGCCTGTGCCGATGGCGAGGCCGGCCGACACCAGCGCGTTCTCGATCTGGAACTCGCCGACCAGCGGGAGACGGACCACGTAACGCTTGCCGCGATGCTCGATCGCGAGCACTTGCGAAAAGCCCTCGACCTCGGCACCCGCGAGACGAATGCCCTCGCTTGCCCCGTCCCCGTTGCGGCCGACCGCCATCACGCGCAGGCCGCGCGCCTTCGCTGCGTCGAGGACGTCCGCCGAGCAATCATGATCGGCCGAGATCACAGCCGCGCCGTCAGGGGCGACCAACTCGCGGAACAGCCTGAGCTTGGCCGCAAGGTAATGCGCGACGGTCGGATGGTAATCCATATGGTCGCGCGAGAGATTGGTGAAGCCGGCGGCCGAGACGCGCACGCCGTCGAGGCGGTACTGGTCGAGCCCGTGCGAGGACGCCTCGAAGGCGAGATGCGTGACGCCGTCGCGCGCGATATCGTCGATCTGCCGGTGCAGCGCGATCGGATCCGGCGTCGTCAGCGAGCCGTAGACGGTGTGCTTGGGCGAGACGAGACCGATGGTGCCGATGCTGGCGGAGGCATGCCCCAGCCGCTCCCAGATCTGGCGCGTGAACGCCGCAACCGAGGTCTTGCCGCTGGTACCGGTGACCGCGGCAATCGTCGAAGGCTGCGCAGGGAAGAATTTTGCTGCCGCCAGCGCCAGCGCACGACGGGGGTTGGCGACCGTCACGAACGGCACCTTGCGGCCATCAGGCGCATGGTCGCCGACGACGGCCACCGCGCCTGCCGCGACGGCAGCATCGACGAAGCGCGCACCGTCCGTCTTGCTGCCCGCAAGTGCGAAGAAGAGATCGCCCGGCCTGACCTGCCGGCTGTCGAGGGCAAGGCCGGTCACATCGAGCGCCGCGGCAGCGGGCTCGATTACGACATCATTGCCTAGCAATTCGCGCAGCTTCATGGTCTTCAGTCGACACGCCGAGCCGGAAGGCCGAATCGTCGGAAAAGCCCGACTCAGCAGCGGCAATGGCCTACCCGGTTGATTACTGGGTTGTCCTGGATGCTGCAAGAATAAGGCGGTCCGCAGGCGGCAGATCGAACCGCGGCTCGACGCCCAGAAGCGGCGCGATCCGCTCGATCACCTTGCCGCCGGTCGGCACCGCGTTCCAGCCCGAGGTGATGAAACCCTTCGATTCAGGAATGGCCTGCGGCTCGTCCAGCATGATCAGGACGTGATATTTCGGATCGTCGCAGGGCAGGATGGCGGTGAACGAGTTGAGCACACGCTTCTTGGCGTAGCGGCCGTTGATGACCTTCTCGGACGTGCCGGTCTTGCCGCCGACGTAATAGCCCTTGATGTCGGCGGTCTTGGCGGTACCGATCTCGGCGTTGAGCCGCATCAGATACCGCATCTTGTCGCTGGTGTCCTGCTTGATCACGCGCTTGGCCAGCGCCGCCGCTTCCGCTTCGCTGCGCTTCATGAAGGTCGGCGGAATGAGGTAACCGCCGTTCACCAATGCATTGATGCCCATCACCGCCTGGAGCGGTGCCACCGAGAGGCCCTGGCCGAACGCGGCCGTGACCGTGTTCAGCTCACTCCAGCGACGCGGGATCAGCGGCGCCGCGCTCTCCGGCAGCTCGGTACGCAGCCGCGTCAACTGGCCCATCTTGGCGAGAAACGCCTTATGCGCTTCGACGCCCTGGTTGAGTGCTATCCGTGCCGCGCCGATGTTCGACGAGTAGGTGAACACTTCCTTGGTGTTGATGAAGCGCCCGAGCGGGTGGCTGTCGTGGATGGTGAACTTGCCGTAGTGCAGGTTTCCGCGCGCATCCCACGACGAGTTCAGATTGATCTTGCCGGAATCGAGCGCCATCGCCAGCGTGAACGCCTTGAAGGTCGAGCCCATCTCGTAGACGCCGGTGGTCAGGCGATTGATGCGGTCGGGGTCGTGCGCTTCCTTCGGGTTGTTGGGATCGAAGTCCGGCAGGGAGACCATCGCCACGATCTCGCCGGTCTTGACGTTGGAGACGATGCCGGAGGCGGCCTTGGCGTGGAACTTGTCCTTGGCCTTCAACAGTTCGTCGCGGAGCGCATGCTCGACGCGCAGATCGACCGAGAGCTCGATCGGCTTTTGCAGCCGGTCGGTGGCAAAGCCGGCGCGGTGGAGATCGGCGAGTCCCTGGTTGTCGAGCCACTTCTCGAGACCAGCGATGCCCTGGTTATCGATATTGACGAGACCAATCAGGTGGGCGACCTCGTTGCCGGTCGGGTAGACGCGCTTGTTCTCGCGCAGGAAGCCGATGCCGGGAATGCCGAGCTTGTGGATGTCCTGCTGCTGCTTCGGCGTGACCTCGCGTTTAAGCCAAACGAAGCCCTTGCGCGTCTTCAGGCGCTCGCGCACCTCGGCCTCGTCAAGATCGGGGATGGTGGCGGTCAGAAGCTCGATCGCCTCGTCCTTGTCGATGATGCGGCGCGGCTCGCCGAACAGGCTCGCCGCCTTGACGTCGGTTGCCAGGATCGCGCCGTTGCGGTCGACGATGTCGGGCCGCGCGGTTGCGACCACCTCCTGCGCCGCGGCGCGGCGGGCACCGTGAGCGTCGGCCCCGATCGCGAACATCACGAGGCGGCCGCCGATCAGGGCGTAGACCGAGGCGAAGGCGAGCATCGCCAGGCCAACGCGCGCGCGCGCCTTCGCGGCGCGATCGACGTTGCGCCCGTAGAGCAGGCTGCGGATCAGCCGCTGCCGCCAGGGCTCGCTGGGCTTTTCTGTGGGTTTTGCCGGGATCGGAGCGCTCATTGATTGTCCTCCGGCTGAGGCACGGAGCCCGTCACAGTGTCGGGATCGCTCGCGGCTTCGATAGTATTGAGCATCGCTCCGATCGGGTCGGGCTCGCCCGGCCTGAACATCCGTGGCGGGCGCTCCGGCAGGTTCTTCAGCGAGTCATATTGCGTGCCGTTGACCGGCTTCAGCGATAGATGCCGGTCGGACAGTCCTTGCAGGCGCAGGGGCGCATCGAGCTTGGCCCATTCAGCGCGCAGCGATGCGATCGCATCGCGCTGCTCCCGGATCTCCGCATGCAGGCGCAGCACCTTCTCGGTACGCGCGGTGGAGTCCATCTTGATCCGGTAGACATGGGCTGCCGCGAAGATCAGCGCGCCGATGACGAGGAGGTGGATGAAGCGCATGCGCTAGCCGCCCCTCATGACGTCGGAGAGTCTTGGCCAGAACGATGGCTCGCCATCATGATGCGCGGGCGCCGAGGTACGCTCGGCGGCGCGCAGCTTTGCGGAGCGCGCACGTGGGTTGAGCGCAACTTCGTCCTCACCGGCGACGATCGGCCGCCGCGTCAGCAGCTGGAAGGTCGGCGCGGCTTGCGCCATCTCTGGCAGATGCCGCGAACCGCCGCCGCTCTTGGAACGTGAGGCGAGAAAATTCTTGACGATGCGGTCTTCCAGCGAATGAAACGAGACCACGACGAGGCGGCCGCCGGGCTTGAGCACGCGCTCGGCCGCAGCGAGCGCCGTCTGCAGTTCCTGTAGCTCTTCGTTGACGAAGATGCGCAGCGCCTGGAACGTCCGCGTCGCCGGGTGAATGTCCCCGGGCTTCGAGCGCACGATCCTGCCGACGAGATCAGCGAGGGCGCGCGTGGTCGTGAACGGCGTCTCCTGCCGGTCGGCCACGATGGCGCGGGCGATGCGCCGCGAATGCCGCTCCTCGCCGAAGAGATAGATGATGTCGGCGAGATCGCCTTCGGAAGCGCGGGCGACGACGTCTGCCGCGGTCGGCCCCGCCTGCCCCATCCGCATGTCGAGCGGTCCGTCGAGACGGAAGGAGAAGCCGCGGCCTGCCTGATCGAGCTGCATCGAGGACACGCCGACATCCATCACGACTCCGTCGATCGCCTCGACGCCCTGCCCCGCGCAGACTTCGGCGAGGTTGGAGAAGCGGTCTTCGACCAGCGTGAGCCGGCCCGCGGAGCGTTCGACGAGTTCGGCACCGCCAGCGATCGCAGTGCGGTCACGGTCAATGGCAATGAGCCGGGTTCCCGGCACGTCGAGAATGGCACGGCTATAGCCGCCGGCGCCGAAGGTGGCGTCGACGTAAATGCCGCCCGCGCGCGGGGCGAGATGGTCAACGGCCTCGCGGCCGAGAACGGGAATGTGCGGAGCCGAGCTCATGCGCCACGCCTGCCGAACACCCAGCCCGGCATCGATGCCAGATTGGGGACGAAGCAGCTCATGACGCCTCGAATGATTCTGCGTCGCGGCGGTTCCACGACAAAGCCCCCGTCTAGCATGGTTCCCAAGCCCGGTTGTCCCGGGCCGCAAACCCAGTGTTCCCAGTGGAATTTGTCGGGCAGCCATGGGATTTCGAGCCAAAATACGCTTTGGCCGCCTCCGGACGCGGGTCGGCTCTTCATCTCTCAGTAACGGCCCCTAGCGTTAAGAAAGCGTTGATCGGCTCGCGACAAGTCGAAAAGGCGACGCCGTGGTGATGCTTCATCCACACACACGCGCCAAAATGCATCCGTTAACCGCGTCGCGCGATTGCGCGCGGCCGAAGGGTAAAGGAATAGTAAAGAGAAGGGCTTGGCCCCCACTCTCGTCCAACTCGAGCTGTCCATGCCGTCCGGTTCGTCCACGCCGTCTGGAGCTGATTCGAAGCGTCAACGCGTTCTCCCGGTTCCCAAAGCCGCGGCGGGCATGCGGACGTTCGATCCGGATTCCTCAATCGTCTCCGACATCACCCCCTCGCCGAACCATGGCGAGCGCGCCAAGGGACGGCAGCCCGATATGATCGTGCTGCACTACACCGGCATGCCCGATGTCGAGGGTGCCCTCGCGCGGCTGTGCACGGCAGGGACCGACGTGTCGGCGCACTACGTCGTGTTGGAGGACGGCCGCATCGTGCAATGCGTGCCCGAGGCCAGGCGCGCCTGGCACGCCGGCGTCTCGTCCTGGGCTGGCGAGGACGACATCAACTCCTGCTCGATCGGCATCGAGATCATCAATCGCGGCCATGACTGGGGCTATCCGGAGTATCCGCTGCGCCAGATCGCCGCCGTGATCGCGCTGTGCCGCGGCATCATGCTCCGCCGCAAGGTGCCGCCGCACCGGGTGCTTGGCCATTCCGACGTCGCACCCGCGCGCAAGAAGGATCCCGGCGAAAAATTTCCGTGGCATTCGCTGGCCAATTCCGGCGTTGGCCATTGGGTGACGCCCGCCCCGGTCGTTCGCGGCGAGAGCCTGATGCTCGGCACCATCAGCGACGCCGTGCTGAGCATGCAGCAGGCGCTCGCCCGGTACGGCTATGGCGTGCCGCTGACCGGCAAATACGACGCCGCGACAATGGAAGTCGTCACCGCCTTCCAGCGCCACTTCCGCCCGGCGCGGCTGGATGGCATCGCCGATCATTCGACGCTGTCGACATTGCAGGCGCTGCTGGCGAGCTTGCCCGTCGAGGGGCCGGCGGTCGCGTCGAAGTGACGGCGTAGCCGTCATTCCGGGGCGCACGAGGTGCGGACCCGAAATCTCGAGGTTCCGGGTTCGATGCTTCGCATCGCCCCGGAACAACGGTGCTAAATTTAGTTACCCATCTCCTTGATCCTTCGCGCGTACAGCCGCCGCAGCGGCTCCAGCTGCGTCGCCTCCGTCGCCGCGCGATAAGCTTCGTGCGCCTCGTCCTTGCGGCCGAGCCGCCGCAGCAGATCGGCGCGCACGGCGGGCAACAGCTCGTAGCCAGCGAGCCCGCCGCGGGCGGTGATCGCATCGACGAGAGCGAGCGCACGTGAAGGACCATCGACCATCGACACCGCCGCGGCATGGTTCAGCTCGATCACCGGTGACGGGTTGATGCGCAGCAGGACCTCATAGAGCCCCGCAATCTGCGGCCAATCGGTCTGCGCAAAGCTGGTCGCGCGAGCATGCAACGCCGCGATCGCGGCCTGCACGGCATAGGGTTGCGGCCGGCCCGGCACGCGCAGCGCGTCATCCACCAACCGCAGCCCTTCATCGATCTGCGCGCGGTCCCACAGCGCGCGATCCTGCTCTTCGAGCAGCACGATATCGCCGGCCGGTGTCTGGCGCCCGGCGCGGCGCGCGTCGTGCAGCAGCATCAAGGCCAGCAGGCCCTTGATGCCGGCGCGATCCGGCATCAACCGGTCCAGCAGGCGGCCGAGCCGGATGGCCTCGGCGGCGAAATCGGGCCGCATCAGGTCCGTACCCGACGTCGCGATGTAGCCTTCGGTGAAGACGAGATAGATCACGGCGAGCACGCCGTCGAGCCGCAGCGCCAGCGCGTCGCGCTCGGGCACTTCGTAAGGAATACCGGCGAGCCGAATCTTCTGCTTGGCGCGAACGAGGCGCTGCGCCATTGCCTCCTCGCTGACGAGAAAGGCGCGCGCGACCTGCGCGGTGGAGAGCCCGCAGACGGTGCGTAGCGTCAGCGCAACCTGGACCTCGGTTGCGAACGCGGGATGGCAGCAGGTGAAGATCAACCTGAGCATGTCGTCGTCGAGCATGGCCGGTGGCTCGTCAGGCGCTTGCGCGTTCAGCTCGAGCTCATGCACCAGCGCTTGCTGCTTGCCGCGAAACACGGCCTGGCGGCGAATGCGGTCGATTGCCTTGTTGCGCGCGACATTGACCAGCCAGGCGCGCGGATTCTCGGGGATCTCGCATGCCCGCCAGCGTTCCAGCGCGACGGCAAAGGCATCCTGGAGCGCATCCTCAGCGAGATCGAAATCGCCGACGAGGCGGATCAGCGTGGCCAGCGCCCGCCCCGCCTCGTCACGAAAGATGGCTTCGATCTCGGAAGGGGTCATGCGATCACCACCTCCAACGTCATTGCCGGGCGTCGCGCCAGCGACGAGCCCGCAATCCATATTCCCGATCGTGGTTATGGATTCCGGGCCTGCGCCTTGCGGCGCATCCCGGAACGACGGGGGTGAGATCATTCACTTGTCATAGACCCAGATCGGCCGCACCTCGATCGACCCGATGCGCGCGGAGGGAATCCGCGCCGCAATCTCGATCGCGGCATTCAAATCCTTGGCTTCGACCAGATAGTAACCGCCGAGCTGCTCGCGCGTCTCCGCGAACGGGCCATCAATCGTCAGCGTTTTGCCATCGCGCACGCGCACGGTCGTTGCCGTCGTCGTCGGCTGCAAGCGGTCGCCGGCCTTGAAGTTGCCGCTCTGGATGATGGACTGCGTGAAGGCCTGATATTCCGCCAGTATCTTCTGGCTGGTCGCCGCATCGTTCTTGGCGTACTCGACCTCGTTCTGGTAGATCATCAGCAGATACTGCATTGCTTCACTCCTGTGGTTCGGCTGTGTTGCCGACATCCAGTCGAACGGGGCACGCACCAAACGACACCTTCAGGATAAATTATTTGAAGCCCGCATGCGCGGCGATATCGGCTTGACGGAACCGTCACAAATGCTCCATGCCTAAACCGTCAGTCGGCCGGACGGCCGCTCCGGCAGGGGCCGAAAGGCCGCCGGGGAGGAAAGTCCGGGCTCCCTTGACATGCGGTGCCGGATAACGTCCGGCGGGGGTAACCCCAGGGAAAGTGCCACAGAGAACGAACCGCCCGCCTTCGCCCCTTCGGGGCTTCGGCGCGGTAAGGGTGAAAAGGTGCGGTAAGAGCGCACCGCGGCTCCGGCAACGGAGCCGGCATGGCAAACCCCACCGGGAGCAAAACCGAATAGGGACGGCGCAGCGGGCTGTTCGCGCAAGCGATAACGCCGCGGGGCGATGTCAGGCCCGCCGTCCGGGTAGGTTGCTCGAGGCCATGTGCAAACATGACCCCAGAGGAATGGCCGTCACGTACCGTTCGCGCAAGCGGGCGGTGCCTTACAGAACCCGGCTTACAGGCCGGCTGATATCTTGCAACGAGGGGTTCGGCGCCAACGCGCCGAGCCCCTCACCATTTTGGCCGTTGTCATTCCGGGGCGTGCGCAGCACGAGCCGAAATCCATGGAGCCGCGGAGTTGATGGATGAATGGATTCCGGGCTTCGCTTCGCGAGCCCCGGAATGACGGCGAGAATTACGCCACGATTTTCTCCAGCACGCCCATCAGCGCCTCCGGCGCACGAATGCGCGATGTAAACGCTGCGGCCGCTTTAGGCCCCGCGCGTGTCCGCCCTCACCAGCGCCGGTGCAAGCGCATTGCCTTCGCGCCGCAGCTTCTTCGGCTCGAAACCGTGCATGCCGAGCTGCCATTGCAGTCCGACGATGGCGCCCTTGGTCGGTTGCAGTAATGCGAGCGACGCGAACAGCGTCACCGGCAGCCACACCGCGAGTTGCAGCCACTCCGGCGGCGCATAGGCGGTCTCAACCGCAAGGATCGCCGGCACCACGAGATGGCCGACCACGACCATCACAAGATAGGCCGGAAAGTCGTCTGCGCGCTGGTGAAACAGCTCCTCGCCGCAATGGTCGCAAGCGTCAGTCACTTTCAGGAAGCGGCCGAACATGTGCCCCTCCCCGCAATTCGGACATTTGCCGGTGAAACCGCGCCACATCGCCTTCGCCAGAGAGACCGTCGCCATGACCACACCTCTTCCCTTTCAACGATCCATACAATAATATGTTGCATCCATACATTCAAAGGATCTGAACCTAAATTGCATGGATTGGACCCCTACAATCTCTGAGCTTTCCGGCCCGCGCTACCAGCGTATTGTCGATGCCATGGAAGCCGACATCGCCGCGGGCCGGCTGGTGCGCGGCCAGCAATTGCCGACACAGCGCGCGCTCGCAAAAGCGCTCGGCATCGACCTCACAACGGTGACGCGCGCCTACACCGAGGCGCGGCGCCGCGGCATCATGGAGGCGCGGGTCGGACAGGGCTCGTTCGTGTCGGAGACCAGCGCGCGCCGCGCGGTCGACCTGCCCCACCCAGTCGCGATCGACCTCTCGATGAACGTGCCGCCACATCCGCTGGAGGCACAGCTCGACGAGCGCATCATCGCCGGAATGGAAGCCATCCGCGCGCAATCGGGCTTGACGGCGCATCTCAACTACCAGCCGCCCGGCGGCAGCGCACATGAGCGCGAGATTGCGGCACGCTGGATGCGCGCCCGCGTTGCGCATGCGCATGCCGACAAGCTCGTGATCTTTCCCGGCGCGCAGACGATCCTGTTCAACCTGCTCAGCCATCTCGCGCGGCCCGGCGACATCGTGCTGACCGAAGCGCTCACCTTTCCGGGCATCAAGGCCGCCGCGGCGCGGCTTGGGATCAAGCTCGTCGGCGTCGCCATGGATGACGGCGGCATCCTGCCCGACGCGCTGGCAGACGCTTGCCGCACCCACAGGCCGAAAGCCGTCTATCTCATTCCGACGCTGCACAATCCGACCACGGCGACGCTCTCCCCCGAGCGGCGCAGCGCGATCGCAAAGATCATCCGCAATGCCGGTACGACACTGATCGAGGACGATGCCTACGGGCTGCTCGACCGTTCGGCATCGCCGATCGCAAGCCTCATTCCGGAGCGGACCTATCTCGCCACCACGCTGTCAAAATGCATCGCGCCGGCCCTCCGCGTCGCCTATCTGCTGACGCCCAACAATGATGCACAGCAGACGATGCGCAGCCATTTGCAGGCCACCGTGCAGATGCCGGCGCCGCTGATGGTGGCGCTGGTGACGCATTGGATCGAGACCGGCATTGCCGATCGCATCATCGCCGCCATCCGCAACGAAGCGGTTGGCCGCCAGCAGCTCGCGCAGCGCGCGCTGAAAGGATTTCAGTTCCTGGCCAGGCCCGCCGCCCATCATCTCTGGCTGAGGCTGCCGGAGGGCCGGTCCGATGTCGCGGGGCATCTCTTGCGGAATGGACTCGCACTGGTCGCCGCCGAAGCCTTCACCGTCGATGGGATGCCGCCGCATGCGGCGCGAGTCTCGCTGGGCGCAGCGCGCAACAGGGCGGAATTGACCGAGGCGCTGCGCATCCTGGTCAGCGCGCTGCACAAGCCGGCCGACACCAGGCAGATCGTCTAGCGAAAACCTATCGATGCTGACGGCGATGGCGCGAGCGAAGCGCAGGCACACCGGGTGACGGATAGGCCTGCGATGCATAGGCGTCGCGCGGGATGCCCTGCTGGCCGAGCGCAGCGCGCGCCGCCGGCGTGAGCTGGCCGCCATTCAGCACGTCGCGGTCGGGATGGGCGGCCTGATAGGCCGCAGGTTCGGAAAGCTGCGCCTGCGCTATTGTCGGCATCAAGGCCGCCGCCGACATCAGCGCGGCCGCAACGGCAATGTTCATGCCGGTCATCGCCATTCTCCATCATCTTGTGCGGGACTGACCGAACGGAGCGCACGATGGCGTCGGACGGGCCGCAGGATTGAAGTACTGAAGTACGACCGTCATGTAGGCGTGTCTTTCGCGAAAGCCCGAAGGCTGCAGATCACGCTTGCGTGCAGCACGGATTGACCGGCACGGCAGCAAGCGTGCTATGGGGCGCTGGTGATCAACAGTTCGGGATCGCCCATTGCGACAAGGATGATCCGTTGGAAACGCTCACCTACGTCCTGTTGTTGTTCGGCGCGCTGGCCGGCGGCTTCGTCTCGGGACTGGCCGGCTTCGGCACGGCGCTGATGGCGCTCGGCATCTGGCTCTACGTCCTGCCGCCATCGCTTGCGGTGCCGTTGGTGCTGATCTGCTCGGTAATCGCCCAGACCTCGACGCTGCCGTCGATGTGGAAGAGTTTTGACCTCTCGCTGGTCTGGCCGTTCCTGATCGGCGGGCTGGTCGGCGTGCCGCTGGGAACGATGATGGTGGCCTCGGCCGATCCAAAAGTTTTCAAGCTGAGCGTCGGTGTGCTGCTTCTGATCTTCTCGAGCGCGCTGTATCTGAACAAGAGGTCGCTCGCGATCGAATTCGGCGGCAGGATCGCAGACGGCGCGATCGGCTTTGCCGGCGGCATTCTTGGCGGCCTCGCGGGATTGTCGGGGCCGCTGCCGATCCTGTGGGCCAACATCCGCGGCTGGAACAAGCACGAGCGGCGCGGCATCTTCCAGCTCTTCAATTTTACGGTGCTCGCGACCGCGCTGGCGTTGCAGACCGCGTCGGGCCTCGTCGCCTTCAAAGTGGTCTGGCTCGCGCTGGTCGCCTTTCCGGGCACGCTGATCGGCGCATGGGCCGGCGCACGCGTCTATCACGCGTTGAGCGACAAGCATTTTGGCGATGTCGTGCTCGGCCTTCTGTTCCTGTCCGGCCTCGGCCTCGTCTGGAACAGTGTTGGCGCGTATTAGCCCCACGGCGCCGCAAATTATCCGGCGCCGCTGGGGAGGTGATTGTCGCTACGCAGGCGCACGCGCGGGAGGTGCGACAGGCTCAGCTTCGATCGGCCCGGGAGCCCCGACCTGCCGGAGCGGCGCCAGGCGCCTTTCGAACTCGCGGCGTAACAACCACAAGCTCAGCGCAGCCTGGAGCGTCGTCGCTGCGATCGACAAGTACCACACGTGCTCCATGCGGAAGCCCGGCCGCGTCGACAGCCAGATCGCCGGCAAGGAATAGGTGAACACGCGCGTCGCCGAGCTCAAGAGCACCGGCTTGGTATTGCCGAGGCCCTGGAACATGCTCGAGCAGGTGAAGATCAGGCCCTGCGCCACCATGTTGAACGAGATGATCCGCAGGAACAGGAAGGCGATCTCCATCGTCTCCCGGTCGTTGGAGAATCCGGCGAGCAGCAACTCCGGCTTCGCTTGCGCAAGGATCATGAAGCCGATCATCACGGCTGTGGTGATTAGCGCCGCCTTGACGAAGGTCTCCCGCACGCGCGCGCCGTTTGCGGCGCCGACGTTCTGGCCGGCGATCGGCCCGGCCGCGAGTGCGACCGCAAGCGCCGGCATCTGGATCAGGCCGAGCACCCGCTGCCCGATGCCGAATCCCGCCTGCGCCGCCGCACCGAAATCGCGCAGCACGTAATAGACCACGGCCATGAAGATGAACATCATCGCGAACTCGCCGCCGGCCGGCAGACCGAGATTGAGAATGCGCTTCAAATGGCGCGGCTGCGGGCGCCACTGCGCCGCGTTGAACGCGACGTAGCGCTCGACCTGGCGGAAGTACGCGAGCAGCATCAGAACGCCGATCGCTACCGCGATCGAGCTCGCCAGCCCGGCGCCGGCAACGCCGAGCGGATAGCCCGTGCCCCAGCCCGCGATCAGCACCGGCGCCAGCGCGATGTTGATGAGCACCGCGAGCGCCTGCACCAGCATGGCGGGACGGACAATGCCGGTCGCGCGCAGCGCAGACGCCATCACCTGAGTGGCAAACTGCAGCGCGAGCGCGGGCATGAACCACAATAGATAGATGGTCCCCGCCTCGATCGTGGCCTGATCCGCGGCGATCGAGCGCATGTAGAGACGCGACAAAGCTGCGCCCGCGGCCAGGGTCAGCAGGCCGAACAGCACCGACAGCGCGATCGCCTGGTTGAAGATCAGATTGGCATCCTGCCGATCCTTGCGTCCCACGGCGTGCGCGATCAGCGCCACCGTGCCGACGCCGAGCACCGCATCAGCGCGTTGACGAGAAATCCGGCATTGCCGGCCGCGGCGACACCCGCGACGGCAGCATCGCCCAATCCCGAGACGAAGTAGAGATCGACCAGCTGGCAGACCATAATCGTGATCATGCCCACCATGATCGGCGGTGCCATGGCCAGGATGTGTCTCACGATGGGGCCGTTCGTCAGGTCCTTCATGTCATTCACCTCCGGCGGCGTGGCGTCGGGACTTCGCCCCGCCGCCGCGCGCCTCATTCCGCTGCTGCGATATGTCCGAGCTCCACCACCTGCCGCTCGAACAGACCACGATAGATGCCCCCTCGGTTGCCCGCGAGCACGGCATGCGTGCCCTGCTCGACGATCTCGCCGCGATCGAACACCAGGATGCGATCGAGGCTCTTCACGGTGGACAGCCGGTGCGCAATCACGATCGAGGTGCGGCCCTTCATCAGCCGCTCCATCGCCTGTTGGATCAGCGCCTCCGACTCCGAATCCAGACTCGAGGTCGCCTCGTCCAGCATCAGCACCGGCGCATCCGCCAGGAAGGCGCGCGCCAGCGCCACGCGCTGCCGCTCGCCGCCCGACAACTTCACGCCGCGCTCGCCGACCAGCGTGCCGTAGCCCTTGGGCAGGCGAAGAATGAACTCGTGCGCGTTCGCAAGCCGCGCCGCCTGCTCGATCGCCTCTAGGCTGGCGCCCGGCCGGCCATAGGCGATGTTTTCGGCGAGCGAGCGGTGGAACAGGATCGGCTCCTGCTGCACGATCGCGATCTGGCTGCGCAGCGATTGCTGCGTGGCGCGCGCGATGTCCTGCCCGTCGATCAGCACGCAGCCACTGGTGACGTCGTAAAGCCGCTGCACCAGCTTGACGAAGGTCGTCTTGCCGGAGCCGGAGCGGCCGACGAGGCCGACACGCTCGCCGGCGCGGATCGTCACCGACAGCCCGTCATAGAGCGGCGCGCGGTGGCCGCCATAATGGAACGTGACGTCGTCGAACACGATCTCGCCGCCCTCGATCGCGATCGGACGCGCATCGGAAGCATCCGCAATGCCGATCGGCTCGTCGTGGATCGCCACCAGCTCGTCCATGTCGTTGACCGAGCGCTGGAGGTTGTTGATGTGCATGCCGACGTCGCGCAAATAGGCGTGGATGACGTAATAGCTCGTCAGCACATACGTGACGTCGCCGGGCGTGGCATGACCTGACATCCACAGCAGCACCGAGCCGCCGATCACGGAGGCGCGCAGGCACAGCAGCAAGGAAAGCTGCGACATCGCCGTGTAATTGTAACGAAACCAGGTCCGCCGCACGCGCACGCGCCAACGGTTGATGACGCGCGCGAGCCGCGCATCCTCGCGCGCTTCGGCACCGAACGACTTCACCACGGCGTTGCAGGTCAGCGCGTCCGCCAGCGTGCCTCCGACCTTGGTGTCCCAGGCATTGGAGACGCGGGCTGCCGGCGCGATGTAGCGGGTCGAGAACACCACCGTGATGGTGACGTAGACGACCGCCCCGAGCGCGATCACCAGGCCGAGCGAGGCCCAGTGCACGCCGAGCAGGACCATCGACCCGATCAGCACGACCAGCGAAGGCAGAAGCGCGAGCAGAATGGTGTCGTTGAGCAGGTCGAGCGCCCACATGCCACGGGTGATCTTGCGCACCGTGGAGCCGGCAAAGGAGTTCGCGTGCCAGTCGGTCGAGAAGCGCTGCACGCGCGTGAACGCGTCCTGCGCGACGTCGGACATGGTCGTCAGCGTGAACGGCACGATCGCCTGGAGGCCGACGAGCCGCAGCACCATCGAGGCTGCGCCCAGCGCCACGATGGCGCCGAACGCCGTGAGCGCCGCGTGGCGCGCGTCCGGGTCGGACGGGCCGCGCGTCAGCGCATCGACCAGATGCCCTGAGAACACCGGCATGAACAGGTCGGCGAGAGTCGCGCCCAAGACGCCGCCGGCCACAACGAGGCCGCGCCCCGGCTGCTTCAGCCAGTGGCGGAACACGAAGGGCAGCACCACGCGAATTGCGGCGGGCTTTTTAGACAGAGCGGTCATGACATCATCCGGCCGCACGCGCGGGCCGGCTCCATCGATGGACACAGACCGGCCGCGAGGGCCGAGACGGCGTCACTCAAAACTGATTTTGACTTGGGAAGCGGAGCGATCGGGGCGCTTGGTCGAAATCTTGGCCCAATCGAAGCTGGCGGAAAGGGCCTCTATGAGGCCGAGCACATACCGAGCCAGAACATCGAGCGCGGGCGTGCGATCTGCGAATGCGTCGAAATCATGCAAATCCCTCCCGGCTCGATTGAATGAGGTGCGCTTTATAGATGTGTCGCAAGCGCTTTGCAACGGGGCTCGCGCGAGATCACGCACGAGTGTTGCAATTTGGTTCGCGACGCCGTCCGCATCGCTGGTTGCGCGCTGCCCACCCCAATCTCCGCCGTCATGCCCGGCTTGACGGGGCATCCAATACGGCGCGGCGAGTGTGGTGCGAGAGCGAGCTCTCCAAGGCCTGCCTCTGGAATACTGGATCGTCCGGTCAGCCGGACGATGACACCGAACACGTGGAGTTGCGTCAATGCGCGTCGCCGCCGGCACCAAACGGCGAAGGCGGCTTCTTCAGCAGCGCGACCAGGACGCTGAGCGCGAGATAGAACAGCGTCAGCACGAAGAAGGCGTCGCCAAAGCTCATCACCACGGCCTGGCGATGAACCAGCTGGGAGAGCTGCTTCATGGCCATCAGCGTGGCATCGCCAAGCCCCTGAAACTTCTGCATGAACATGGTCAGGGTTTCGGTCGCGGTCGCATTACCCCACGTCACGCGCTCCTGGAGGCGGGTGATGTGGAGGTCGGTGCGATCGTTGAGCACGGTGTTGATGACGGCGAGGCCGAGCGCGCCGCCGAGATTGCGCATCAGGTTGAACACGCCGCTCGCGTTCTTCACCTTCTCGGGTGCCAGCGTACCGAGGGCGACGTTGTTGGTCGGCACCATCGCGAACATCATGCCTATGCCGCGCAGGATCTGCGGCACCAGCAGTTCATAGAAATCATAGTCTCGCGTCATCCAGGTCATCTGGTAGGAGCCGAGCGCGAACACGACAAGACCGAACGCGATCATGTAGCGCATGTCGACCTTCGCCATGAGCCGGCCGACCAGCGGCGCGACCAGGAACATGGTGATGCCGGAGACGAACATGGTGTCGCCGATCATCAACGCGCTGTAGCCGCGCACTTCGGCGAGATAGCGCGGATAGATATAGGTCAGGCCATAGAGCCCGATCCCGATGCAGAACTGCAGCGTGCAGCCGACGGCGAAATTGCGGTCCGAGAAGGTGCGCAAGTTCACGATCGGCTCGGCCGCGGTGAAGACGCGCCAGAAGAAGGCGATTCCCGAGATTGCACAGATCCAGGCGCAGATCGCGACCGAGGTGTCCTGCATCCATTCATATTGCGGCCCCTCCTCCAGCACATATTCGAGCGTGCCGAGAAAGCCGGCCATGAACAACAGGCCCCACCAGTCGAAGCGGTCGAGCAGTTCGAGATGAGGCTCGTCGAAATCGACCAGCGCCAGCACGCCGACGGTGATGCCGATGCCAGGCAGAACGTTGATGTAGAACAGCCAATGCCAGGACATCGCGTCGGTGATGTAGCCGCCGACCGTCGGTCCGATCGTGGGTGCGAGGGTCGCAACAAGCCCGATGATGGGGCCGACGATGTGGAATTTCGAGCGCGGAAACACGGTATAGGCCGAGGCGAACACCGTCGGGATCATGCCGGCGCCGAGGAATCCCTGGAGCGCGCGCCAAAGGATCATCTCCTCGATGGTGCTGGCAAAGCCGCAGAGCAGGCTCGAGGCGGTGAAGCCGGCGGCCGAGATCGCGAACAACAGCCGCGTGCCAAAGGCGCGCGACAGGAATCCCGAGAGCGGAATGGCGATGACCTCGGCTATCAGATAGGCGGTCTGGACCCAGGAGACTTCGCTGGAGCTTGCCGACAGTCCGGCCTGGATTTCGCTCAAGGAGGCCGAGACGATCTGGATGTCCAGGATCGACATGAACATCCCGAACACCATGATGATGAAGGCAAACAGCCGCTTCGGCGCGATCCGCTCGGAAGCCGGGGCCGCCATCATGGCAGGTGAAGCGGTGGAGGTGTCGGCCATTTGTCAGCTCTGATAGGAGCAAGCTGCGAGTTGGCGGCACCTCTCCCGCTTGCGGGAGAGGTCGCGCCGAAGGCGCGGGTGAGGGTTCTCTCCTCTAGGGGATTGTCCCATTCTGGAAACACCCTCTCCCCAGCCCTCTCCCGCAAGCGGGAGAGGGAGCGCACCTGCATTCGCGGCTGCAGCGTGATTCATATCACCGCGCCTACTGCGGGTGAACCGCAATGGGATCGTCGAGATCGACCTCGCTGTCGGCATCGGCAGCACCCTTGTTGGTGTCGACGGTCGCGTAGACCGACATGCCGGCGCGGAGCAGGTTCTGCTTCGCCACCGATTTCGGCACGCGGATGCGCACCGGCACGCGCTGCACGATCTTGGTGAAGTTGCCGGTGGCATTGTCAGGCGGCAGCAGCGTGAACACCGAGCCCGCGCCCGCCGCGATGCTGTCGACGACGCCGGAGAACTTGCGCATGCCATAGGCATCGACCTTGATCGTCACCGGCTGGCCGGGGCGGATGCGCTTGAGCTGCGTTTCCTTGAAATTGGCGTCGATATAGACTTCGTCGAGCGGCACGATGTTGCCGAGGCGCTGGCCGACCGCGACGAAGTCGCCCGTATTGACCAGGCGATTCGAGAACGTGCCGTTGACCGGCGCGCGCACCGCGGTGAATCCGAGATCGCGCTCAGCCTTGGCGAGCGTGGTCTTGAGCTCGGCGAGCTGCGCCTGCGCTTCGGCCTGCTGCGCCTTGGCGACGTCGACATTGCTGACCGCGACGTCGTAGGCGGCCTGCGCGGCCTTGACCGCGGCCGCGCCCTGGTCGCGTCCGGCTTCCGAGCTCTCGAAGGTGGCGCGCGAGGCAAAGCCCTTGCTGCTCAGCGCCTGCTGGCGCTCATAGTCGAGATCGGCACGCTTGAGGCCCGCTTCAGCCGAGACGAGCTGCGCCTTTGCTTGCGCGACCTGGCTATCGAGTGCTGCGACCTGGCGGCTGATGCGGTCAATCGTGGCCTGCTGGGTCGCGATCTTGGTCGCGGCGGCATCGACTGCGATCTTGTAGTCGCCGTCGTCGATGCGGAAGACGACGTCGCCCGCGCGCACCGGCGAGTTGTCGCCGGCGAGGACCGCGGAGATGTGGCCGGCGACGCGCGCACCGAGCATGGTGTTGTTGGCGCGGACATAAGCATCGTCGGTGGAGATGTAGAAGCGGCCGACCAAGGTGTAGTAACCGGCATAGCTCGCGACCGCGAGCGCCAGCAGCAAGCCAACGCCCATCAGGACGAATTTGCGCTTGCCGGATTTGGGCGCGGCGGCAGCAGCGCTATGGACAGGGGCAGCCGGGGCCGCCCTGTCAGTCGCGGGCTTCTCGGCCACCTCGACGCTGCGGTGCTCGGTTTCCTCGACCACATGAGAGCGCAATTTCTCAGCCAGGACGGCGGGTTTCTCGCTCGCCGCGTCACCGCTCGCCTGCTCCGGCGTCGTCTCCACCGCTTCCTGGCGAAGGACGCGCGCAGCCTGGTCTCTCGATACGGCCATAAAGGCCTCCCCAAAAGCGCGAGCAGGGGTGGCCGCCACGGCACGCCCCTTTTCGCTCGTCCTGAATACCTTGACCGAACGGTTCGGTCAATCTACATAATATTCCCGGTGTCATCTTAATAGCCGGAATCCTTTATTCGGGTTCATAGCCCCAGACGCGGATCCAAAAACCTTCCGAGACCCTAAACCAATGGTTGTAGCTGCCAGCGAACGTCTTCACATCGTCCCGGAGGAGGACAGCTCCAAGCGACGTCAAATCCTGGACGGTGCTCGCAAAGTGTTCATGGCTCTCGGTTTCGACGGCGCCAGCATGGGCGAGATCGCGCGCGCGGCACAGGTTTCCAAGGGCACGCTCTACGTCTATTTCGCCGACAAATCGGCGCTGTTCGAAGCCATTCTCGAAGAGGAGGCGCTCCAGCACGGCCAGGTCGTGTTCAATTTCGATCCCGCGCGCGATGCCGAGACCACGCTGAAGGATTTCGGCCAGGCCTATATCCATTTACTCTGCCGGCCCGGCGGCGGATCGGCAATCCGCACCGTGATGGCAATCGCCGAGCGCATGCCCGACGTCGGCCGCCGTTACTATGCGCGGGTGCTGGACAAGACCATCCACCGGTTGTCCGATTATCTCAAAGCCCATGTCGCTTCCGGCGATCTCGACATCGACGATTGCGATCTTGCCGCCTCGCAATTCATGGAACTGTGCAAGGCCTCGCTGTTCCTGCCGTTCGTCTTCCAGGCTGCTCCCGCACCGTCGCAAGAGCGCATGACCGAAGTCGTCGACAGCGCGACGCGGATGTTCCTCGCGACGTATCGGGCGAAGTAACCGCGAGCGTGCTACGCGTTGCGCAGGCGCGTCGCGGGCGGTTATATTTGCGTCCATGCCTCGTGATCTTCGCCCCCCTGTCGATATTCTCCACTATGAGATCGTCCAGGAGCAGGCCTCGGCGCTTGGACGAATGGGCCGCGCGCTGGAACAGAGCCTCGCGCGTTTGCGCGAGTTCGACGCCGCCCACGCGGCCTCGGGGATACCGGCCTCACTGCAACCGGCCAGACGTAGGCTGGTGCATGAAGCCGGCCATGCGCTGTGGATGTTCGTAGTGCAACGCGAGGCGTCCGGTCTTCGCGACAGCCGCCACATCATGCGAACCTACAACGTCCCTGGCGAGGTGCAGCGGTGCATGGGGCTCCCACCGTCGAAGCCGGCCTCGAAATGACTTGCTGGCGGGCTACGGCCCCATCGTAGCCACCGGTTTTGCGCAAGCCTCAATCGTCGGCGTACTCGTCTTCTTCGCGCTTGTGCGCGGCGCTCTTGCGGCCGAGCGAACCAGTCACGGAAGGATCGCGTGCATTCGCATAGGGGCTGCGTGACTGCGCACGCGCAGCGACCTCATCGCCGGAGACGGCGGCGGGCTGGCAGATCAGGCGACGGCTGGCGCGGCGCATCAGATCGACGTGGATGTGATCGTAATGATAGACGTTGGAGCCGGGCGCGAGCACCGTCGTGAAATGCGCGCAGGCACCGGACTGCACGTCGCGCAAAAATCCCTGCTCTTCCGGCATGCCGCGCCAGCCTTCCTTCACAGTGACACGGCGGCCGTCGGCGAGCACGAAGGCGGAAATATCGAGCGCATTGCCGAAGGCGTGCTCGGAAATGTGGGCGCGCGAGTTGCCGTTCATGCCGCGGCAGGAATAGGCGGAGATCTGCTTGATCTCGGCGACACGGACCCCGAACCAGCGCATGGCCGAGGGCTGCACGGTGTCGGCGAGCCAGCGGTCGAGCTCGGATACGATCGGACAGGCCAGCGTCGCGGTCGGCTTGATCGCAACGGGACCGACGGCGGTGACGGGATTGCCCTGCGCCGGGCCAAGACGCGGCAGCGGCTGCTGCGCGGGCGGTTGCCCGTAGGGTGCCGCACCGGCCGGCCGCGCCGGATAGCTCGGCGCATTCATGTAGCGCGCGGCCCCCGCGGCATCGGTGCCCTCGGGCGGCAGATCGATCTCGTCTTCCTGCGGCACCACGCCGGGCGCGTTCAGCGACATCGGTCCGGTTGAAGTGCCATAGCCGGAAGGCTGCTGCACCGCGCTCTCCGGATAGTTCGATCGCTGCGGGTGGGAGGGTGCCGGATAATTCTGGCTCTGCGGATAGTTCGACCGCGGCTGCGTGACCGGCCAGCGCGGCTGGTTGCCGATGCTCCCCGGCGGACGCAGCTCCTCGTCGGCAAAGCCATAGCTGTTGGAGGCTTCGCCGATGGCGGCGACCTTCAGCGGAAATTCGGCGCCACATTGGCCAGGGCCGGAGATCGGATCGATGCGGACGATGTCCGCACTCTCCTTGACCGCTCCAGATTTCAGGCACGCCGCTTCCGCCTCGGCCCGCCACGGTTCGCGTTCGGCCTGGAAGAAGCCGCGTCCACAACCCGCAAGCGAAACAAGGACGATGGAGCCGACGAGATACAAACGAACTCCGCGCGTCATGAACGCACGTTCGGTGAATTTACTTAAAGACTCTTCAACGTGTCGTTTCAGCCTTCTTTAACCATGCCGGCCCGCGTGCGCCGAAATGCTGCCAGACTGAGCGACAGGACGACTGACTTTTTCGGAAGGAGACTCTCTGTTAACCATAAAGCTCGCGCAACGCGGCGCGACAGCGGGAGCGATCTCATGACGTTCGCCGGCAGACTGAGCATTATCACCGCGTACCTCGCCATGGCCTTCGTCGGCGCCATCGTGTTCGGCATCATATAGGGCCGCGCTCCATCTCATGGATCGTTACCGACATCAGGCCAAGATGGCCGAATGTGCGCCGGCTCACGCAGGCGACGGCCAGAGGTAGTGATGTCGATCACGGAAGAAGGGACAGCCGGGGCGTAGGGTCGAACTACGCTCAGTCCACCAGCGACACCAGTCCATACGCGGACACGGAGGTTGTCATGAACAAGCTCACCATCGCCGCCACGGCGCTCTTCCTTGCTTCGACCGCCGCGGCGCATGCGGGCAATTCGATCTCGTTCCAGATCGAAGGCCAGCACATCCGCATTGAGACGCCGCGCAATTGTGCCTCACTCAATTGCGTGGCCATCGTGGCGCCGGGCCTGTCGGACAAGCCGATCAAGCTGAACAACATCAACCTCAAGGGCCTGGGCGGCTCCAAGGAGGATGACGTCGACACCACGCCGGCTCCGGCGACCACGAATGCGCAGCCGGCGCCGGCTCCGGTGCAGCAGCAGCCAGTGCCACAGGCGCCGGTCCAGGCGACTGCGCCCGCCGCAACGGACCCGACGGCTCCCGCCGCCGCGTCCGCCGGCCTCGACACCGCGCAGCCTGCACCTGTTGCGGCGCCTGCTCCCGTCGCTGCACCCGCTCCCATCGCTGCTGCTCCCGCGCCGGCCCCGGCTGCGGTTGCCGCGGCGCCCGTGGCGCCACCAAACTCGCCGATCGGCGTGTGGGCGACCGAAGAGAACAAAGGCAATGTCCGTGTCGAACAGTGCGGCGCCAATCTCTGCGGTTATGCCGTGAAGACCAATGAGCGCATCCTGATCAACATGAAGCCCGACGGCTCGAAGTGGAGCGGCCGCATCCACGATCCCAACTCTGGCCGCAATTACGACTCGACCATCGCGATGAAAGGTCCGAATGCAATGCGCGTGCAGGGCTGCGCCTTCGGCGGTATGTTCTGCGGCGGCCAGACCTGGAAGCGCGTGAGCTGACATCGAAGGTGTCGACCAGCGCGCGGCGCGCGCTCACGCCTCGCCGCGCAGCCACGCCTTCACCTTCTGCAACAAGCCGTGCGCAGTTCGTCGACCGAGGCGGCTTGGGCTGGTGTCAGCGTCTGCAAGGCCGCATCGATATGATCGGCCGGCGGCGTCGGCTCGGGCGAAGGCGCAACACCGGCAGCGGCGAGTGCAATCGGACCGATCTGCGCCAGGAACGCGCGCTCATATTCGCGCGACAGCCGCGCGATTGCGTCGTCCAACGTCAGCCAGTCCACCGCCTTGATGTCGTTCATAGGTTTGCGGACTGGTCCGCCATCGGCCTCCATGCGCCAGAAATGCACGACCTTGGTGCGCCCGCCCGATTGATAGCCCAGCGTGCCCAGAAATTCGTGCACCGCGACGTCGTGCCCGGTCTCTTCCAGCACCTCGCGATGCGCGGCCTCCTTTGGCGTCTCGCCGTCGTCGAGCTTACCCTTGGGCAAGACCCATTCGTTGCGCTTGCGCTGGCGCACCACGGCGATCAGCGGCATCGAACCTCGCCGCAGCACAATACCACCCGCCGCCATCACCGGCGCCCGCGCCATCACTCACATCCAGTTGTCCCCGCGGACGATATAGGCGGCGGGCGCGGCGGATTGAAGGCTACTTTCTCTTCAGCAGCGCTTGACCGGCGCGGATGCGCGTGCCCTCCGTGATGCCGTCGCAGAACGTGAAATCGCCGGGCGCCAGGATGATGATGGTCGAGCCGTGCTCGAACCAGCCGAGCTCCTCGCCTTTGATCACGTTGACGTCGCAGGGAAAATTGACGGGGCCATGGGTCTGCGCGTTCAGCACCATGTCGAGAAAGTGCAGGCGGATGCTCGCGACCAGGATGGCGGCGACCGGCACCAGCGTCACCGCCTCGCCGGTCGGCAAATGCGTGCGAATGACCGCGCGCTCGTTCTTGCAGAACAGCCGCTCGACGCGCTTCAGCGCGATGGGGTTGACGTTCCAGACGTCGCCATGGATCAGCGTGACGCGCTCGATATGCGCATCATAAGGCGCGTGGAAACGGTGATACATGCTGGAGGTCAGCCGCAGCGTGACGAAGCTTCCGTTGCGGTGCTGGTCGACCAGGGCGGAATCGCCGACGAGATCGAGCAGCGAATAGGGCGCACCTTTGACCTGAAACAGTTCGGTGTCGGCGATCCGGCCATGGGCGCCGACAATGCCGTCGGAGGGGCTCGCGACCACGGCCGGGTCCGGATCGAACGGCCGCAGATCCGGCTTGAGCTCCCGGGTGAAGCAGTCATGCAGACTCTTGAAACGATCTTTTCGCGCCTCCGACAGATCGAGGTCGGAGAACAGCTTCCACAGCGCGATCGAGAAGTCCCGCACAAACGGGTTCTCGATCTTGGAGAACCAGCCCATGAAGCGGGTCAGGGCCGCGCGCGGGATGCGGTTGGTCAACAGGAAGTTGAGGTCTTCCTGCTGGGTGAAAGAGGCGATGAGGGCTTTGACTGTCATGAATCTGTCAGCTCGCAGGGTTAGCGCTTGTTGTCATGGAAACGACACTCCCGATTCTCTCGATGTCCGTGGCCGCCGCAGCGTCCGCTGCCGCCGCCTTCCCGAAGCTCAAGGCGCGCATCGAGCTCTCCCGCGCCAAGCACCGCTCGCTCTCCGGGCACTCCAAGATGTCGCGCCGCGTGGCGCGGCTGATCCCGTTCTACGAGTTCGGAAACGACGACTACTTCTCCTGCGATGGCGCGCCGGCGAACATCGCGGCTCAGCGCAAGGAGGGCTTCTTCCGCCTCGCCGGCCTCTACGCCGAGCGCTATCCCAGGGGACGCGCGATGACGAAGGAGGCCGCGGAGAGGATCTCCGATCTGAACTTCACCGAGAGCTACCGCGTGCCGTTCCAGTTCTCGCGACTGGTCCGCGAGCATCTGGGCACCTCGACTTTCATGGAAGCCTCGCGCGGCGTCACCGTCACGGATATCGACGGCAACAGCTTCTACGATCTCACCGGCTCCTACGGCGTCAACATCTTCGGCAACGACTTCTACAAGGAGTGCATCGAGGGCGCCGAGAAGCGGGCGCACGCGCTCGGCCCCGTGCTCGGCCCCTACCATCCCGTCATCCTCGACAACGTGCAGCGGCTCTGCCGAATCTCGGGCCTCGACGAGGTCTCGTTCCACATGTCCGGCACCGAAGCCGTGATGCAGGCGGTGCGACTCGCGCGCTACCACACCAAGCGCACGCATCTCGTCCGCTTCGCCGGCGCCTATCACGGCTGGTGGGGCGACGTGCAGCCCGGCGTCGGCAATCCAATTCCCGCGCACGAGACCTACACCCTCGCCGAGATGTCGGAGAGGACCCTGCACGTGCTGCGTACCCGCAAGGACATCGCCTGCGTGCTGGTCAACCCGCTGCAGGGCCTGCATCCGAACGCCAATGCCCCCGGCGATTCCTCGCTGGTCGATTCCTCCCGTGGCGGCAATTTCGACCGCGCGGCGTACACCGAGTGGCTCAAGAAGCTGCGCGAGGTCTGCGACCAACGCGGCATCGTGCTGATCTTCGATGAAGTGTTCGTCGGCTTCCGTCTCGCCGTCGGCGGTGCCCAGGAATATTTCGGCGTGCGCGCCGACATGGTGACTTACGGCAAGAGCCTCGCCGGCGGCCTGCCGGTCGGCGTGGTCTGCGGCAGACGCGAATTGATGCGCCGCTTCCGCGACGACCGTCCCGCCGACGTCTGCTTCGCCCGCGGCACCTTCAACTCGCATCCCTACGTCATGACGGCGATGGACGAGTTCTTGAGCCGCCTCGCCAGCCCCAACTTCCGCGCCGTCTATGACGGGCTGGAGGAAACCTGGAACGGCCGGGTCCAGACGCTCAACCACATGATGAGCGATGCCGACCTGCCGGTGCGGTTCGCCAACTTCTCCTCGATCTGGACGGTGAAATACACCACCCCCTCCCGCTACAACTGGATGCTGCAATATTATCTGCGCGCCGAAGGCCTGGCGCTGAGCTGGGTCGGCACCGGCCGGCTGATCTTCAGTCTCAACTACACCGACGCCGATTTCACCGAGGTCGCCGAACGCTTCGTCCGCGCGGCCCAGAAGATGAAGGCTGACGGTTTCTGGTGGCACGACGGCGCGCTCACCAACAAGAGCATCAAGCGGCAGATCCTGAAAGAGATGCTGGCCAAGCGGTTCGGGCGTTGAGGCCGATTCTTTCCACATAACCACTGTCATTCCGGGGCGATGCGAAGCATCGAACTCCGGTGCGCAATTGCGCACCTGAGAATCTCGAGCTTCCGGGTTCGGTCCTACGGACCGCCCCGGAATGACGGCGCTTGAGGCGCCCCCACACACGTGGATGCCCGGGACGAGCCCGGGCATGACGCCAGCATCAGACATCAGAGTATCGGATATGTGCAGTGCGCTCAGGCGTGCTGCTCTTCGAGCGTCGGCTCACCGATGAGGCCCAGCGTGTGCTCGGGGTTGAGGTGCAGGCCGGGGTCCATCAGCTCGCCGCGCATCAGCGCGAGCGGAGCCTTGCGATAGAGCATCAAATCATGGAACGGATCGGTCAGGATCTTGGTCATCCAGACGAGACCGGTCTCGACGTCGCGGATGAAGAACAGGTGCACGGTACGGAACAACAGACCGCCGCCACCGACCAGGAGCCAGATCTTGGCGACCTGCCGCATGAAGTCGGTCGCGCTCGCCCAGGGCGTGAACAGGCCGAACAGCGTGGGATCGGCGAACAGCACCAGCGGCGAGAGCGCCCAGATCGCCATCAGCACCACCTTGCGCTGAAGGTTGTAGCCGACCTTGATCTCTTCCTTGTGTTCGTGCGTCGCCTGGTTGATGTGGTCGTAACCGCGCGGCTCGAAGAAGAAGTGACCGGCCTGGCGCGAGGTCATCGAGACCAGCCAGCCGACCAGCGCGGACACTACGGGGTCGATGAACAGCCAGACATAGGCAAAGAGAAAGCTCAGCGCGCTGACGAAGTGCAGGCTCTGATTGATGCGGCTGTGGTGATAGTAGCGATGGTCGTCCCAGCGCTGGATGCGCAGCTGCTCGAGATAATTCTTGATCATGCTCTTCCCCAAGATGCTTTCGGGTACGGGATTTAAACGGATTCGATGTAGGCCGTGTGACATCATCATTTTGTCATGTGACGATGTGCAGCGGCGCGATGACGCACGGTTACTCTCCCCCCTCACCCTGAGGCGCTTGCGCAGCAAGCGTCTCGAAGGGCGAGGCCCGTCTGCGGCAGGCGGGCCTTCATGGTTCGAGACGGCGCTTGCGCGCCTCCTCACGAAGAGGGGCAACAGCGATGCTACGCCGCCTTGGCGATGTCGACCTTCCGGAAGCGCACCAGCGAGAAATGGCCGAGCGGCGGAATCAGACGGCGCTCGGCAAGCTCGATGCCGCGGGCGCCGGCCAGCCACCTCGCATAGCGCGACCAGGCGAACTCGGCGGTGCGGAAGCCGAGCGGACGCACCACCGGCTGCAGCTTCTGCTCGATGAAGCGGCGCATGCCGGTATCGGCGCTGACGCGGGTGAGGATGATCAGCTCGCCGCCCGGGCGCAGCACGCGGACGAATTCGTCGAGCGCCTTCTCCGGATTGGGCACTGCGGTGACGACGTATTGCGCCATGACGACGTCGAAGGAATTGTCGGGGAATTCGAGCTTCTCGGCGTCCATCACCGCGAGGCCCTCGACGTTCTTCAGCTTCTGCTCGCTCACGCGGCGGCGCGCCTTGTCGAGCATCGCCTCCGAGATGTCGGTGCCGAAGATGCGCAAGTTCGGCGCGTAGAGCGGCAGCGAGATGCCAGTGCCGACGCCGACCTCGAGCACCCGGCCGCCGATCTTGTTGGTGGCCGCGATCGCCGCCTGCCGGCCCTTGGCGAAGACGCCGCCGAACACGAGGTCGTAGACCGGCGCCCAGCGGTCATAGGCCTGCTCGACCGTGCCGCGGGTGAGGTCGAGCTGCTGGGTGCCATCAAGGTTCATGATCTTAGCCATCGATGAGGTTCTCGCTGTGGTTCAAATGGACGATCAACCGCGCACCGGCCGCTGCGCCATGCGAGGCGAGGCGCGCAAGGTGCGGCTGGGCTGAAGTGAGGTGAGATTGCCGACGAACTGGCGCGCGCTGTTTTCCCAGGAACGCTCCAGCGCGAAGTTGCGGCAGGTCTGGCGCGACATCGTGAGCGCGCGCAGGCACGCGGTGCGCAGATCATGGTCGATCGCGCCGATCTGATGATCGGCGATGACGTCCTTGGGGCCCGTCACCGGGAACGCCGCAACCGGCGTGCCGCAGGCCAGCGCCTCGAGTTGCACCACGCCGAAGGTGTCGGTCAGGCTGGGAAACACGAAGACGTCGGCGGCGGCAAGATGCGCGGTGAGATCCGCCCCCTTCTTCTCGCCGAGAAAGACGGCGCCGGGATATTTCTTTTCCAGCGCAGGCTTCTGCGGGCCGTCGCCGATGACGACCTTGGTGCCGGGCAGGTCGAGCGCGAGGAACGCTTCGAGATTCTTCTCCACCGCGACCCGGCCCATCGTCATGAAGATGGGACGTGGCAGGTCCAGAGCTGCCGGGCTCTCGGGATGGAACAGCTCGGTGTTGACGCCGCGCGTCCAGAAGCCGAGCCGCCTGAAGCCACGTTCGGACAGCTCCTGCCGCAGCGAGGGCGTCGCCACCATGATCATCGCGGCGGCATCGTGGAAGTGGCGCAGCACGGCATAACCGATGCTCGCGGGGATGCCGGTCCGCACCGAAACATATTCGGGAAAGCGCGTCGTATAGGATGTGGTGAAGGCAAGTCGGTTGCGACGGCAATAGGCCCGCGCGGCCCAGCCGATTGGGCCTTCGGTCGCGATGTGCAGCGCCTCGGGAGCGGCCTTCTCGATCCGCCGTGCGATTTCCCTGAAGCTCGGCAACGCGATGCGTAGGCCCGGATAGGTCGGCAGCGGCCATGACGGAAAACCGTCCGGGGTCAGGAAGTCGATCTCGACATCGAGGGCCTTGGCCGCGCTCGCCAGCGAGGTCAGCGTCCGCACCACGCCGTTGACCTGCGGATGCCAGGCGTCGGTCGCGATTAATACCCGCATGGGAAAATCCCGAGAGTTTGATGATTCTCGGTTTCCGACCATCAACGAAGGATATTTCAGGCGTATGACGTCACAGAAGTGTCGGCGCTCTGTTTTGTTCGTTAACGGGCCCGCGCGGCCACGAAACTGTCATGAAACAATTCTTGCCGCCACGAAGCCGTTTTCGGTTTTCCACGCAAATGTCCCGAAATGTTTTGCCGTTAGTGATCACCCCAACGGAGCACCGAAACGGTGCCGCGGTGATCAACAACACCGAGCAAACAGGGGCGATCAATGATCAATCTTGACACGTTCAAGAACTATTCGCGCGCCATTGCGATCAGTGCAGTCGCGATCTCTGCAATCGCGTTCGCAGATACAGCCAACGCTGCGCCGGTGCAGCTCTTCCCCTTCGTCCAACCGCTGCCGCCGATGACGGCGCCGCAGCCGCTCCAGCCGTACCAGCCCTACCAGACGATGCCTTATCAGGCCGCGCCGTCCGAGGATCAGGACGCGGTCGAGATGCCGGCCCGCTTCCGCCGCCAGACCGTTTCCTATGCAACGCGGGAAGCGCCAGGCACCATCATCATCGATACGCCCAACACCTATCTCTACTACGTGCTCGGAGGCGGCCAGGCGCTGCGCTACGGCATCGGCGTCGGCCGTGACGGCTTCACTTGGTCCGGCATCCAATCGGTGAGCCGGAAGGCCGAATGGCCGGCCTGGACTCCGCCGCCGGAAATGATCGCCCGCCAGCCCTATCTGCCGCGCCACATGGCCGGCGGCCCCGGCAATCCATTAGGGGCCCGCGCCATGTATCTCGGCAGCACCATCTACCGCATTCACGGCACCAACGCGCCCGAGACCATTGGCAAGCACGTCTCGTCGGGCTGCATCCGCATGACCAATGACGACGTCACCGACCTCTACGCCCGCGTCAATGTCGGCACCAAGGTGATCGTGCTGCCGATGACGGAGCGGCGAGCCGAGCTTGGAGTTGCGATGCGCTGAGCGACAGGACATTGTGACGCAAACGGCCCCGGAACCCACCGGGGCCGTGTTCGTTTGCCCTCGACATCCCGAAGCGCGCTTGCTGCAGCGCGATTGCATGGAGGCGCAGATGCAAGCACGCACGCAACGTTCGTCAAGCGCATGGCTGCTCGCAATCGGCACGGGGGCATTGACGTTGCTCTTGTCACCGCCTCTCTCGCGCGCGCAGCAGCCGGCGAGCGACGATGCAGCCCAGCAGGCCTTCAACAATTCCTGCCGCACCTGCCACTCCATGAAAGAGGGCGACAATCGCCTGGGTCCCAATCTTAACAAGATCGTCGGACGCAAGGCCGGCGCGCTGCCGAACTACAATTACTCGTCATCGATGAAGGAAGCCGGCTTCATCTGGGACAAAGACAAGCTTACCCGCTTCATGGTCAAGCCGGACGAGGTGGTGCCGGGCAACAAGATGCAGCCCTATGGCGGCATCTCGGCCGAGGAAGCGGCCAAGGTGGTTGCCTATCTGCAGGCGGCTTCGCAGTAACGACCTAGGCTAAGCGGGTCGTTCTTGTTTGATGTCGGTCATCGTGGCCATCCTTCGAGACGCCCGCCTGCGGCGGGCCCTCAGGATGAGGGCGGAGTGTGGCGGCCCGCCGTTCCCTACGAAGCGCTTGCACCGAGGCGAAGATGCCGGTTAGCCTCATCCTGAGGAGCGCGCTTGCGCGCGTCCCCAAGGACGAGGCGTTCACACTGGGCGGTCCGTTACCGCTCACCGCCGCGCCTTCGCTCCGCAATCAATCTCAGCCACGCCGCGGAATGAAACGCGCTCATCAACAGATACATCGGAACCATGCCAACGAGCACGGATCCTTGTCCGGCGGAGCAGAGCATGTCCGCCGCACCGCCGCCAAGCGCGGCCGTCAGCAGGGCCATGATCGCGAAGGTCGGCGTGGCCGCCAGCCCCAACCATCGGGCGAGGTGACGCGCGGCCGCGACACTGTCGCGGTTGACGCTGGCGGCCGCGCTGGCGGAAGCAGTCATTTCCGTTCTCCCGCAGCCTCCTTGCGAAAAGCCTTCTCGCCGGCGGTCGAGATCTCGACCCACTTCTCGTCGGGCGCCGCACCTTCCGTGTAGCTGTCGTGCCAATTCCACCATTTGTAGGTCGGCGTCTGCGGATAGCCTTTCGGCGAATCCTCCCAGACCTCCTGGCGGCCGAGCGGCGTGATGTCGAGATAATTCCAGGTACCGCCCATCTGCTCATCGCCCCGGCTCTTGACGAAATAGGTGCGGAAGACGCGGTCGCCGTCACGGTAGAACACGTTCGTCCCGTGCCATTCGTCAACGCCGAAATCAGCATCGAAGCTGTCGGTGATGGTGACCCAGGGCATGATCCAGCCCATCCGCTGCTTCAGCCGCGCGATATCGGCCTGCGGCGCGCGCGAGGCGAAGACAAGGGTGGTGTCGCGGGCATTGAGGTGCGCGACATGGGCGACCTGGTCGGCGACCATGGAGCAGCCCCGGCACGCATGGTCGGGCCAGCCGAACACCCCCGGCTCGAAGAAGGCGCGGTAGACGATCAATTGCCGCCGGCCCTGGAATAGGTCGACCAGACTGAGCTTGCCGCCGGGGCCCTCGAACGCATAGGTTTTGTCCACCGCCATCCAGGGCATGCGTCGCCGCTCGGCGGCCAGGGCATCGCGGGCACGGGTATGCGCTTTTTCCTTCACGAGCAGTTGCAGACGGGCTGCCTCCCAGTCCTGCGGCGACACCACGGGTGGTGTTTGCATGGCGGAATGTCCGTTCGTCCCTGCGTTCTCAACTGATGTCATCATGGCTCTCCAAACCTCTTGCCTGGGCGATCATTCCGCATTTCGTTATGACAGACGCGGAACCCCTCGCCCTTCACCGCACATCGTCGGTCGTAAACTGTTTCTGGCATCTCGCGGTTGCGGGGTGGGAGTAACAAGTGTGGCGGGATTTGAATGGAATCGCTGATCACGGCCGCGGCGCGCGCGCTCGAGGCGGGCGATCCGCTCGGTGCGCTGAACCGCGTTGCGCTGCGCAACGACGCACCGTCGCTGGCACTGCGCGGCATCGCGATGGCGCAGCTCGGCGATTTCGCCAAGGCCAAGACGCTGCTGCGGAGCGCGGCACGTGCCTTCGGTCCGAGAGAGGCGGTGGCGCGCGCAAGATGCGTCGTTGCCGAGGCCGAGATCGCGCTGGTCTCGCGCGACCTGAGCTGGCCGGCGAAGACGCTCGCAGCGGCGCGCGCGACACTCGCAAGGCACGGCGATCTCGCCAATGCCGCCCATGCCGGTCACATCGAGGCTCGCCGCCTTCTTCTGCTCGGGCGCCTCGACGAGGCCGAACGCACACTGGCGGAGCTCGGCGCGGGCCCTCTTCCGCCGGCATCTCAGGTCGTCCGTGAACTCGTGATCGCCGGCATCGCAATCCGGCGGCTCAAAACCAAAGATGCGCGCGCGGCGCTCGACCGCGCCGCCGACGCGGCACGGTCGGCTGGGATTCCAGCGCTCACGGCCGAAGTCGAAAGCACGAACCTCGTGCTCGACACGCCCGCGGCGCGCCTGATCGCACGCGGCAAGGAGCATCCGTTGTTGCTCGGACAGGTCGAAGCGCTGGCCGCGTCTCAAGCGCTCGTCGTGGACACGTTCCATCACACCGTTCGCAGGGGAGGCATCGTCGTGTCACTGGGAACGCGGCCGGTGCTGTTCGCGCTCGCCCGCCCCCTGGCGCAGGCGTGGCCCGCGGACGTGTCCCGAGAGGCTCTGATGACCGCCGCGTTTCACGCCAGGCACGTCGATGAATCGCATCGCGCCCGGCTGCGGGTCGAGATCGGTCGGCTTCGCGCCAAGCTCAAGCCTCTTGCCGATGTGAGCGCGACCAAACACGGCTTTGCGCTGACACCGCGCAAGACGCGACAGGTTCTGGTGCTGGCGCGGCCGGTCGAGGAGAAGCACGCCGCGGTGCTCGCCTTCCTGTCCGACGGCGAACCCTGGTCGAGCTCGGCGCTCGCGCTGGCGCTCGGAACGAGCGCCCGCACCGTGCAGCGGGCCCTCGACGACCTGGCGCGATCACACAAGGTGCAGTCCTTCGGGCATGGCCGGGCGAAGCGTTGGATGACCCCGCCCATCCCGGGTTTCCCGACAGGCTTGTTACTCCCCACGCCGCTCCTGAAGACGTAGGGTGAGGTCACATCACAGGGATCGAGCACATGAAGCGTACAGCCGCCGAGATCATCGAGGAGTATGGGCCTTTCGCGGGCGTCGAAGCCGTTCATGGTGTCACCTATGACGGCAAACATGTCTGGTTCGCGTCCGGCGACAAGCTGAACGCGGTCGATCCGGCCGACGGCAAGATCGCGCGCTCCATCGATGTCGCCGCGCATGCGGGAACGGCGTTCGACGGCCGGCACCTGTTCCAGATCGCCGAAGATCGCATCCAGAAGATCGACGCCGCCACCGGCAGGGTGCTCAGCACCATTCCGGCGCCCGGCGGCGGTGGGGATTCCGGATTGGCCTGGGCCGAAGGCTCGCTCTGGGTCGGGCAATATCGCGAGCGCAAGATCCATCAGGTCGATCCCGAAACGGGAAAGGTCCTCCGCACCATCGAGAGCAAGCGCTTCGTGACCGGCGTGACCTGGGTCGATGGCGAGCTCTGGCATGGCACCTGGGAGAACGAAGAGAGTGACGTGCGGCGGATCGACCCTGATACGGGCAAGGTGCTCGAGCAGCTCGACCTGCCCGCCGGGACGATGGTCTCAGGTTTGGAGTCGGACGGCGGCGATCGCTTCTTCTGCGGCGGCGGCGGTCGCGGCAATGTGAGGGCGGTCCGCCGTCCCCGACGCAGCTAGCCTCGCGATGACGGTTTGAACGCGCGGCAACGGGGCGTTCGCAAGCCGTTAACCTGTTCGCCCCAATTCCACCCCACCTGTGCGCTCTAGCGCCCTCCTCGCCGGCCCTGTAAAAACCCGTCGGGGCGGCTTGGGGGATTGATGCGACTAACGTTGAATCTGAAGACGATCCTGATCGCCGTCGCAGTGCTCGTGGCGTCGTTCTTGATCAGCCTCAAGGCCATGGACTTGCTGTCGCCGCGCGTGACCAATTCGGCGCCGACGGTTGCGCAACTGCCGCCGCTGCCGCCGGCCTCGAAGAGTTCCATCGTGATCGCGCCGGTCGCGATCGCGCTGTCGGTGATCCGCGAGCAGGCCGAGAGGGCTTCGCCGCGCAATTTCGCAGGGAAGGCCGACAACCCGATCTCGCAGATCCTGGAGAACGCCGACATCGGATGGACGGCGGCGCGCGGACCGATGGCGGCAACAGGCGACAAGGACGTGCTGACGCTGTCGACGCCGCTCACCGGCAGGCTGAACGTGACGGGATCGCTGTCCTCGAAGGCCACCGGTGCGCTTGGCGACGCGCTCGGCAGTGTGCTCGGCGGCGACGCCGCGAAACGGATCGGCGCGGTCAACATCAAGAACCTGAACGCCAGCGCCGAAATCAAGGGTAACGTGGTCATCACCTCGCGCCCCAAGCTCGCGGCCAACTGGTATCTGGAGCCCAATCTCGGCGCCCAGGTCATTCTCGGCGACACCAACGTTGCCGTCGCGGGCGCCAAGGTCAACGTGCCGGCGCAGGTGAAGCCGCTGATCGACAAGAATGTCGGCGAGCAGATCAACGCCGTCTCCGAACGCATCCGCAACGATCCCTCGCTGCGGGAGAATGCCAGGGCGCAATGGGCCAAGGCGTGCCGCTCGATCTCGCTGCAAGGCTCGGGCTCATCGGCCGCACTGCCGCCGCTCTGGCTCGAGATGAAGCCGGTGCGCGCAATCGCGGCGCAGCCGCGCGTCGATGCGCAGGCCGTGACGCTGCTGCTCGGCCTCGAGGCCGAGACACGCGTGACCTCGACGCCGACCAAGCCGGAGTGTCCGTTTCCCGACAAGATCTCGATCGTGCCGCCGACCGGCACGGGCGTGAACATCGGCGTGCCGATCGACGTGCCCTTCACCGAGATCAACAAGCTGATCGCGGCGCAGATGGTCGGCCATACCTATCCCGAGGACGGCTCCGGCCCGGTCGACGTCACCGTCAAGACCGTCAACGTGACCCCCTCGGGCGACCGCCTGCTGATCTCGCTGCTGGTGCGCGCCAAGGAGAAGAAGAGCTGGTTTGGCCTCGGCGCCGAGGCGACCGTGCACATCTGGGGCCGGCCGATGCTCGACCAGGCGCAGCAAACGCTGCGGCTCGCCGACATCCAGCTCGCGGTGGAATCCGAGGCGGCGTTCGGCCTGTTAGGAGCCGCGGCGCGTGCCGTGGTGCCGCAGATGCAGCAGGCCCTGCTGCAGAAGGCGACGCTCGACCTGAAGCCGATCGCCGCCAACGCCCGCGAGAAGATCGCAGTCGCGATCGCCGACTACCAGAAGAGCGAGGATGGCCTCAAGGTCGAGGCCAAGATCGACAGCCTGACGCTTGCCGACATCGCCTTCGATTCCAAGACCCTGCGCGTCGTCGCCGAAGCCGGCGGCTCGCTGAAGGTGGTTGTGACGAAGCTGTCGGGGATGTAGCCCGCCTTTGCTCACCGGGTCCGTGCGCGTCTTCGCTTGCACCGCTGGCATTCTCATCGGAGGATGCTAAGCTGTTCCTCGCAACTCGAACGAGGTGCTGACAGCATCGTAGCTGATAACGCGAGGACGACATGGAAGCCGGCATGGTCACGCCTGCGCCGGCACTGGTACGCTTTTCCGGCATTCAGAAGACCTACGATGGCGAGCACCTCGTGGTGAAGAACCTCGACCTCGAGATCAAGAAGGGCGAGTTCATTACCCTGCTCGGCCCGTCGGGCTCGGGCAAGACGACCACGCTGATGATGCTCGCTGGCTTCGAGGTTCCGACCCATGGCGAGATCTACCTCGCTGACCGGCCGATCAAGAACGTGCCGCCGCATAGGCGCGACATCGGCATAGTATTCCAGAACTATGCCTTGTTTCCGCATCTGACGATTGCGGAGAATATCGCCTTCCCGCTATCCGTTCGCAAAACCAACAAGGCGGAAGCGCAGGAGCGCGTCCGCGCGGCTTTGCGCATGATCAAGATGGAAAGCCTGGCACACCGGCGGCCCGGGCAGTTGTCCGGCGGTCAGCAGCAACGCGTCGCACTGGCCCGTGCGCTGGTCTTCAATCCGCAGCTCGTGCTGATGGACGAGCCGTTGGGCGCGCTGGACAAGCGTCTGCGGGAGCAGATGCAGCTGGAGATCAAGCAACTCCACGAGACAATGGGCATCACGATCGTCTACGTGACCCACGATCAGAGTGAAGCGCTCACGATGTCGGATCGTATCGCCGTATTCAACGACGGCATTGTGCAGCAGATCGATACGCCCGACTCGCTTTACGAGCATCCGGTGAACAGCTTCGTCGCCCACTTCATCGGCGAGAACAATGTGCTGGCCGGCACCGTCGAAACGATCGAAAAGGAATATTGCCGCGTCGCGCTGGCCGGTGGCGGCGCCGTGACCGCGCGGGCGGTCAATGTATCACGCGCAGGCGCATCGACTTCCCTCTCGGTACGGCCGGAGCGGATCTCCATTGTCCCGGATGGCACCTCCAACGACGGACCGAACCGCCTGCCGGCCAAGGTGCAGAGCACCATCTATCTCGGCGATCACGCGCTGGCCGTGCTCGGCGTCGCCGGCAATGCGGAGTTCATGGTCAAGCTTCAGCCCGGAGCGCATCACAGTCTGAGACAAGGCGAAAGCGTGTCGATCACCTTTCGCCCGGAGGACTGCCTGGCCCTCGATCCCGTCTGATTCAACCCTGCAGCCTTCATCCAAAACAAGCGGTCGGGCATCTCAACGCAACTCACATGAAGAAGGAACAAGGACCATGCTGAAGCGCAAGATTGGCAAGATTGTCTTGGGTTTCGCCGCGGCGCTCACCGCCAGCGCCGGGCTGACGACAATGGCGCAGGCGCGTGACCTCACCGTCGTATCGTGGGGTGGCGCCTATCAGGATGCCCAAAAGAAGGTCTATTTCGAGCCTTTCAAGAAGGCGGCCGGGATTGCGATGAACGACGAGTCCTGGGACGGCGGCATCGGGGTGCTGCGCGCCAAGGTGCAGGGGGGCGCCGCCACATGGGATGTGGTCCAGGTCGAGAGCGACGAACTCGCGGTAGGCTGCGAGGAAGGTCTGTTCGAGAAGCTGGATTATTCCAGGATCGGCGGCGAGTCCGCCTATATCCCACCGGCGGTCAATCCCTGCGGCGTCGGCGCGATCCTTTATGATTTCGTTCTCGGCTACGACAAGGACAAGCTGAAGGAGGCGCCGAAGGGCTGGGCCGACTTCTTCGATATCAAGAAATATCCGGGCAAGCGCGCCTTGCGCCAGGGCCCAAAGACGACGCTGGAGATCGCTCTCATGGCCGACGGCGTCGCACCGAAGGACGTCTACAAGGTGCTGGCGACCGACGAGGGCATCGATCGCGCCTTCAAGAAGCTGGACACGATCAAGGGCGACCTCGTCTGGTGGAAAGCCGGCGCCCAGCCGCCGCAATTGCTCGCGTCCGGCGAGGTGGCGATGACCTCGGTCTACAATGGCCGCATCGACACCGCGAACAAGAATGAGAAGAAGAACTTTGGCATCGTATGGGATGGAGCGCTCTTCACTCTCGACAGCTGGGTCATTCTGAAGGCGAGTCCGAACAAGGACGCCGCCTACAAATTCCTGGACTTCGTCGGCAAGGCGGAGAACCAGTCAAAATTGTCGGAGAACATTGCTTACGGCACCTCGAACAAGGACGCAGCCGCGCGGCTACGGCCCGCCGTTCTGAAGGACCTGCCGACGGCGCCTGACAACATCAAGAACGCGGTCGAGATCAACGTTGGCTTCTGGCTCGAGAACATCGACCGCCTGACCGAACGCTTCAACAAATGGGCGGCGAGATAGCGCGCGGCGGCAACCGACTTACGCAACAGGTAGAGGGTGCGTGGCGGACAACTCGCCCGTGGCGCATCTTCGAGATGCCCGCCTACGGCGGGCCCTCAGGATGAGGTCTGAGTCTGTGGCAGCGACCTTTCAGGCACCTATGTCAATAAGCCTCATCCTGAGGAGACCGCGAAGCGGTCGTCTCGACGGACGAGGCGCTTGCACCGGCCGCTCCAAAAGGCCAGATGAGATTGACCTACCCGAATTAGCGAGGGATATCCGTTCAAAGGGGCTCGATCGATGACGGACGCGCTCTCGACCGACGCCAATGCGTCGACCGAGGTGCCGCTCAAGCGCCGGCTGAGGCGTGCCGAGCGGACACGGCAGGTCAAGGCATTTGCGCTGGTGGCACCGCTTCTCGTCTTCCTGCTCTTCACGTTCGCCGGGCCCATCGCCGGCATGTTGTGGCGCTCGGTCGAGGACAGGGAGGTGCGCCAGGTCTTCCCTCACACGGTAGCTGCTCTCGCCAGCTGGGATGGCAGGGACCTGCCGGATGAAAAGGCTTATGCGGCGCTGGCCAGCGACATCCTGGCGGCGCGCGCCTCCGGCACCATCGCCATTGCGGCCAAGCGGCTGAACTACGCATTGAATGGCTTCCGCACGATCCTGACCAGCACGGCACGCAATCTGAAGGCGGTGCCGGAGCCCGGCACGGCCAAGGAGACGCTGGGCAAGATCAATCCGGCCTGGCGCGAACGCGCCACCTGGACGACGATCAAGGACGCCAGCGGTCCGGTGACCGGCTTCTACCTTCTGGCGGCGCTCGACCTGACGCGAAACGCAGACGGCGCGATCGTCGCGGCCGCGCCGGATCAGGCCATCTACCGCGATGTTTTCGCCCGCACCTTCCTCATCAGCATCAGCGTCACGGCGCTCTGCCTGATCCTCGGCTTCCCGGTCGCCTACCTACTGGCGACGCTGCCGCCCGGCCGGTCGAACCTGCTGATGATCTTCGTCCTGCTCCCGTTCTGGACGTCGCTTCTGGTCCGCACCTGCGCCTGGATCGTGCTGTTGCAGAGCAAGGGCGTCGTGAATGACAGCCTGCACTGGCTTGGCATCATCGACGAGCCGTTGCGCTTGATCTACAACCGCTTCGGTGTCTGCGTGGCGATGACCCACGTTCTCCTGCCGTTCATGATTCTGCCGCTGTACAGCAGCATGAAGGCGATCTCGCCTGCTTACATGCGTGCCGCCGCTTCGCTCGGTGCGCCACCGCTGACCGCTTTCCTGCGCATCTACCTGCCGCAGACCCTGCCCGGCATCGGCGCGGGAAGCCTGCTCGTCTTCATCCTGGCGCTCGGCTATTACATCACGCCGGCGCTCGTCGGCGGCGCCGCCGATCAGATGATCAGCTACTTCATCGCGCTCTACACGACCGAGACGGCCAATTGGGGACTTGCCTCGGCGTTGGGCGCGGTGCTGCTGCTGGCCACTCTTCTGCTCGCTCTCGTCTACGGAAAGCTGGTGCATGGGCAGCAGGTTACGGGAGGAATGAAGAATTGAGCGACAATTCCCCCCTCCGCACGCCCAGCCAGCGCATCGCGTGGACCGCGACGATCATTGTCTCCGCGCTGGTGTTCATCTTCCTGATCGCGCCAATCCTGGCATCATGCCGCTGTCCTTCAGCTCAGGCTCCTACTTGACCTATCCGCTGCCCGGCCTCTCCTTGCGCTGGTACGACGATTTCATCAATTCGCCGCGCTGGATGAATTCGCTGAAGAACAGCATGATCATAGGCGTCGCTTCGACCGTGCTGTCCATGGTGCTCGGCACATTGGCCGCCCTGGGACTGGCGCAGTGGAGGAGCCGGTTCAAGCCGCTCGTGCTGGCCTTCGTGCTGTCGCCGGTCGTGGTACCTGGCGTCATCACCGCGGTCGGTCTGTATTTCTTCTTCGCGCCGATCGGACTGACCGGCAGCTATCTCGGCTTGATCCTGGCCCATACGGCGCTGGCGACGCCGTTTGTGGTGATCACTGTCGGCGCGACGCTGCAAAGCTTCGACACCAACCTGGCGCGCGCCGCCGCCTCACTCGGCGCCTCGCCGCTTCAAGCGTTTCGCCGCGTGATCCTGCCGCTGATCCTGCCCGGCCTGGCGTCGGGTGCGCTGTTCGCCTTCGCGACCAGCTTCGATGAGGTGGTGATCGTGCTGTTCATGGCAGGTCCCGAGCAGCGCACCCTGCCGCGCGAGATGTTCGCCGGCATCCGCGAGAACATCAGCCCGACGATCACGGCAGCGGCGGTGGTGCTGACGACGGTATCCGTCGTCCTCCTCGCTACCCTGGAAGGCTTGCGTCGGCGCAACGAACGGCTCAAGAGCAGCAGCGCCTGACCGGCGTCGCCAAGCGATCTCGAAGAACTCCCAATACCCCGCTCAGCCCCCGCCTTTTTGCATTCCGCTACGGCGCTCCTGGCTTAGCCGGCGGCGCCGATTGCGGCTAGAACAGGCGCGCAACAAAACCCAAACAACAACACGCAGGGAGAAAGAACGTGCAAAAACTCATCGCCGCGGTCGCAGCGGGCTTCACGCTTGCCGCAACATGCAGCACCGCACAGGCCCAGATTTCCGACGACACCGTCAAGATCGGCGTGCTCACGGACATGTCGAGCCTCTATGCGGACGCGACCGGCAAGGGCTCGCTCGCCGCGGTCGAGATGGCGGTCGCCGATTACGGCGGCAAGGTTGCGGGCAAGCCGGTTCAGGTCATCGCCGCCGATCACCAGAACAAGCCCGACGTCGGCGTCAACATCGCCCGCAACTGGTACGACAACGACAAGGTCGACGCGATCTTCGACGTGCCGACGTCCTCGGTGGCGCTGCCGGTCTCGGCGCTGACACGCGAGAAGAACAAGATCCACATCAATTCCGGCGGCGGCTCGTCCGACATCACCGGTACCGCCTGCTCGCCCAACACGGTGCACTGGACCTACGACACCTATGCGCTGTCGAACGTCGCCGGCAAGGCAATGGTCAAGCGCGGCGAGGACAGCTGGTTCTTCGTCACCGCCGACTACGCCTTCGGCATGGCGCTCCAGCGCGACGCCGCCAACGTGGTGAAGGAGAGCGGCGGCAAGGTGCTCGGCGAGGTCCGCCATCCGCTCAACTCGTCGGACTTCTCCTCCTTCCTGCTCCAGGCCCAGGCCTCCAAGGCCAAGGTGGTCGCGCTGGCGAATGCCGGCGGCGACACCACCAACGCCTTGAAGCAGGCTTCCGAGTTCGGCCTGACCCAGGGCGGCCAGAAAATGATCGCGCTGTTGCAGGAGATCACCGACACGCATTCGCTCGGCATCAAGGCGACCCAAGGCCTGATCGTCACCGACGCCTTCTACTGGGACATGAACGAGGAGACGCGCGCCTTCTCCAAGCGCTTCAACGAGAAGGTCGGCCACATGCCGACGATGATCCAGGCCGGCCTCTACTCGGCGACCATGCACTATCTGAAGGCGATCGACGCCATCAAGACCGACGAGGCGCCGAAGGTGATGGAGGAGATGCGCAAGACACCGATCAACGACTTCTTCGCCAAAGGTGGCAAGATCCGCATCGACGGCCGCATGGTCCACGACATGTATCTGTTCGAGGTCAAGAAGCCCGAGGAATCCAAGGGCGAGTGGGACCTTTACAAGCTGATCGCCACCGTACCCGGCGACGAGGCCTTCCGTCCGCTCGACAAGGGCGGCTGCCCTCTGGTGAAGGGGCATTGAACTGCGTCGTCATACGCAAGTTCGCCGCAATGACGAAAGACACGACAGCGCGCCCGGGGAAACCGGGCGCGCTTCGTTGAGGGGTTTAGAAGTCCATTACTCCGAGTACTTGAACTCCGGCATGTTCTTCAGCTCGTCCTTGCTGGCGTTGAACACCGCATGATCCGGATACCATTTCGACGCCGACGAGGTCGTGGTCGTCGCGGTCTTGTCGGTGCCGGTCGCCGCGCCAGTCGTCGTGGTCGCAGCCGGCCGGCCGGGCGGGTTGGTGGCTCCCGTGCCGGAGTAGGCGACGGCCTCGTTGACGAACTTCAGCTTCTCATAGGGCACCGCGACCAGATGCTCGCCCATGCCGAGGAAGCCGCCGACGCCGATCACGGCGATCTTGATGTTACCGCTCTTGTCCATCAAGAGGTCGTTGATCGAGCCGATGTTCTCGTTAGCCTCGTTATAGACCTTGACGCCCGACATTTTCGACACGCGCCACTGGTCGGACGCGCTCGTCGTCGTGGCGGTGGCCGCGGCCGGCGCCTTGTCGGTGGTGGCGGGCGGCGTTTGCGCGAACGCAGCGGTCGCGAGCAGTGCTGTGCCGGCAAGACCGGCGACGATCGACTTCATCATGTTGTCCTCTCCTTCGACAGAAACCTCGTGCGGAGAAAACAGCGCTGATCACGCCCAGTTCCGTGCGGGCGGCAATTTCGTCGCGCGATGCGCGAGCCGAAAAGCGCCCAGGGCATGTTCCTGCGTCACCCGGGAACATATTGCAGCGCACGATTCCGCCCACGCGCCCTGGAGAGAAGCACGATCGCGGCGAACAACGCGCCGACCGAACGTCGCTCAGCTCAGCTCTTGTAGTCGATCAGCAGCGCGGAGAAGCGCGCGACGCTCGGCGCGCTGCCCTTGGCACCGTAGGAGGACGACGATTGCGATTGCTGGACCGCCTGTAGCAATTGCTGGAGTTTCCGCGCTCATTCCGGCGGCGTAGCTCAAGCCGCGAGCGGCGGCTGCTTGATGGCGTGCTCATCGAAGATCGCCACCGCCTCGAAGCGGTAGCCGCAGGCGTGGCAATTCCAGAGATAGGAAACGCGGCCTTCGCCCGGCTCGATCCAGTCCGGGAACGGAATCGGCGTGCCGCACTGTGCACAGGGGTTCTGCGTGGGAATGTCGTCGATGCGTGGCGGGGTCATGGACGTCCTCCCGAATGCTGTTTTGAAAGCGATTTTTGGGCGGAGACACGGATGGACAGACCAGCCGTCGCGTAAGGCGCTCCGCCAGCCCCAAGCTTAACGTGAGTTTGAGTCGTAAAAGCGACGGCCCAACGAAAATCGCCGAAGGCGGCGTTTCGCCACATCATCGCCGTGTTCCCACGGCCTAACCCGCACGGGTGCAGGTCCGTTCTGCCAAGGAATATTTCGATGAAAATTTTACGCGTTGCCGCGCTGCTCGCAGCCGCACTGATTTTGCCGCAGGGCGCATTCGCCGGCCAAGCCGAAGACGCCGAGATGGTCGCAGCCCATGCCCGCGCCAACGGCGTGCCGGAGGCGCTGGTCCACCGCGTGATCATGCGCGAGAGCCGCTATCAGCCCGGCCTCGTCGGCCGTGGCGGCACCATCGGGCTGATGCAGATCAAGCTCGCGACCGCCCGCGGCGTCGGCTACACCGGCGATGCCGCAGGCCTGCGCGATCCCAACACCAACCTCACCTATGCGGTTAAATATCTCGCCGGCGCCTATCGCGCTGCCAATGGCGACCATGCCCGAGCCGTGCGTTATTTCGCGGGCGGCTATTACTATGCGGCAAAGCGGCAGCGGCAGGAGGCCGTGCAGGTCGCCACTATCGGCCCGACCAACTTGGGCACGACCAATATGGGCGAGACCAATTTAGGGGAGACTTGGCTCGAGCCGAACGGCAACCCGCAGCCGATGTTGGGCGCCACGTCGCCCAGGAAGCTCGTCCAGCGCGTCCGCAACGCCCGGGCGCAGGTTCCTCGCTAGAGATCGTCATTCCGGGGCGGTCCGCAGGACCGAACCCGGAATCTCGAGATTCTCAGGTGCGCAATTGCGCACCATAGTTCGATGCTTCGCATCACCCCGGAATGACGGCCGTGTGGCTTAACGCGTTGACACCGCCCGTCACTGGCATACATTAGAGCCGTTCCGAGGGGTGCTCCGAGGAGGAGCTGAGATACCGCTAAATGGGCAATACCGCCCAGGACCGCGGTGACCCTTTGAACCTGATCCGGGTCATGCCGGCGAAGGGACAGGGATGTTGCAGACCACCAAGCGACCGGATTCACCGGTATCTATCATCGGCGCAGGCATCGCAGGCGCCTGGCAGGCCTTGCTGTTCGCGCAGGCCGGCCATGCCGTGACGTTACACGAGCGTGGTGACGCCGCCATGACCGATGCCACCAGCCATTGGGCCGGCGGCATGCTCGCGCCCTATTGCGAGGCGGAGGTGGCCGAACCCATGGTCAGCCGCCTCGGCCTGCGCTCCCTCGACATCTGGCGCCGCGAATTGCCGGAAACGCCGTTCAACGGCTCGCTCGTCGTCGCCCATCCCCGCGAGCGCAATGATTTCGAGCGCTTTGCCCGCATGACGGAGGGTCACGAGCGGCTCGATGCGGCCGGCCTTGCCGCGCTGGAGCCGTCGCTGGAGGGCCGCTTCCGCGAAGCCCTGTTCTTCCCGCGCGAGGGCCATGTCGAGCCGCGCCGCGTGCTGCCGAAATTGCACGAGCGCATCCGCGCCGCCGGCGGCACCATCAAGTTCGAAAGCCGCGTCAGCGCCGCCGAGCTCGACGGCATCGTGATCGACTGCCGCGGCCTTTCCGCGCGCGACGAGCAGCCTGAGCTGCGCGGCGTCAAGGGCGAGATGATCCTGATCGAGACCGACGAGGTGCAGCTTGCGCGTCCGGTGCGATTGATCCATCCGCGCTGGCCGCTCTATGTCATCCCGCGCGAGGACAATCTGTTCATGCTGGGCGCGACCTCGATCGAGGCCGAGGACACCGGCGTCAGCGTGCGCTCGGCGCTCGAGCTGTTGGGCGCCGCCTACGCCGTGCACCCCGCCTTCGGCGAAGCCCGCATCGTCGAATTCGGCTCCGGGCTTCGTCCCGCCTATCCCGACAATCTGCCGCGCATCGGGATTCGCGGCGAGAAGATCGCCGTTAATGGCCTCTATCGCCACGGCTTCCTGCTCGCGCCGGCGCTCGCCGAGCTGACACTTGCCTATGTCCAGCGTGGCCAGATCGACAATGAGGTGATGCAGTGCGGGTGATCGTGAACGGTGAGCAACGCGAAGTGAGCTCGGCCAGCGTCGACGCGCTGCTCACCGAGCTCGACTACGAGGGCACCCATTTCGCCATCGCGCTCAATCACGACGTCGTGCCGAAAAGCCGCTGGGCGGAGACGCAGCTGAAAGCCGGCGACGAGATCGAGATCATCACGCCGCGGCAGGGAGGGTGAGGATGATGTACGCGCCACACGCTCCGCTGTCATCGCCCGGCTTGACCGGGCGATCCAGTACGCCGCGGCTTCACGGTCCTAGCCGCGCTGCCGCGGCGTACTGGATCCCCGCCTACGCGGGGATGACATCATCATTCAAGGAGACACCTTTCACATGGTGACCTTCTACGGCAAGACCTTCGCCTCGCGCCTCCTCATCGGCAGCGCGCTCTATCCCTCGCCCGCGATCATGCAGGCCGCGATCCGCGCCTCCGGCGCGAGCATCGTCACCGTCTCGCTGCGCCGCGAATCCGCCGGCGGCAAGACCGGAGACGCGTTCTGGAAGCTGATCCGCGAGCTTGACGTCACGGTGCTGCCGAACACCGCCGGTTGCCGCAGCGTGCGCGAGGCGGTGACGACCGCAAAACTCGCCCGCGAATTGTTCGGCACGTCCTGGATCAAGCTCGAAGTGATCGCCGACAACGACACGCTCCAGCCCGACGTCGTCGGCCTGGTCGAGGCCGCCAGCATCCTGATCAAGGACGGCTTTGAAGTGTTCCCCTATTGCACCGAGGATCTCTCGGTCGCCAACCGCCTGGTCGATGCCGGCTGCAAGGTGGTGATGCCATGGGCAGCCCCCATCGGCTCGGCCCGCGGCATCATCAACCGTGACGCGCTGAAACTGCTGCGCGAGCGCCTGCCCGACATCACGCTGGTCGTCGACGCCGGCTTGGGGGCGCCCTCCCACGCGGCCCACGCACTGGAGCTCGGCTACGATGCCGTGCTGCTCAACACCGCGATCGCAAAGGCCGCCGATCCCGTCGCGATGGCCAACGCCTTCCGTCTCGGCGTCGAGGCCGGCCGCACCGCTTACGAAGCCGGGCTGATGGACGCCCGCGACTTCGCCTCCCCGTCCACCCCTGTCGTTGGGACCCCGTTCTGGCATGCCGTATCCTGATCCTTTCTATCCCGTCGTCGACAGCCTCACATGGGTCGAGCGCCTGACGAAACTCGGCGTCGGCACCATCCAGCTGCGCGCGAAAGAGCTGAACGACGCCGACGCGCTGCAGATCGTCACCGATGCGCTGGCGATCACCAAGGACACGCAGACCAAGCTGGTCGTGAACGACTATTGGCGCGCCGCGGTCGTTGCCGGCGCCAAATATCTGCATCTCGGCCAGGAGGATCTGGCGGATGCCGATCTCAAGGCCATTCGCGAGGCCGGGCTGTCGCTCGGCATCTCCACCCATGACGACGACGAGCTTGCGACCGCGCTCAAAGCCAAACCCGACTACGTCGCGCTCGGCCCGATCTTCTTCACCACGCTGAAATCGATGCGCTTCGAGCCGCAGGGCATTCCAAAAATCACCGAATGGAAAAAGCGCATCGGCGATATCCCGCTGGTCGCGATCGGCGGCATCAAGCTCGAGCACGCTGCGGAGATTTTTGCCGCAGGCGCGGATTCCATCGCTGTGGTTTCCGACGTCACGCAAAATCCCGACCCGGATGCGCGCGTGCGGCAATGGCTCGACCTGACAGTGGAGGCTGCGTGATGATCGCTCCGCTCTCACCACCCGTCATTGCGAGCGAAGCGAAGCAATCCAGGAACTTTCCGCGAAGGCGGTCTGGATTTGCTTCGTCGCAAGGGCTCCTCGCAATGACGGAGCAAGAATTCACCGTAGTCGCGCCAACGCACGCAGAACAGAATTAACCGGAGAATCCCCATGAACATCCGCTCCAACCCCGACAAGACCGTCCCCGCCGTCACCACCGGTCCCCTTCCCTCCTCGCGAAAAATCTTCGCGACGCCCGACGCCGCGCCCGACCTGCGCGTGCCCTTGCGCGAGATCATCCTCTCCGAAGGCGCCGGCGAGCCGAACCTGCCGGTCTACGACACCTCGGGTCCCTACACCGACCCGTCCGTCACCATCGACGTCAACGCCGGCCTTGCGCGCAACCGCAAGCAATGGGTGCTGGAGCGCGGCGGCGTCGAGGAATATGAGGGGCGCCAAATCAAGCCGGAGGACAATGGCAGCGTCTCCACCGACAAGGCCGCGCGCGCTTTCTCGGCCTATCACAAGCCGCTGCGCGGCCTTCCCGGCCACAAGATCACGCAGCTCGAATTCGCCCGCGCCGGCATCATCACCAAGGAGATGATCTACGTCGCGGAGCGCGAAAATCTCGGTCGCAAGCAGCAGCTCGAGCGCGCGGAAGCCGCGCTCGCCGACGGCGAGAGCTTTGGCGCATCGGTGCCCGCCTTCATCACGCCGGAGTTCGTGCGCGACGAAATCGCGCGCGGCCGCGCCATCATCCCCTGCAACATCAACCATTCCGAGCTCGAGCCGATGATCATCGGCCGCAACTTCCTGACCAAGATCAACGCCAATATCGGCAACTCGGCGGTGACCTCTTCGGTCGAGGAAGAGGTCGAGAAGATGGTCTGGGCGATCCGCTGGGGCGCCGACACCGTGATGGACCTCTCCACCGGACGCAACATCCACACCACGCGCGAATGGATCTTGCGCAACTCGCCGGTGCCGATCGGCACCGTGCCGATCTACCAGGCGCTGGAGAAGTGCAACGGCGATCCCGTGAAGCTGACTTGGGAGCTCTACAAGGACACCTTGATCGAGCAGTGCGAGCAGGGCGTCGACTATTTCACCATCCACGCCGGCGTGCGCCTGCAATATATCCATCTCACCGCCAGCCGCGTCACCGGCATCGTCAGCCGCGGCGGTTCGATCATGGCCAAGTGGTGCCTTGCGCATCACAAGGAGAGCTTCCTCTACACGCATTTCGACGAGATCTGCGACCTCATGCGCAAGTATGACGTCTCGTTCTCGCTTGGCGACGGCCTGCGTCCGGGCTCGATCGCGGATGCCAACGATCGCGCGCAGTTTGCCGAGCTGGAGACGCTCGGCGAACTGACGAAGATCGCGTGGGACAAGGGCTGCCAGGTCATGATCGAAGGCCCCGGCCACGTGCCCATGCACAAGATCAAGATCAACATGGACAAGCAGCTCAAGGAGTGCGGCGAGGCGCCGTTCTACACGCTTGGACCGCTGACCACCGACATCGCGCCGGGCTACGACCACATCACCTCAGGCATCGGCGCGGCCATGATCGGCTGGTTCGGCTGCGCCATGCTCTGCTACGTCACGCCGAAGGAGCATCTCGGCCTGCCCGACCGCAACGACGTCAAGACCGGCGTCATCACCTACAAGATCGCCGCCCACGCCGCCGACCTCGCCAAGGGCCACCCCGCCGCGCAACTGCGCGACGACGCGCTCTCCCGCGCGCGATTCGAATTCCGCTGGACCGACCAGTTCAACCTCGGCCTCGATCCGGACACCGCAAAGAGCTTCCACGACGAGACCCTGCCCAAGGAAGCCCACAAGGTCGCCCATTTCTGCTCGATGTGCGGCCCAAAATTCTGCTCGATGAAGATCACCCAGGACGTGCGGGATTACGCGGCGACGCTGAACGATCCGAACTCGGTGGGCATGTCGATGGCCGGCACCGTCGAAGACGGCATGAAGCAGATGAGCGAGAAGTTCAAGGAGATGGGATCGAGCGTATATCTGGATGCGGAGAAGGTGAAGGAGAGTAATCGGGTGTTGTAATTCTCCGCTCGTTATGCGCGGGCTTGCTCGAGCATCCATCAGGAGCGAGAAGCCGGGCGAAAGCTCGGCTTCTTTTTAGAGCGCAGCGTAGCCAGGACGAGCGAAGCGACATCCGAGATTGACAGCGGCCCGGATGTCGCTGACGCTCTGTGCACGCTAAGGTTGGTCGATTTGCCCACCCCTACCCTCCACCGCCTCCCCGACCAGCTCCGCGCGGGCCTCCGCCTCGTCTTCGTCGGCACCGCCGCCTCTGCGCGCTCGGCTGAACTCGGGCACTACTACGCCCATCCCGGCAACCGCTTCTGGCGGGCGATCCATGAAGCGGGGATCACGCCGCGGCGCTATCAACCGAGCGAGTTTGCATCGCTGCTCGCGCTCGGGATCGGCTTCACCGATCTCTCCAAGACGGGCGCCGGGATGGATCACCAGATCGCGACGGAGACGATCGACGTGCCGGGCTTCAGGGCCAAGATGGAGACCTATCGGCCGCGGACGATTGCGTTTACGAGCAAGAAGGCGGCGAGCTTGTTTTATGGCAGGCCGTCAGCTGCGATTGCGCTGGGCCGGCAGGCGCGCGATGCGAGCCTGCCGGAGGTCTTCGTGCTTCCCTCGCCGTCCGGTGCGGCGTCCGGGCATTGGACGATCGAGCCGTGGCGCGAACTGGCGGCGTGGATCGGCTGCGGCTCGTAGCTCGTAGGGTGGGTTAGCCTCGCGGTGGCGCGAAGCGCTGTCCGCGTGGCGTAACCCACCGCTTCTGTTACCGCGGATGCGGACGTGGTGGGTTACGCCTTGCCCGGTCGCGTATCGAGCGACCGCGTTCGTGATCGGCTAACCCACCCTACGCAGCGGGAATGGCGAGACAGCCTGTCGGAATCCGCACCCATCATTCGTCCTCTGACCAATCGCACCCCGGAGCCCCACATGCCGCCCACCATCACCGCCTTCGAAAACTCCCCCGACCGCGGCCGGGGCCAGGCGCGCGACATGCGGGTGCGCTGGGCGCTGGAGGAGGTCGGCCAAACCTTTGACGTTCGCCTTGTGTCATTCGAGGCGATGAAGGCACCGGCGCATCGCGCGCTGCATCCCTTCGGGCAGATCCCGACCTATGAGGACGGCGATCTCGTCCTGTTCGAGTCCGGGGCAATCGTGCTGCAGATCGCCGAGCGCCACGATGGCTTGCTCCCGAAGGATGCGAACGCGAGGAGCCGTGCAATCGCGTGGATGTTTGCCGCACTCAGCACGGTGGAGCCGCCGATCGTCGAGCTCGCCATGGCGATGCTGTTCGAGCGCGACAAGAGCTGGTACGCGGAGCGCCTGCCCATGCTCCAGGACCGCGTCCGTGTCAGGCTCGGCGAATTGTCCCGCCACCTCGGCAGTGCCGACTGGCTCGACGGCGCGTTCAGCGCCGGCGATCTCATGATGGTGACGGTGCTGCGCAGGCTGAACACGTCGGGCCTGCTGGACGAGTATCCTGCCGTTGCCGCCTATGTCGCCCGCGGCGAGGCGCGGCCGGCTTTCAGGCGGGCTTTCGATGCGCAGCTTGCGGTGTTCACCACGACGAACTCGTAGGGTGGGTTAGCTGCGCGGCCAAAGCGAAGCGCAGGCCGCGCGGCGTAACCCACCGCTTCTGTCGCCGCGGAGACGGAGGAGGAGGTGGGTACGCCTTGCGCCGTTCCGTAGTGAAGGACCGCGTTCGTGAGCGGCTAACCCACCCTACACAGCCCTCCTACCGCATCGTGATCGCAAGCCCGCTGAGATCCGCATTCGCCATCAACCCGATCTGCTGGCCGGTCAATTCCAGCACCGCGCCCTTCTGGTTGGTCAGCACGATGGCACGGGCGCCGCGGCCGACGGCAAGGCCGGCACCGGCGGCGCCGTAGACGCCAGCCACATCCGAGGGACGGTTGATGTTGGAGACCCGGCCGCGCAGTACGGTTTTCGAGCCGCCGAACACGAGACCGTAGTCGAGGCCGCCGGTGGAGAGCCCATAGGTGCGGCCGCGGAAGCTGAGCACGCCGCTGCCGCCCGAGCCGCCGATGATCCAGCCCGCCTTGTAGATCGTCAGCGTCACGAAGCCGCTGTCGGCCCGTGCCGCAGTCGCGAGGCCAGCCAGGGCGATGATGGCGACCAGCGCGGCGCGGAAGGTGGATGCGAACTTCATGGGTGTCTCCGGGGGGCTATTTTTAGGGGGGATCGAATCAGACGCGACAAATCTATCCGATCGATCGCGGCGGCAACATGATGGGGGCGGACGTGACGTGCAAGATGCAGCAGCGCATCCAACTGTCATCGCCCGCGCCGGGCGATCCAGTATTCCAGAAGCAGTCATGGTTGAGCCGAGAGGCCCCGGCGTACTCGATACCCCGGTCCCGGCTCCGCCAAGGCTACGCCGGGGCCTCAAGGGTGCTCGGCCGCCGAAGCTTTAGCGAAGGCGGCAAGCCGGAGCATAACGGTGGAGTTTGAAGCTACAGCGCATTGTCGCCATGATGCCATTCTGCCAGTGTTTTGCCCGACGGGTCAACGATTATTTCGGACTTCCCGAACACGTTGACACGTCTCGGCTTTTCTACTGTGCATGGGGTTGTTTTCGCATATTTTGTTTTGAGCGGCCCCGGCCTGCCGCTACGCTCCTGAAACACGAGAACACCGACCGAGGTGATCCATGCCGATCCAGCATTTCGCGCCCCCGCCGCACGTCAAGGCGCCGCCGCTGTCCTTTGCCACGCGCGTCGGCGACCTCCTGTTCGTCTCCGGCATTCCCGGCTTCGATGCCAATGGCGCGCTGCCCGATGGGTTCGAGGCGCAGTTCGCCAACGTCGTCGTCAACATCAGACGCGTGCTCGACGAGGCCGGCGCGACCATCCGCGACCTCGCCAAGGTCAACGTGCTGCTGACCCGCGCTGCGGACGTCGCCGCCATGAACGCGCTCTATGCCGGCGCCTTCGGCCCGCCGCCCTACCCGGCGCGCACAACTTGCGTGGTGCAGGCGCTGCCCGATCCGAAGATGCTGATCGCGATCGAGGCGGTGGCATCGCTGTCGAAGTGAGCCGCACGAAGTGCGTGTGACTTGCCGGGCACGCGGCCAAACCAAATGCCCGGCGCTGTCTGACATGTCCGTGAACGGCCGCTCTCCGGCTTGCCAAGAACCTGCTTTTACCGCACGAATTTTCGCGTCACACACTTCCCCCACAAGGAGATACTTCATGCGTCGCGCACTCGCGCTCTGTGCCGTTGCCGGCATCGCTTCTTCCGTGTTCGCCGTGCCCGCTTCGGCGAAGGCCGGCTATTACGTGATCCGCTGGGACAACACCGGCATCTGCCAGGTCTGGAACGAGGACCTGCAATACAAGCCGTTCCAGTTCGGCGTGTCGACCTACAAGGTCGTCAGCAAGCCGCTGCCGACCTTCCAGGCTGCCTCCGACCTCCAGATCAAGCTGCGCTCGGAGCGCCGCTGCACGCTCTGAAGCTCACGCAACGGACCGGTTTGAAGGGCGGATCGCAGGAGCGATCCGCCCTTTTCTTTTCGGAAGAGGCTCGCGTTTTCCGGGCCAAATTCACGCATTGTCCCGCGTGTCCGCTTTGAACCTGATCGGCCGGCGGACCTACTCACATCTTGCCGGGGCGTATGCCAAAAACGTCCCGCACCGCCCCTCCCCGTCATTGTCGGGAGGCGCATCCATCTTTCATTTTGAGGAGCTGATCATGCATCGTATTTCCGTGCTCTGCGCTGCCGTCGGTCTTGCCGTCACTGCGTTCGTCGCTGCGAGCCCTGCCGAGGCCGGCTATCACCTGATCCGCTGGCAGGACACCGGCTTCTGCCAGATCTGGGACGAGAGCATCCCGACGACGCCCTGGCCTTCCGACTATGCCCGCGTCAGCGCGACCGTACCGACGTTCGGCGATGCGTTGATGGTGAAAGATCAGGCGCTCAGGAACGGCCATTGCACCTGGTAACGATTCGATCGGCCGACGAAGAGCCGGGCAAGGACGCCAGCGTTCTTGCCCGGCCTTTTTTTGCGTGAACGTGAGCTGACCCGCTCTCACGCGTCCTTGTGCGCACCGGGATGAATCAGGATGTCGCGCGCGGCGGCGAGGTCGATGAAGGCTTGCGCGCTGCCGCCATGGTCGGGATGCATGTCCTTGGCGGCGCGACGATAGGCCCGGTTGATGTCCTCGCAAGTGAGCTGCACGGCGAGCGGCAGGCCGAGCACCTTGCGGGCGCGATCCTCGCGCGACAGCTTCTTCGGCATGCCATTGCGGCGACCGAAGCGCGGTGCGGTCAGATCATGAATGACATCGAGGACCACACCGACGCGGCGCTGGGCCGCCAGCGTGACGCTGTGATCGTCATTGTCCACGGCCTGGCGCAGCACCGGCAGCGCCTGCTCCGCCGCCTGGCGCAGCGTGACGTCACTGCTCATCCGCGCGATCTCGGCCACCAAGCGGCCCGCCTCGGCCCAATCGGCAGACTGCGCCGACCGCAGGCGCTCGAGCGCCAGTTTCCAGGATTCAAGCCGTTCCATCATGCGCGCAACGTTTAGCAATCAAGATCAGTATGCCAAGGCCGCCGTTTCCGACCCCTTAATTTCGAGTTAGCTTTTCGTGAAACTTCACAAAGAAATCGGGAGGAAACTGTCATGGCGTTGCTCGCAAACCACATCGCCGTCATCACCGGCGCCGGTTCCGGCATCGGCCGGGCGATTGCGGCCGGCTACGCGCGGGAAGGCGCGCAAGTGGTGCTGCTCGACGTCAATGCCGACACGGTCGCGGAGGCCGCGCAGGAGATCCGCAAAGCCGGCGGCAAGGCCGAGAGCTTTGCGCTGGACGTGACCAGGCGCGAGGATTGCTTCGTGCTGGCACAGCAAGTCGCCGACAAGGTCGGGCAGGTCTCGATCCTCGTCAACAATGCCGGCATCACCCGCCGCAACGCCTTCACCGCGGAGACGGAGACGGTGGCGAAGGATTGGAACGACATTATCTCGCTCAATCTCAACGGCGTCTTCAACATGACGCAGGCGTTCCTCGCGCCCTTGCGCGCGAGCAAAGGCCGCATCGTCAATATCGGCTCGATCCAGTCCTTCGTGCATCTGCGCACGCCGAGCTCGGCGGCCTATACCACCTCGAAACACGGCGTGCTCGGCTTCACCAAGGCGCTCGCGGTCGAGCTCGGCAAGGAAGGCGTGCGCGTCAACGCGATCGGGCCCGGCTTCATCGAGACCAACATCAACGCCAATGTGCGCGCGACCAATCCGACGCTGGTGCAAGCCTTCGTCGATCACACCCCGCTGGCGCGCACCGGCAAGCCCGAGGACATCGTGGGACCGGCAATCTTCTTGGCCTCGGATCTGTCGGCCTTTGTCACGGGAACGATCGTGATGGTGGACGGCGGATATCGGACGGTGTGAACGAGGGACCAAGCTGCATCCATATACGCGCTGTCATCGCCCATCCGCTTTCGCGGATGATGACGCGGTGTGTGACGCGAGATCGACCCGGATCAGCTCCCATCCCGCGCCAATCGCGGCGGCTTCGCGGCATTGGTGAGGTCAATTGGTGCGATCGTCCACGGTTAACCTTTCATTAACCAAACCCGACCACCGTACATCTACGGCTTGGGGGTCGTTTGTTCTCGATCCGCTTCCAATGATGGAAGCGGGCGTTGATCGGGGAGTATGTTGATGACCACGGTTCATGTCGCCGCGTCCCAGCCGGACGCGCAATTCCTTGCACCCAACCAGATCGTTCCGTTGCTGATCGGCGCGACCGTCGACGAAGTCGAGCGCGAGCTCGTGCTCCAGACCCTGGCGCGCTGCGACGGCAACCGCACGCGTGCCTCGCGCGTGCTCGGCCTGTCGGTGCGCACGCTGCGCAACAAGATCCGGCTCTATGCCGCCTCCGGAATCGACGTGCCCGAGGTCGATAGGAAAAAGTAGAAAAAGAAGAAGCACGGCAACAAGGGTTAGCAGACACCCTATTCCTTGTTTTCGCGTCGCGGCAGCATGCCCATGCGCTCGAACTGCCAGCGCATGGCGCGATACCAGAGATAGCCTACTGCGGCGCCGCACAGGGCGAGGATGATCATGTTCACGCTCGAGAACGAGCCGCCCCACCACATCATCCAGGCAGTCCACAGCACCGTGAGGACGATGGCACCTGCTTTCAGAGGAAGAAGGGGGCGGCTCATGATCCTGCTCCGGGCTGTCAAAATCCCGGCGGTCATCATCGCGCAGTAGGATTCTTGCTTCCGTGAGCCAGATCACGGAATGGGCATCCGGAATCCCTATCCGAACCGCAGCCGCGAGCGCTCCTTTGCCTTTTCCGCCTCGACCTCGCGGTCGCGCGCCGGCGCATGGGTGTGCAGCGAGGCCAACAGCCGCCGCGCCGCCTCCGAGACTTCCGCCACCGCGCGCTCGAACACCTCCTCATTGGCCTGCGACGGCTTGTTGAAGCCGGACAGCTTTCGCACGAACTGGAGCGCGCTGGCGTGGATCTCGTCCTCCGTCGCCGGTGGTTCGAAGTTGAACAGCGTCTTGATGTTGCGGCACATGCAGTCTCTCCGGATATATCCCCCAGGACGGTCGGCAACGGCGAAATCCTACATCCTTCCCCGCACTTCTGTTAAGTTCCGCGGCAACGCCGCCGCCCAATACGTGCCGCATGGGGAGAGAAACATGAAGGCTTCTTGCGCGGCCTTGTCGGCCGTTCTGCTTTCCATCTCGACGTCAGCATGGGCAGCCGATTATCCGGCGCCCAACCAGGGCGACTGGATCGCCAGGGATTTCAAGTTCCACACCGGCGAGACCATGCCGGAGCTGAAGCTGCACTACACCACCGTGGGCGAACCGAGCGGCCAGCCCGTGCTGGTGCTGCACGGAACAGGCGGCTCGGGCGCGAGCATGCTGTCGCCCGCCTTTGCCGGCGAGCTGTTCGGCCCAGGGCAACCGCTCGACGCCTCCAAATACTACATCATCATTCCCGACAGCATCGGCCATGGCAAATCATCAAAGCCGTCCGACGGCATGAAGACGAGATTTCCGAAGTACAATTACGACGACATGGTCGAGGCGCAGCATCGCCTGGTGACGGAGGGCCTCGGCATCAAGCATCTGCGGCTCGTCATCGGCAATTCGATGGGCGGCATGCACACTTGGCTGTGGGGCGAAAAATACCCGAGCGCGATGGACGCGCTGATCCCGATGGCCTCGCAGCCGACCGAGATGGCCTCCCGCAACTGGATGCTGCGGCGGATCATGCTCGACACCATCCGCAACGATCCCGATTACAATGGCGGCAATTACACCAGCCAGCCGCGCATGATGAAATACGCCATCACCGCCTATGGCATCGCCAGCATCGGTGGCACGCTGGCCTATCAGCAGCAGGCGCCGACAGCAGCGAAAGCAGACAAGATCGTCGACGATCGGCTCGCGACGCCGATCACTGCGGATGCCAACGACTTCGTTTATCAGTGGGAGTCCTCGCATGACTACAATGCCGGGGAGAAGCTGGAGCAAATCGAAGCCCCGCTGCTTCTGATCAATTCCGCCGACGACGAGCGCAACCCGCCCGAGACTGGCATTACGGACGCTGCGATGAAGCGGGTCAAGAACGGCCGACTCTTCCTGATCCCAGCGAGCACTGAAACGCGCGGCCACGGCACTACCGGCAATGCGAAATTCTACAGCGAGCAGATCCGGCAATTTCTGCAGACGGCGCCGCAGCGGACGATGTAGGAGCGCCACACGCGCCCTCATCTCGCCAGGCATCATAGGCGGCGCCTCGACGCCGCATATGATTTGAACATGCATTGCGCTGACAGCTCGGACTTAATCGCGCCAACGATACGAACCGACGCGCAGGGCAATCGCGCGCCTTTCGCCGGCAGATGCGGTTTAGCGCGATGGATTTCGTTGGCTGGAGGCGCCTGATCGGGTAGCTTGAGGCAAACCAGAAGCGGAGGCATGCCGTTGACCGATCTTTGCGCCGAAGACCTCGCAACCATCTATGCCAAGCCATCGCCGCGCGTCATTGCGAAAGCGCGGCCCGCGATCGATGCGCATGCGAAAAAATTCATCGAGATGTCGCCGTTCTGCGTGCTCGCGACATCGGGAGCGGACGGCAGCGTCGACGCTTCGCCCCGCGGCGGCGGCATCGGCTTCGTCCGCGTTGCCGGTCCCAACCAGCTGTTGATGCCCGACCGCTCCGGCAACAACCGGATCGACAGTTTTCGCAACGTCGTCGAAGGCTCGGGCTTCGTGCACCTGTTGTTCTTCGTACCAGGGATCGACGAGACGCTGCGCGTCGGCGGACGTGGCACGTTGTCGGCCGATCCGGATCTGCTCGCCTCGATGGTGGAATTCGGCAAGCCGCCGCGCGCCGTGCTGAACGTCGCCGTCAGCGAGGTCTATTTCCATTGCGGCAAGGCGCTGATGCGCTCGAAGCTTTGGTCACCGGAGAAGGTGCAGCGCTCGGTGATGCCGAGCATCGTCGAAATCATCCACGAGCAGACCAGCCTCGGTGAGCCGCAGAGTCAGGAGACCGTGGAGGAGCTCTACAAGACGCAGCTGTAGCTGGCGCAACCGGTGTCGTCCCGGCGAAGGCCGGGACGACAGTGGGGAATGCAGCGCGAACGCGCCAGATTAATGCCCCTCGCCTTCGAGCCCGCCGACGTGCTTCTGCGTGTAGAGCTCGATACCAATACGGCCGATCAGGTCGAGCTGGGTTTCGAGGAAATCGATGTGGTGCTCCTCGTCGCTCATCAGCTTCTCGAACAGATCACGCGTGACGTAGTCCTTGACGCCATGGCAGTAGGTCGCTGCTTCCTGGTAGAGCGCCCGGGCGCTCATCTCGGCGGCGAGGTCGCATTCGATGATCTCCTTGACGTTCTGGCCGATGCGCAAGGGATCGAGCACCTGCATGTTCGGAAAGCCGTCGAAGAACAGAATGCGCGCGGTGAGCTTGTCGGCATGCTCCATCTCCTCGATCGACTCCTTGCGCCAGACCTTGGCCATGTCCAGCAGGCCCCAATTGTCGAGGAAACGGTAATGCAGCCAATACTGGTTGATCGCAGTCAGTTCGTGACGCAGTGCCTTATTGAGATATTCGATGACCTTTGCGTCGCCCTGCATGGTTCACTCCAGCTCTTGCAGTCCAAATCGGCCCTAAACCGAATTTAGAATGCTTCTAAATGAGTTTGCGGGCGAGGGCAACCGGCTCGTGGGCACGTAGCCGGAGAAAGGCTCAGCAGACCATATGGAAAGTTTCAGCAGGCTGCGAGCGCGAACTGAGCGGGTTCGACCGTCTCGTCGTTGGCGGCCACAGTGTGGCTGTGCGGACAGCCGGCACAGCAGGATTGGGCACAAGGGCCAAGCGCTTCGTCGATGATGGTTTTGATGGTCCGGGCACAGCGGCCGCATTCGGCGTTACAGCCGAGGCACCCATAAACCTGCTTGGCATGGCGCACGGCGTCGTCGGACTCGGCGACGGCGGCGCGGATGTCGTCATCGCTGAGCACGTTACAAGAACAAACGATCATGGAAGCGGCAGGCCCTTCGGTGATGCGTCATTATCGATATTTAACGGGCCGGCCGGATGCAAAAGGAAAAAGCGGAATTTGAAGCTATTCCAAACTGGCTCGCAAACGGCCTAGAACGGCTCTAAATTACGGCGTTGCGCTGGATCAAGATGCAGCGGACCTAGTCGCCGCCACCGCCTCCGCCGCCATCGCTGCCGCCCCCGCAATCCCCGCCGCTGCCGCCGCCACCGCTGCTGGAACAGTTGCCGCCGTCAGTCGGGCTCCCCGCACTGTCACTGGAAAACCAGCCTCCCAGCGAGAAGCCGTCGCTCGTTCCCGAATAGCCGTCGCCGCTGCTACGGCCTCCGTCGCTAGCGGCTGCTGCGCGGGACCGGCGTCCGCGGTTCTGCAGATATGTGATCCAGCCGTAGCCGATCGCGAAGACGATCCCGGCCGCAATCAATGCATTTGCCAACGCGTTGCTCATCATCGCCCCGGAGCTGCGGTCCATACGAATTGGTCGTACCCGGCAAGGGCGCCGTTCATTGATCATTCAAGCGAAGTATGGAACTCTGCCCCAAAGAGTTCCGCATGATTATGCGAAAGGTCAAGCCAATGAAGAAGTCGCTCCTGGCAGTCGCTGCCATCGTCACTCTGGTCCTGACGGCCGGAGCACCCGCCCATGCGCAACGCGGCGTCGCTGCGGGCGTGGCGGCCGGGATCATCGGCGGCGCCATTGTCGGTGGCGCGCTGGCGTCTCCGTATTATTACGGACCGGGCCCCGGTTATTACGAGCCCGGCTACTATCCGCCCCGCTACTACGCTCCGGGCCCGGGCTATGTCGCCGACGATTATTACGGCGGCGGCTGCGTCTGGCAGAAGCAGCGCTTCTGGGACGGCTACGCTTGGCGCGCCCGCCGCGTCAGGGTCTGCGGCTGAGTCGCCCTGAACCGGTTCACTACGGAGGCGCCGTTCATCTTGGAGCCTGAAAAAGACCGCTTTTTCTCGTCACAGCTCCGTGCGCGTTTACCGTGGATTGACCATTTGCGCGCTTCCTAGCCCAACGGTCAATTCCATAAGAGTGTGCGTGAACCTTTGAAACCCGGGCGCCTCTAACAAGGGGAGCCCATCTCCCAGGAGAGCCCTGAGCATGAAGAAGACTTTAGTTGCCGCCCTCACGGTTGCGACGGTCGCCGGTTCGCTGGTCACCGCCACCCCGCCGGCCAAAGCCGGTGACGGCGTCGGCGCCGGAATCGCGGCCGGCCTGATCGGTGGCGCGATCGTCGGCGGCGCCATCGCGTCGAGCCGTCCCGCCTATGGCGGCCCCGTTTACGTGGCTGAGCCCCCGCCGCCCGCGCCCTGCTACTGGCGTCGTGAGCGATATTGGGACGGCTACGGCTGGGTCGTCCGCCCGGTCCGCGTCTGCTACTGATCCCTTCGCGTGGCGCTCAGACGCGCCGCGATCGAAGCCCGGCCGAGCATCTCGGCCGGGCTTTTTCTTTTGCTGCGCTATCGCGCAGCCTGGATCGAGCGCAGCACCTCTTCGTTCGGCCAGCAATCGACCTTGAGGCCCGCCGACTTCTGATAGGCGCCGAGGGCGGCGCGGGTCTGCATGCCCGCCTTGCCATCGATCTTGTCCTTGTAGAGCCCGATGCGCGTGAGACCGCGCTGCATGGTCTCGACGTCCTTGGTGCGCAACTGCTTCGAAGCCGACCAGGGTGTTGCGAACGGCAGCGGGCTGGTCATGCGGTCACTGAGATGGCCGACGAACAACACGTAGAGATCGGAGAAATTGTACTCCTTGATGACGAAGTAGTTCTTCGTGGTCAGGAACGACGGGCCGTAGATCCCTTCGGGCTGGAGCAACGAGGCCGGCTGCGCCTGCTCGGCCGCGCTGAGTTTCTGCCCGCGCACCGGCACAAAGCCTTCGCGCAGCCACTGGCCGATCGGCTTCGTCACCTCGGGCACGCCGGTGGTGCAATCGACCTTGGCCGGCGCCTGCACCTCGTAGGCCCAGCGCACGCCACTTTGCCAGCCCTTGTTGACGAGCTGCTGCGCAGCGGACGCCAGCGCATCCGGCACCGAATGCCAGATGTCGATGCGGCCGTCGCCGTCGAAATCGACGCCGTGCTTGTAATATTCGGACGGCAGGAACTGAGTGAGGCCGGTCGCACCGGCCCAGGACGAGCGCATGTCGTTGCGCGTCACCACGCCCTCACCGAGGATCTTCAGCGCAAGGATGAACTCGTTGCGGTACTGATCCTTGCGGCGTCCGACATAGGCCTGCGTCGCCAGCACGCGGACGAGATCGTAAGGCAGCGTGTAGCGGCCGTAATCGGTCTCGCGGCCCCAGATCGCGAGCATGACGGTCGCAGGTACACCGGATTTCTTCTCGATCTCGTTCAGCGCGGTGCGATATTTTTGCAGCAGCCGCTGCCCCTCGCCTGCAAGCCGCGCGATCGAGGCTTCCTTGACGTAGTCGGCGGGCACTTGCACGAACTCGGCCTGCGACGGCGCACCGGTGGCGGGCCGACCCGGCAGGATCAGATCGGGCAGCTTGTAGTCGGGCTCGAGCCCGCGCGTCTGTTCCTCGAAGGTCGCGCGCGAGACGCCGGCGGCCTGCGCCTCAGGCCACAGCGAGGCGATGAACTGTGTGAAGGCTGCGTCGGCGGCGCGGGCGGGCGACAGGCCACAAGTGACAGTGATCACCGCAGCGATGAGCGCCCGCCACATCATGCCGGAATCACCGCGTCAGCTTCTTGTACTTCACGCGGTGCGGAATGATGCTGTCCTGGCCGAGCCGGCGCATCTTGTCCTTCTCGTAATCCTGGAAGTTGCCCTCGAACCATTCGACATGGCTGTCGCCCTCGAACGCGAGAATGTGCGTCGCGATGCGGTCGAGGAACCAGCGATCGTGGCTGATGATGACAGCGCAGCCGGCGAAATCCTCCAGCGCCTCTTCGAGCGCGCGTAGCGTATCGACGTCGAGGTCGTTGGTCGGTTCGTCGAGCAGCAGCACGTTGGCGCCGGACTTGAGCATCTTGGCGAGGTGCACGCGATTGCGCTCTCCGCCGGAGAGTGCGCCAACCTTCTTCTGCTGGTCAGCTCCCTTGAAATTGAACGCCGAGCAATAGCCGCGCGAGTTCACTTCCTTCTTGCCGAGCAGGATCAATTCGTTGCCGCCGGAGATCTCCTCCCACACGGTCTTCTTGCCGTCGAGCGCATCGCGCGACTGGTCGACATAGCCAAGATGCACGGTCTCGCCGACCGTGATCGTGCCGGAGTCCGGCTTCTCCTGGCCCGTGATCATCCTGAACAAAGTGGTTTTGCCGGCGCCGTTGGGACCGATGACGCCGACGATGCCACCTGGCGGCAGCTTGAACGTGAGGTCGTCGATCAGGAGACGATCGCCGAAGCCTTTGCTGAGCCCCTCGAAATCGACCACGTTGGCGCCGAGCCGCTCGGCGACCGGGATGATGATCTGTGCGGTCTGGGTCTGCTTCTCGCTCGCCTTCTTGAGCAGCTCCTCATAGCGCTGGTAGCGCGCCTTGGACTTGGCCTGGCGCGCCTTCGGCGAGGAGGCGACCCATTCCTGCTCGCGGGCGAGCGTCTTCTGATGCGCGGCGTCCTCGCGGCCTTCCTGCTCGAGGCGCTTCTGCTTCTGCACCAGCCAGGACGAGTAATTGCCCTCATAGGGAATGCCGCGGCCGCGGTCCAGCTCGAGGATCCAACCGGTCACGTTGTCGAGGAAATAGCGGTCGTGGGTGACGATCAGGATCGCGCCAGGATAATTGCGCAAATGCCCTTCGAGCCATGACACCGACTCGGCATCGAGATGGTTGGTCGGTTCGTCCAGCAGCAACAGCTCGGGCTGGTCGAGCAGCAGCTTGCATAGCGCGACGCGGCGGCGCTCACCGCCGGAGAGTTTCGTCACATCGGCATCGTCGGGCGGACAGCGCAGCGCGTCCATGGCCTGGTCGACTTTGCTGTCGAGATCCCAGAGGCCCTGAGCCTCGATCTCGTCCTGGAGCTTGGTCATCTCGTCCGCGGTCTCGTCCGAATAATTGACCGCGAGTTCGTTGTAGCGGTCGAGAATCGCCTTCTGCTTGGCGACGCCCCGCATGACGTTCTCGCGCACAGAAAGCTTGGGATCGAGCTGCGGCTCCTGCTCGAGATAGCCGACGCGGGCGCCTTCGGCGACCCAGGCCTCACCGGTGTATTCCTTGTCGAGGCCGGCCATGATCTTGAGCAGGGTCGACTTGCCCGAGCCGTTGACGCCGAGCACGCCGATCTTGGCGTCCGGGTAAAAGCTCAGATGAACGTTATCGAGCACCTTCCGGGTCGGGTAGCTCTTGGTCAGGCCCTGCATGAAATAGATGAACTGGCGCGCCATCGGTCCCGTGAAACCTTCGATTTGAGGAAATTTGCTGCCGCCGATGTAGCGATCCCGCCCCCAAAGGGCAATGTTTTCCGTCCGTTCACCACGGTTGAATACGGAACGGACACCATCCGGCCACCGATCCGGACAATTGAAACCATCTTTTAATAAATCAGGCCAAAGCTCGGTGTCGCGCGGAAACAGCGCCACCCGCTCAGAATGAACGGGGAGCACAGCGAGACAGCGTCATGGCCATGATCGAGACCAACTCTCTCCCTGGTCCGGCAGACGTCGGGCAGGTCTCCGGATTCGTTTCGGAGATCCAGAGCTTCTGGAAGCGCTTCTTCGCCACCGCCTTCAACCCGTACCGGCCCGAATTGCACTACATGCGCGGCCCCGGCCCGGCCTGGCGCGCCAAGCACGGCATGGACGCGCCGTTCCGCCTGAAGCCCCGCGACCTCTGAGCCCGTCCCTATCGGATTTTTGAAGACGTGAGCTGCTTGCGCGCAGGCGTGATTGCGCGCAACCATGGCCCGGCTCCGAGGAGGGCGCCCCCGCTCGCGCCGTCACCTCTCGCCATGGATGAATGCTGATGACGCGGCTGCGCTGTGCAATTCTCGACGATTATTTCAACCTCGCCCTCGACGTCGCCGACTGGCCAAAGCTTTCCGACCGCGTCGACGTCACCGTGTTCAGCCACCCATTTGCGTCCGAGCAGGCCGCGGCGAGCGCGCTGGCCGACTTCGAGATCATCTGCGCCATGCGCGAGCGCACGGCATTTCCGAAGAGCCTGCTCGACAAGCTGCCGAAGCTGAAGCTGCTCTTGACCTCTGGCATGCGCAACGCCGCCATCGATATGGAGGCCGCGAAAGCGCGCGGCGTCGCCGTCGGCGGCACGCAATATTCGCGCGATCCGACCGCCCCGCTCGCCATGGGCCTGATCCTGGAACTGACCCGCGGCATCGGCCGCGAGAATGCGCGCATGCATGCCGGCGAGCCCTGGCAGACCTTTGCCGGCATCGAGATCGAGGGACTGACGCTCGGCATCGTCGGGCTCGGCAAGCTCGGCAGCAAGATGGCGGGGATCGCCAAGGCGTTCGGCATGGACGTGATCGCCTGGAGCCCGAACCTGACGCCGGAGAAGTGCAAGGAGGCCGGCGTCGGCTACGCCAGCAAGGATGAGCTGTTCGCGAAAGCGGACATCGTCACGATCCATGTGGTGCTGAGCGAGCGCTCACGCGGGCTGGTTGGAGCTGCGGATCTCGCGCGGATGAAGCCGACCGCCTTCCTCGTCAACACCGCGCGCGGGCCGATCGTGGACGAGCAGGCGCTGCTCGAGGCCTTGCAGCAGAGGAAGATCGCAGGCGCCGGCTTGGACGTGTTCTCGGTCGAGCCGCTGCCGGTCGATCATCCCTTCCGCAAGCTCGACAACCTCGTGCTGACGCCGCATCTCGGCTACGCCACTGCGGACGGCCTGCGCATCCATTACGGCCAGATGGTCGAGGCGATCGACGCCTTCACCAGGGGCGGCGAGCTGCCGCGCAAGCTGGCCTGAAACGCCATGAAATCGGGATAATCATCGTCTCGCTGCCAGCGTTGTTGAGCATGATCTCAGGCCGCCGAGCGCTGGCCGGCGGAAGAGCTTGCGGCGTCGGCAAAGCCATCACGCCAGGACGGGTGTGCCGGCAGCCAAGCCAGTTCGCGCTTGGCCTTGGCGTTGGAGGCGCCGCGCACCTCGGTCATCATCGCCGTCATATGCTCGCCCGCAAGCAGCCGCCCGAGCCATGCGGGCACGTGAAGCGGCGGCTTGGCACCGAGCAATTCGGCGAGCGCCGGCAGCCAGTCCCTGACCAGGGCCGGACGGTCGTCGACGATGTTGTAGATCTCGCCTGCGCGTCCGCGCTCGATGGCGGCGACCGTCGCAGAGGCGGCATCTTCAGTGTGAATGAATGACCAATAGCCACCGCCATCGCCGATCACCGGCACGCGCCGGCGACGAAGCTGCTCTCTCATCTGCGGCGACAGCGTGCCGGTGTCCGGGCCATAGAAGAATCCATAACGCAGCACGATCCCTTCGGGCCTAGTCGATGCCAGCACCGCGCGCTCCAGATACTGGATCGCTTCCAGGGTGCGGCGAAGTTCCTGCGGCGGATGGGGGTCAAGCTGATCCGCTTCCGTCTTGATCGCTCCCCCGTCGCGGCTGAAGGTCCAACCGCAGAAGCTCTGGGCAATGAAGCGCTTGGCGCCGGCCTCGCGCGCGGCCGCGAGCAGAATGTCGGTTCCGCGGGTGCGCAATTCGTTGGTTCTCGCGAACACGCGATCGAAATGCCGCAGATCGGTCGCTGAGGCGAGATCGGTCATCTCATGGATGACCACGTCCGGCCGTGCCGCCTTTACGGCCGCGCGCATGCTCTCCGCATCGAGACCATCAGCAACGACGGATTCGGCACCAAGCTCCTTGAGACGGCCGGCCTTCGCGGCGCTCCGGGTTGAGGCGATGACCGAATAACCGGTGGCGACAAGGAGGGGGACGAGCTTGCGACCTACGGCACCGGTGGCGCCCGCAACAAAGATTCGCATCTTGTGTTTCTCGCATTTTTGCCAACCAGCCGGGACGTAGTTGATCCCGGCTCGGATTCAAGCGAGCGAACGTGCGGACGTGGCGGGAAGGATGCGTCAAATGATTACGGCGCGTGGCCGAAGCGCACGCGCCGTTTCTCGATCGATGTTTGAGCGATCGCCTTAGCGCACGGTGACCGGCGCAGGCAGCGGCGGCACCACCGTCGGCTGCGTGCCCGGGACGGGACCGGCCTGGGCGGACATCGGAGCCGGACCGGCAGCACCCGGAGTCGGCGCAGCGGATGCGGTCGCCGTTCCCGGCGACGGGCCGCCCGGCAGCACCACCACACGGGTGCCGACCTTGACGCGGTCGAACAGGTCGGAGACGTCCTCGTTCAGCATGCCAATGCAACCAGAAGAGACGAACTTGCCGATCGTCGAGGGCTGGTTGGTGCCGTGGATGCGGTAGACGGTCGAGCCGAGATACATCGCGCGGGCGCCGAGCGGATTGCCGGGGCCGCCGGCCATGAAGCGCGGCAGGTAGGGCTGGCGCTCGATCATTTCGGTCGGCGGATGCCAATCCGGCCACTCGGCCTTGCGGGTGATCTTCTGCACGCCGGTCCAGGTGAAGCCGTCGCGGCCGACGCGGACGCCGTAGCGGATCGCGCGGCCGTTGCCGAGCACGTAATAGAGGTAGGTGTGTGGCGTATCGACCACGAGCGTGCCGGCCGGCTCCTTGGTCTGGAACGCGACTTCCTGGCGGCGCAGGTTCTGAGGCAGCTGCGCGGGAGCAGCATCCGGCTGCTCCTCGGGCGGTAGCGACGCGATCGTCATCGGCCGGCCATCGGCGCCGACGGGCGGCTGGCCGGCCTGGACCGTACCGGTCGCGGCGGGACCACCAACGGCCTCCGGCGGACGCAGGCCGTCATTGGCCGGTGCCTGGCCCTGACCCGGACGATTGGCATAGATCACCGGCGGCGGACCGGCGGGCCGGCCGTAGCGGGGATCGTCGGGCGACATCACGGGGCCCTGGGGCGGCGCCGCCGAATAGACCGGCGGACCGCCGGCCGGGCGGCCGTAACGCGGATCATCCGGCGACATCACCGGGCCCTGCGGGGCGGCCGAATAGACCGGAGGCGCGCCGGCCGGACGGCCGTAGCGCGGATCGTCCGCCGGTCCGGGCGGCGGCAGCGAGGCCTGCGGCATCGCGTCGTCGTCTTCGTCCAGGGCGTCGAAGTTCGGCGTGCGATCGCCCGGGCGATATTCAGCCGGAGCGCCATAGCCCGGCGCCTGCTGGACCGGATAGCTCTGAGCTTGAGCGAGCGAGGTTCCCGCCGCAGCGACTGTCGCGGCAGCGCATATCGTCAGAAAGTGTTTGATCATCATCGCTCTTGTATAGTCCCCAAGCCCGATCGGACCGTTAACGGCCAAATGACGGAAGATAGCGGCACATTCAAGACGTATCAGGCTCATTTGCGCCGGATTTGCCGATTTGTGATCCGCAAGACTACCGTTGCCCCGTTGCATCACGGGGGCGGAAATCGTATCGCGCCGTCAATTGCCGCGGTGTTCGGCCTCGAATTTAACGAAGCGATGCCGAGCGTTGCGATATGGTCGAATCAGCCTGATTCGTCACCTTTTTGAGCTCCGATCCCCGCGTGGCGAATGCGGCACTCAGTACCGTCACCGCGTTCAGATGGCTCTTGGGCCCTGGCCATTTGGCCGCCGGGGCGGAAATTCGCAACCGCTCGATGCTTCCCGGCTTTCGCTTCCTGTTTGCCGCGATCCTGCTGTCAACCTCCATCCTGGTGTTCGGCCTAGGGGCCGCCGCGCTGCTGCGGGCGAGCCATGAGCAGTATGTCAGCAGCCCCTCCTGGCGAAACGGCCCGCAGGAGAAGGTGTTTGCGCAGGCGCCAGAGCCGGCTCAGCCCGTGCTCGCGGTCTTACAGGCGGAGCCTGAGATCACCGCCGATCCCGCACCGTCGCTGCGCGACCAGGTGCCGACGATCGCGCTGCCGCTGAGTGAGCCCGAGCCGCTGGCCGCAGCAACGAGCGAGACCGACGTTCAGCCGGAGGTCACTGAAGCCGCGCCTCAGGCCCAGGCTCCGACCGCCGAAGCCCTCAAGGCGGAGACCACACCGGACGCCGCAGCGCCGGTTACCGCCGACACGCTCACCCCTGCCGACACCATGGCATCGGTCCCCGAGACGCAGCCGGCCGCTGCCGTAACAGTCAGCGAGCCACCGGCTGATTCCAGTGTTGCCTTTGATTCCAGTGTTGCCCTGACCTCCTCGGCGCTCGATGTCGCCGCGACCAAGATGGCCGCGCTAGACGCCCCGGCGACGACGGCGGTGAAGGATGCCCCGCCGAAGCCCAAGGCCGAGAGCACAAAGACGGGCGGCAGCGCCTCCGACAGCAAGGCGACCAAGCGCAAGGCGAAGGCCAAGAAGCGGCACCGCGTGGTGCGGCGCCCGCCGCCTCCGCAGTTGCAGCAACAGCTCGATCCGTTCGGACAGCGGCAGACGCTAGGAACAACCGCCACACGCACCCGCCAGTAAGGTCACGCCGGCCCGGTCGCGATCGGCGGGCCGCCGGCCTGGCCCCATTCCGACCACGAGCCGTCATAGAGCGCTGTGTCGGTGATCCCCAAGCGATAGAGCGCGAGTGTCAGCACGCCGGCCGAGACGCCCGAGCCGCAGCTCGTCACGATCGGTGCGTCCAACTTGACGCCGGCGCCGGTGAAGGCGGCGCGGAGCTCGTCAAGCGGCTTCATGGTGCCGGTCTCCGCATCGAACAACAGATTGTAGGGCACGTTGCGGGCGCCGGGAATGTGGCCGGAGCGGATGCCCGGCCGCGGCTCCGGCGCGCGGCCCTCGAAGCGGTCGGCGGCGCGCGCGTCGATCACCTGCTCGGCCCGGCTTTCGACATTGGCGATGAGCTGCTGCATGCTGCGCACGCGCTTTGCATCATAATTCGCCTTGAACGTCGCCGGCTTCGGCTTCACCTCGCCGCTCTCGACCGGGCGGTCCTCAGCGCGCCACTTCTTCAGGCCGCCGTTGAGGATGCGCACATTGCTGTGGCCGTAAGACAGGAACATCCACCACGCGCGCGGCGCCGCGACCCAGCCGCCGGCATCGTAGATCACCACCGTATCGGCATTGGAGATGCCGAGATTGCCGACGTCGCGGCCGAACTGCTCGGCGCTCGGAAACATGTGCGGCAACGGGTTCGAATGATCCGACACCGCATCGACGTCGAAGAACACGGCGCCCGGCAGATGCGCGGCGAGATAGTCGTCCTTCGGCAGCGGCAGCACGCCGGGCAGCTTGAAGCTGGCGTCGAGGACCTTGACGTTGGCATCGTCGATGTGGGCGGCGAGCCATTCGGTGGAGACGAGGGGGTCAGTGGCGGTCATGCGAGGTCCTTCCTTGTGGTCATTCCGGGCGCGCGTCGCGCGAGCGAGGACGATGCAGCGTCTCCGCTGTCATCGCCTGGCTTGCCGCCTTCGCCAAGGCTTCGGCGGGCCGAGCACTCCTGGGCCTCGGCATAGCCTTGGCAGAGCCGGGACCGGGCGATCCAGTACTCCGAGACGGCCGTGATTCAACCGACAGGCCGCGGCGTACTGGATTTCCCGCCTGCGCGGGAATGACGAGTGGAGAAAGCGAGGCCCTCACCCCTTCTTCTTCGACACCCATTGCTCGGTCGGCCCACCGGCATCGCGCCAGGCGGCGTAACCGCCGGCGATGTGGGCGACGGGCTTGAGGCCCATGTCCTGCGCCGTCTTGGCGGCGAGCGCGGAGCGCAAGCCGCCGGCGCAATGGAAGACGAACTTCTTGTCCTCCTGGAAGATCGGTTTTGCGTAGGGGCTCTGCGGATCAATCCAGAATTCAAGCATGCCGCGGGTGCAGGCGTACGCGCCGGGAATGCGGCCGTCGCGCTCGATCTCGCGAGGATCGCGGATGTCGACGATGACGACATCGCCGTTCTTGGAGATCTCGATGGCCTCCTTGGCGGAGAGCGTTTCGATCTCGGCATTGGCCTCGTCGATCAGCGCCTTGATGCCGCGGGTGATGGTCTGGGGCATGTTTGTTCCCTTCTTCTCTTCCGTCATTCCGGGGCGATGCGCAGCATCGAACCCGCAATCTCGATCCTCACACGCCATCTCGAGATTCCGGATCGGCCGCGCTGCGGCCGTCCGGAATGACGGTGGATCGCATCAGTGCGTCAATTCCTTCATCGCACCTTCCAGCCCCTCGATCGTGATCGGATACATGCGATTGGCAAAGATGCGTTTGATGATGGTGGTCGATTCCGAATAGTCCCAATGCTTCTGCTGCACCGGGTTGAGCCACACCGCATGCGGATAGGTGCGGATGATGCGGTCGAGCCAGACCGAGCCGGGCTCCTCGTTGACGTGCTCGACCGAGCCGCCCGGCACCATGATCTCGTAAGGCGACATCGAGGCGTCGCCGACGAACACGACCTTGTAGTCGTGCGGATATTTGTGCAGCACGTCCCAGGTCGGGGTGCGGTCGGTGAAGCGGCGCTTGTTCTGCTTCCACACGCCTTCGTAGAGGCAGTTGTGGAAGTAGAAATATTCCATGTGCTTGAACTCGCTCTTCGCCGCCGAGAACAGCTCCTCGACCTGCTCGATATGCGCATCCATCGAGCCGCCGATGTCGAAGAACACTAAAAGCTTCACCGCATTGCGCCGCTCGGGCCGCATGTGGACGTCGAGATAGCCGTGATTGGCGGTCTCGCGGATCGTGGTGTCGAGATCGAGCTCGTCCGGCGCGCCGGTGCGCGCGAATTTGCGCAGGCGGCGCAGCGCCACCTTGATGTTGCGAATGCCGAGCTCGACGTTGCCGTCGAGATCCTTGAACTCGCGCCTGTCCCACACCTTCACGGCGCGGTTGTTGCGGTTCTTCTCCTGGCCGATGCGCACGCCTTCGGGATTGTAGCCGTGGGCGCCGAACGGCGAAGTGCCGGCGGTACCGATCCATTTGCTGCCGCCCTGGTGCCGGCCCTTCTGCTCCTCGAGGCGCTTCTTCAGCGTCTCCATGAGCTTGTCCCAGCCCATGGCCTCGATCTGCTTCTTCTCTTCCTCGGTGAGATACTTTTCGGCCAGCTTCTTCAGCCATTCCTCGGGGATCTCCGCCCTCTCCATGGCGTCGAGCAGGTTTTCCAGCCCCTTGAACACCGTGCCGAAAACGCGGTCGAACTTGTCGAGATTGCGCTCGTCCTTCACCAGCGAGGCGCGCGACAGATAGTAGAAGTTCTCGATCGTGTAGTCCGCGAGGTCAGCGTCGAGCGCCTCAATCAACGTGAGGTATTCGCGCAGCGTCACAGGGACCTGCGCGTCGCGCAGAGAGGTGAAGAATTGCAGGAACATGGGTGACAGATTGCCCGTCGGGTGCCGAACGTCAAGGGGCGGAGAACGCCGCGGCACGCTGGACCGGGTGGCTTTTTGCTCTAGAATTGCCGGCCATACGGGGCCGTCTTGGGGACGTTTGCAATGGGAATTGTCGCCGCGCTCATCATCGGCGCGATCGCAGGCTGGCTGGCGGGCAAGATTGTCCACGGGGCGGGATTGGGGTTGATCGGCAACATGGTCGTGGGCATCATCGGCGCGCTGGTCGCGAGCTGGGTGCTGCCGCAGCTGCATATTGCGCTCGCCACCGGCACGGTCGGCGCCATCGTGGACGCGACGATCGGGGCAGTGATTGTGCTCGTCATCCTTTCGCTGATAAAACGGGTCTGAAAGCCTGACCGAACCAGGAACGGCCGCTATGTGCGGCCGTTCCTTTGTCGCGGCCGGGGCCGGCGCCCCCCGCTGACAACTACCTAAGGACACCCAATGAAATTTACCGGCACTAAGGACTATGTTGCGACCGACGACCTCAAGGTCGCCGTCAATGCCTCGATCGTGCTGGAGCGCCCGCTGCTCATCAAGGGCGAGCCCGGCACGGGCAAGACGGTGCTGGCGGAGGAAGTTGCGAAGGCGCTGAATGCGCCGCTGCTGACCTGGCACATCAAATCCACCACCAAGGCGCAGCAGGGCCTCTATGAGTACGACGCGGTGTCGCGCCTGCGCGACAGCCAGCTCGGCGACGCGCGCGTCTCCGACATCAGGAACTACATCAAGCGCGGCAAGCTGTGGGAGGCCTTCACCAGCGAGCAGCGCCCGGTGCTGCTGATCGACGAGATCGACAAGGCCGATATCGAATTCCCCAACGACCTGCTGCTCGAGCTCGATCGCATGGAATTCCATGTCTACGAGACCGGCGAGACAATCAAGGCCAAGCAGCGCCCGATCATGATGATCACCTCCAACAACGAGAAGGAGCTGCCGGACGCCTTCCTGCGCCGCTGCTTCTTCCACTACATCAAATTCCCCGACGCCGACACGATGGGCCGCATCGTCGACGTCCATTTCCCCGGCATCAAGAAACGCCTGGTCGAAGAGGCGCTGCGCATCTTCTTCGAGGTGCGCGAGGTGCCCGGCTTGAAGAAGAAGCCATCGACGTCCGAACTGCTCGACTGGCTCAAGCTCTTGCTCAACGAGGACATGAGCGCCGAGCAGCTGCGCGAGCGCGACCCGCGCAAACTGATCCCGCCGCTGCACGGCGCGCTGCTCAAGAACGAGCAGGACGTGCACCTGTTCGAGCGGCTGGCGTTCCTGAGCCGGCGGGAAGTGTAGAGGTTCTCGTGTCCCGGACGCGCCGCAACGCTCCCGGCGATGCGAAGCATCGTTCGGTGCGTTGCTGCGCAGAGCCGGGACCCAGAGGGGACACGGTGCAATACGCAGACATGGGCCCTGGCTCAGCAGCGCATCGCTGAAGAAGCGCTGCGCTGCGTCCGGGGCACGCGCGTACAGTATGACGCACCACTGCCTCCCCATCGTCCTTGCGAGCGCAGCGAAGCAATCCAGAATCTTTCCGTTGAGGCAGTCTGGATTTGCTTCGCTGCGCTCGCAATGACGGAGCAAGCGGCATCGGCGTCGTTCTCCAATTCGCATTTGCGTTGCAGACACACGTCCGCCGCCTCGCGGCGCGTTCGCCCAAGCTTCGCTTCGTCGCTCCACCCTCAAAGCCGAGAGGGCGCAGGGAAGGCCGGATGCCGGCTGGCACCCACGGTCCGCTGTGCGAAGGCACACGCAGAAAAACTGCACAGCGGCATACAGGTGAAGCCGAACACACGGCCTTCCCTGCGCAGTGGTTGGACGGCTTATGCCGCGCTCTCCCGGGAGCCGAATTCCTTCTGGCCTCCCTCACCCCAGCGAAAGTCGCCGACACCGCGCCGGTTGACGCGCATGCCGCATTCGCCAGGGCTTGACCGTAGCAACGACGGCCAGGACCACACGGTTTTGCCGTACGCACGGCCCGCTTTTCGCCGCATGATCCTCCGGCGTTGTCGACGTTGCCGGAAGAATGCTGGCGAGACGAACCTGACAGCGCCGCTCGTCCGCACGCGGCCTCGGGCTCACGGAGAGCAATCCGCCCTGCCCTTGACCTCGCGTGCCGACGCTGCCGCGTCCACCGCAACCCGGCCCGCGTTTCGAACGACAGGCGAGACGCCCCTCATCATCGGGCCGGGCTGTCTCGACTTATGCCGCAATTCCGAATTTCGGTAAAGTGGAATATTTTTGCGGGGAGGGATTGACAGCGCCGCAGGGTGTTTTGCCCGACGTAGCGAGTTGCAACGAACACGTGTCCCGGACGCGCTGCAGCGTGCGACGCTGCTGCGCAGAGCGGGACCCCGGAGCCGCGTTGAGATCGGTGGTGAGATGGGCCCCCGGCTCTGCAACGCACCGCTCCCGGACGATGCTTCGCATCGCCTAGAGAGCGCCGCGCTGCGTCGGGGCACGGGACCTTCCTAGGCGACCGCCGCCTCCGGTATCCGCGCGGCTTCCATCGGCTGCTTGCCGCGGATCAGGTCCGAGGCACGGTCGGCGATCATCATGGTGGAGGCGTTGAGGTTCGCCGAGATCATGCGCGGCATGACCGAGGCATCGATGACGCGCAGGCCTTCGAGACCGTGGACGCGGAGCTGGTCATCGACCACCGCCCAGGTGGAATCCGCCGGACCCATGCGGCAAGTGCAGCCGGGGTGGAAAGTGGTGGTGCCGCGCTGGGTGGCGGCGTGCAAAAATTCCTCGTCGGTGTTGACGTTGGGGCCGGGGAAATCTTCGTAGGCGTAATAAGGCGACAGCGGCGCGGACTTGAGAAGTCTGCGCGCGAGCTTCATGCCGGCGACGATGACGCGGCGGTCGAGCTCGGCGTCAAGATAATTGGTCTGGATGATCGGCGGCGCGAACGGATCACTGGAGCGGATGCGCACATAGCCGCGGCTTTCCGGGCGCTGCTGCCAAGAGGCGACCGTCATGCCGGGCTCGTCCTCGAGCTGGCCCTGCACGCCTTCCTTGTAGGAGGCCGGCGTGAAGGTAAGCTGGAGATCGGAGCTCTCTGCGGTCTCTCCGGAATGCCAGAAGCAATAGACCATGGTCGGCGACAGCGAGAGCAGGCCGCGGCGTGCCGTCGCCCATTTCGCTGCTTCGACCCAGAGCCGCCAGCCGCGGCGAAGCTCGTTGATGGTCTTGATGTCCTTGACGCGCGCGACCGTGCGCGGGGCGTAATGGTCCTGGAGGCCCTCGCCGACGGGGAGCGCGTGGCGCACTTTGATGCCGTGGGCCTGCAACAGATCGGGCGAGCCGATGCCGGAGAGCTGCAGCAGCTGCGGCGAATTATAGGCGCCGCCCGAGAGGATCACTTCCTTGTTGGCGCGCACCTCGACCGGCGTGCCGCCGCGGCCACCCTTCATATACCGCACGCCGACGGCGCGCTTGCCTTCGAAGATAATTTCGGTGGCGTGCGCATGGGTGTGCACATGCACGTTGGGCCGCTTCATCGCGGGCTTGAGGAATGCGGTCGCGGCGGAAACGCGCAAACCCTTGTTGATGGTGCGCTGGCAGTAGGAGACGCCCTCCTGGGTCTTGCCGTTGTAATCGGGATTGCGGGGGATCCCGAGCGACACTGCGCCTTCCATGAAGGCTTCGCAGAGCGGATCGCGCCAATCCATGGTGGTGACGGTGAGACCGCCCTCGCGGCCGCGATAGGTGTCCTCACCCTCGCCGACGCGTTTCTCCAGGCGGCGGAAGTACGGCAGCACGTCGGCATAGCCCCAGCCGCGATTGCCCATTTGCGCCCAGGTGTCGAAATCCATGCGCTGGCCGCGATTGTAGATGTGGCCGTTGATCGAGGACGAGCCGCCGAGCGTCTTGCCGCGCGGCGCGTAGATGCTGCGCCCGCCGGTCCAGGGCCCCGGCTCCTGCTGGTAGGCCCAGTTGATGCTCTTCATGTGGAAGGTCTTGATGAAGCCCGCCGGCAAATGGATGTAGGGATGCCAGTCGGAAGGACCTGCCTCCAGCACGCAGACGCTGGTGTTGGGGTCTTCGCTGAGCCGGCTGGTGAGCACGCAACCGGCGGAACCCGCGCCGACGATTACATAATCAAATCTGTCCATGGTGCCTCAGCCGCCCTAGGGTGTCGTGAAATTGGGTAAAGTGCAGCGGCGCTCGCGATCACTTCTCCGGCGGGGAGAGGTGATCGAGCGCACCGCAAGACCAGTGTACATCATAACTAGCGCGGCTTGTCGTTGAGTTGAAATTCGAGATGCGCCTGTACGGTCGGCCATTCGGCCGCGGTGATGCTGTAGACCACGGTGTCGCGCAAGCTGCCGTTCGGCGCGACCTGATGGCTGCGCAGGATGCCGTCCTGCTTGGCCCCCAGGCGCTCGATGGCGCGGCGGCTCTGGTGGTTGAAGAAATGCGTGCGGAACTCGACCGCGATGCAGTTCAGGGTTTCGAAGGCGTGCCGCAGCAGCAGGAGCTTGCATTGCGTGTTGAGCGGGCCGCGCTGCGCGCTCTTGCCATACCAGGTCGAGCCGATCTCGACGCGGCGGTTGGCGGCGTCGATGTTCATGTAGGTCGTCATGCCGACGATCCTGCCGGCGGCGTCGAACACGGTGAACGGCAGCATCGAGCCCGCGGCCTGCAGCCCCAAGCGGCGGTCGATCTCCTTGCCCATGTTCTCGGGCAGCGGGATCGCGGTGTACCAGAGCTTCGACAGCTCGCCGTCCTTGACGGCCTCGACCAGCCCCTCGAGATGCTGATGCGACAGCGGCTCGAGACGGGCGTGCTGTCCATGCAGGGTGATGGGATCGGGCCAGGGCATTTCTCACTCCACAATGACCGCCGTCATTCCGGGGCGCGACGAAGTCGCGAGCCCGGAATCCATTCAACCACAAACTCTGAGGCCCGATGGATTCCGGGCCTGCGTGCTGGCGCACGCATCCCGGAATGACGACGGATGTATCGGCACAGATACATTCACTTGTTCAAAAAATTCAACGGCAAACCGCCGCGCGGCCAGTCCATGGCGATCAGTTCGCCCTTGCCCGATAGCGTGATGTAGGCGGTCTTCAGCTCGGGGCCGCCGAAGGCGATGTTGGTGGTGACGCGGTCGCCGGTCGGCACCTGCTCCACCAGGGTGCCGTCGGGCGCGATCACCGAGATGCAGCCGGAGACGAGGGTGGCGACGCAGACATTGCCATTGGCTTCCACCGCGAGCGAGTCGAACATCTGGTAGCCGCCCAGGCCGCAGATCGGCTTGCCCCGTTCGCCGCGATAGATCACCTCGCGCGGCTTGAGCGTGCCCGGCGCCGAGAGCTCATAGGCCCAGAGCCGAGCCGTCGGCGTCTCCGCGATGTAGACGGTGTTCTCGTCCGGCGATAGGCCGATGCCGTTGGCCGGCAACACGCCGTGCACGGCTTCCACGATCTCCTTCATGCCGGGCTTGAGGTAATACATGCCGCCGACATCCATTTCGCGCGCGCGGCGCTTGCCGAGATCGGAGAACCACAGGCCGCCCTGCTTGTCGAACACCAGATCATTGGGCCCGCGCAGATCGTGCTCGCCGCATTTGGTCATGACGGTCTCGACCTTGCCGGATTGCAGATCGACGCGCTGGATCGAGCCGCCGAGATAGTCGTCGGGCTGCGGGCCCGGCATGATCATGTTGCGGGTCGGGATCCAGGAGAAGCCGCCATTGTTGCAGATGTAGATCTTGCCGTCGGGACCCAGCGCAGCACCATTTGGGCCGCCCGGCACCTTCGCGACGATCTCCTTGCGGCCATCGGCATGAACGCGGGTCAGGCGCTGGCCGCGGATCTCTACCAGGACGACCGAACCATCCGGCATCACGACCGGCCCTTCTGGAAATTCGAGGTCGGTGGCGAGAACGCGGACGTTGGACATGTTGGGACCCTCCCGGCTGCTTGTTATGACTTGCACGGGATGTCCGGCACGGGCCCCACACGCAAGATTTGCCGGCGGTTATGACAAAGTCACCGGCGCTTGCCAAGCAAGCGGGATGGTATGCCAGCGTTGCGGAAGCCCTACGCCTTCACCGGCACCCAGATCTCGAAGCCGCCATTTCCGGTTGCAGGATCGAACGCCTCATCGTAGCGCTCGAAGGACGGCGCGTCTGCGGCTTTGAGGCCGGATGCCGGCAGCCACTGATTCCAGATCGTGTTGACCGTGCGCCGGATCGAGGCGACGTGGTCGGTGTGGGTGAAGACCGCGTAGCGCTGCTCGGGGATGCGGATGCGGCCGAAGCGACGCGGCAGGTCCGAGAAATCGGCGACCTCGACGCCGGCGATGTAGTCGAAATTGCCGGCATCATCGCCATTGCAGCAAACGCCGTAGGCGACATTACCAACGCGGGCGGGAATGTCGGCGACCTCCTGGTGAAAACGGTGCCACAGGCCGGGGATGATGGCGCCATTGTCGCAGGAGATGCGTTCGGCAGGACCCGCGACCAGGAAGGCCTTTGCGGTCTCGAAACGCGGGGCTTTGAGATGGTCGAGCATGGTGGAGTCCATGAGGATCGGCTCCTGGAGCTTGAGGTGGCTGACGCATGTTGCCGCCCTCACCGCTTCGGGCGTGGTGCCGAACTGGTCGCGGAACGCGCGGGTGAATGCTTCATGCGAGCCGTAATCCGCCTCCAGCGCCAGTGAGAGGATGTCCGGCGCACCGTTGGCAAGACTGCGCGCAGCTTCCGTCAGCCGTCGCGCGCGCACGTAACGCATCACCGGAAGCCCGGTGGCTGCAGCAAACGCACGCACGACGTGGAACCGCGACACGCCGGATATCTCCGCGATCTCGTCGAGCGTCATCGGCTCGGCCAGATGGCTCTCGACATACCAGAGCGCGCGCTGGGCTGGATTCATGGCGATTCAGGCCCTCGTTCGAAACGCGGCGATGATGCGCCGGTCATGCCCGCTTCGCTTGATCGGCGTTGCTGTCCTCGCATGAGGATAGTCCGGGAATGGCCACTGGCAACGCCCTCGCGTTCGTGGCTACACTGCCTGAAACCGCTCACGAGAAAGCACGGAGGAACCGCGTCATGGAAATCACCGATGTGCGGGCGCACCATATCCGCATCCCCTATGACGCCGGTGTCGCCAGCTTCCGCCAGGGCGCTTCCGCAATCACAGCCCTCGACATGGTGCTGGTCGAGGTCACGACCGATGCCGGGCTGACCGGCTGGGGCGATGCCTTCGCCTATGTCTGCCCCCGCACCACGCGCAGCGCCGTCGAGGAGATGATTTCACAGCAGGCGCGCGGGCTGAAGGTGCCTGATGCGGCCGGCATCCCTGGGGTCATGGAGCATATCCAGCGCAATCTGCATCTGTTCGGCCGCTACGGCATCACCATGTTCGCGATCTCCGGGCTCGATATCGCGCTGTGGGACCTTGCCGCGAAGATCGAGGGCGTGCCGGTCCACCGCCTGCTCGGCGAAACCAGACGCACGGCCATCCCGGCCTATGCGAGCCTCTTACGGATCGGATCGCCCGAGGCCATCGCTAGCGAATGCAGGAAGGCGCTGGCGCTCGGCTATGGCGCCATCAAGCTGCACGAGACCACGCTACCCGCCGTGTTCGCCGCACGCGAGGCGATCGGGCCCAGCATTCCGCTGATGGTCGACATGAACTGCCCGCTGACGAGCGAGCAGGCGATTGCGTTCGCGAAATCATGTGCAGACGCAAGACCCATGTTTCTGGAGGAGCCGGTATGGCCGCCGGAGGATTTTGCTGCGCTCGCCGACGTTCGCAGCAAGGGCGGGCTGAATATCGCCGCCGGCGAGAATGCCTGCACGGAATATCAATTCCGCCAGATGATGAATGCGGGCGCGGTGAGCCACGCCCAGCCCTCGGTGATCAAGGTCGGCGGCATCACGGAATTTGTGAAGGTGGCGGCGCTGGCCGATCAGCTCGGCGTCAAGATCGTCCCGCACTCCCCCTATTTCGGTCCGGGCCTGCTCGCGACGCTGCATCTGCTGGCGACGCGCGAGGACGGGCTCGTCGAGATGTTCTATCTGAAACGCGAGGCCTGCCTCTGGGGCGGCCGCGCCGTTGTCGATGCGACCGGTCATGTCGCAGTGCCGAGCGGCCCTGGACTTGGCTACGAGCCGGATCGCGGCGTGATGGAGCGTTATCGCGTCATCTGATCGCCGCGCCTATTTCGCGGCGTCCTTCGCCGCCGGCGCATCCTGCTTCTTCTTCAGATCGTCGGCGGTCTTGGCTTGCGCAGCCTGGAGATCGGCGAGCGTCTTCTGCAAGCCGGCGAGGTTCGTCTTCAACGCGTCGATCTGGCGATTGGCCGCATCCAGCCTCTGCTGATGATCGAGGCTGAGCTTGGTGATGGTCTTCTGGAGGAAGTCGACATTGCTCTGGAGGCAGCTCGTGCGCCGTTCCATGGTCTTCTCGACCGTGCAGATCTCGATGCCGGGCACGTCCTGCGCGTGCAGCGGCAGCGGCGCCAGTGTGGCGAGCAGCAACATTGCGAAACAAACGCCGGCGCTTCGAAGCAGCATGAAGGTTCCTCGTCAAATCGATCACGGCAATGTGCGCCGTTTGCGCGCAGTCGCGTGAGGCTACCACACTCGTACCGCATTCTCGCGTTGAGCTTGCGCCCGTTCCCTCGTACGGGGAACGATGATCGGCACGCGGAAAGAAGTGGGCGTTCTTTCCGCGGCTTTGTTTAGGGGAGATTTTTGGAATGGCAACGCGCGATAGACGTCTGGCGGAATTCGACGGCGCCGGAGAACCACCAGCTGGCCTGCCACTCGAAGTGCTGTGCGAGGATCACAGCGGAACGTATCAGCTGCCGTTCGCCTGCCGCTATGTGGAGGGACGCTGGCAGAACCACGAGGCCGGCATCGCGGTCGAAGCAACCGTCATCGGCTGGCGCCTGCCCCGCATGAAGCAGCGCGGGGCCGCCTGACGGCGATCCGTGTTTCAAAATGCGACGGGGCCGCGCTTCGCCTTAACCTTCGGAACGCGGCCCGAACGAATCACGTCCGAATCGGCCGTAGCGCCCCGTACGCACCTGTTCACGGCTAGATGTCGCGAGCCGGCCGGTTCGCGCGCACAAGATCTGCGCAGGGCAAGATTGGATTTGGGCCGGCTATCGGCGGCAAAAGTTAACCGCGTCAGGGACATGGTGGGGCAAGCCGCGTGCCTGCCGGGCGACGGTCCCCAGCCGCCGGAACAGGCAAGACAGCGCGAGACCTGCCTAATATTCGACCTCGAGCTCCTCGATCTCGGCCGGCTCTGCCCGCGCCGCCGCGATCCATTCCTGCATCTCCGGCATGGCCATGATGGTGTCGGCATAGGCCTTCAGCGGCGTCGCGAGCTTGACGTCATACGTCATGAAGCGCGTCACCACGGGGGCGTACATCGCATCCGCCATGGTGCGCCGCTCGCCGAACAGGAAGGGGCCGCCCGATGTCTCCAGGCAGTCGCGCCAGATGAAGCAGACGCGGTCGACGTCGGCCTGCGCGCGCGACCAGATCTTGAAGCCGGGAAAGTGTCCTTTCAAATTGACCGGCAGCGAGGCCCGCAGCGTGGCGAAGCCGGAATGGATTTCGCCTGAGATCGAGCGGCAATGTGCGCGCTGAATGCGGTCGGCCGGCAACAGCCCGGCGTCCGGCATCACCTCGTTGAGATATTCGGCGATCGCCAGCGTATCCCAGACCACGGCGCCCTCGTGCCGCAAGCACGGCACCAGGATCGATGACGACAGCAGCAGGATTTCCGCGCGCGCGGATGGATCATCCGGCGCGGTGACGATCTCCTCGAAATCGAGCCCGGAAAATTTCGCCAGCAGCCAGCCACGCAGCGACCAGGACGAGTAGTTCTTGCTGCTGATGGTCAGTGTCGCCTTCGCCATTTGGCCCTTCCCTACGCCTGATCTCGACACCCGCCCGGCCCGCGGGCGTGCCCATGAGCCGTGCTTCCTTGAAAATGAAGAGCAAGCGATGTGCCAGTTTTTCGGGCGGTCCAGCTCCCGCTTGGCTTCGATATTGCATAATGGCAAGGGGTCAGGTGGGCGTTTCAGTATGATGTCGATGTATTATCAGGCCTTCCAGAACCATATGGACCTGACCGCGCCATGGCGGGCGGGAGCCTCGTCCGCGCTCAAATTCCTCAACCTGGTGCCGCAGGGCGCGTCGGATCAGGTGATCGGCCGGCTCTCGGCGGCGCTCGAGCTGATCTCGCGCTCCACCCTCACCTATGATCGGCCGGCCTACGGCATCGACAGCGTGATGGTTGGCAATCGGGAAATTCCCGTCACCGAGGAGATCGCCTGCGCGACGCCGTTCGGCTCGCTGCTGCACTTTCGCAAGGACGGCGTGGGCGAGCAGCCGCGCATGCTGCTGGTGGCGCCGATGTCGGGCCACTTCGCGACATTGCTGCGCGGCACTGTGAAGACGCTGCTCCAGGACCACGACGTCTACATCACGGACTGGCACAATCCGCGCAACATTCCGCGCAGCAAAGGCCGCTTCGGGCTCGACGACTATACCGAGCATCTCATCGAATTCCTCGGCCAGCTTGGCCCGCGCCCCCACATGGTGGCGATCTGTCAGCCATCGGTCTCGGCGCTCGCAGCCGCCGCGATCATGTGCGAGGACAACCACCCCTCGCGGCCGGCGACGCTGACGCTGATGGCCGGACCGATCGACACCCGCATCCAGCCGACCAGGGTCAACGAATTCGCCAAGAGCAAGCCGATCGAGTGGTTCGAGCGCAACCTGATCAATTACGTGCCGGTGCAGTGCCGCGGCGCCTTGCGCAAAGTCTATCCCGGATTCGTACAGCTCACCGCCTTCGTCGCGATGAATCTGGAGCGCCACATCAAGCAGCATCTGGACCTCGCCAATCACATCGCCAAGGGCGAGAAGCAGAAGGCCGCCAGCATCAAGACCTTCTATGATGAATACTTCGCCGTGATGGACCTTCCTGCGGAATTCTACATCGAGACCGTGCGCGACGTGTTCCAGGAGCACCTCTTGCCGCAGGGCAAACTGATGCATCGGGGACGCCCGGTGAATACCAAGGCCATCAGCCGCATGGGGCTGATGACGGTCGAGGGCGAGAAGGACGACATCTGCTCGATCGGCCAGACGCTCGCCGCGCAGGAGCTCTGCACCGGCGTACGCGCCTACCGCCGTGTCCACCACATGCAGGCCGGCGTCGGCCATTACGGCGTGTTCTCGGGCAAGCGCTGGAACAATGAGATCTATCCGCTGCTGCGGGATTTCGTGCACGTGAATTCGTGAAGACTCAGACGGACCATTCCTCGCCCCAGACCTGAACGAAATGGCCGGGCGACACTTCGCGATATCGCCGGCGAGACGGCTGGTAATCCGCGCTTCGCGTCACGGATTGCTTTAAGCCTATAATAGTTACGCAGAGGCGAAAAGGGCATTCCGAAAAACCGTCGTGCTGCACGGCAATAGGCGCGTGCAGTTTCGTTTGGCGCATAGACAGGCCGCTACGAGTGGCCGAAGCTCCATCCCGGCCGGAATCCATCAGGAGGCGAGCATGACTGCACTCGAAAAGGGCATTACCGCAAACGGCACGGGCTATGGCGGCAAGAGCTGGAACATCCTTGGTCAGGTCTATTTCCCCAAAGCCGTCACCGACTCCACCTTCGCATTCGAAACCAACAGCGATCCCGGCCAGTTCGTGCCGGTGCACATCCATCCAACCCAGGACGAATTCATCCTGGTGCAGGAAGGCACGCTCGACCTCAAGCTCGACGGCCAATGGGTCAAGGCCCACGCCGGCGATCTCGTGCGCATGCCCCGCGGCATCCCGCACGGCTATTTCAACAAGTCCGACAAGCCCTGCCGCGCGTTGTTCTGGGTCTCGCCGATGCAGAAGCTGGAGGCGCTCTTCAACCAGTTGCACAATCTGACCGACCCTGCCGAAGTGGTGCGTATCTCGGCGCTGCACGAGGTGGATTTCCTGCCGCCCGAGGCCAACGACTAGGCGTCCGCGTCCCATCCACTTTCATCAGCTTGCAGCTCCGGCGGCCGCGCCTTGCGGCCAATCGTTGCCGCTTGCGCGCGAAACACATTGGTTGCGAGTAATCCCATGGTCAGCCCCAAGCATGTCTCCGTGATCGGCGCCGGTGTCTCCGGCCCTGGCCGCCGCAAAGGCGACGGCGTCAACTGCTCGGTGCCGATCGCAACGCCGGGCTTCTATCCGATGGTCACCGACGGCCGCATCAAGGCGGTGTTCGGCACGTTCGATCATTTTGACGGCGACAGCATCGTGATGAGCGGCGGCGAGCGCGTTGCAGCCGATATCACCGTGCTCGCGATCGGCTACAAGCTCGGCGTGCCGTTCCTGCCCGCGGCCTATCAGCAGAAACTGGTCGATGCCGACGGGCAGTACCGGCTCTATCGTTTGATCGCAAACCCCGACCTGCCCGAGCTCGGCTTCGTTGGCTTCAACTCGTCGTTCTGCACCGTACTCTGCGCCGATCTCGCCGCCAACTGGCTGGTGCGCTATGCGGACGGGCAGCTCGCCAAACAACCGACGGCAGCGCAGATGCGCGACAACATCGAGATGATGCTGCACTTCAAGCGTGTCGAACGGCCGGCCGCGGGCGTCTATGGCGGCCTGTGCGTCGCGCCCTATCACTACCGTCATTTCGACGAGCTGATGGCCGACATCGGCGCGAAGAACCAGAAGCGCGGCGGGCTCAAGGGGCGCCTCTCGCCGCCGGATGCGGATGCCTATACCAAGTTCCTGGCGACGGCGCCGGACTATCGCGCGGCGTGAGAGGAAGAATCGGGGCCGAGCGAGATTTGCAGCTCGCCAGCTCGCGCGTCCGATGCTTACGATCTTCCTGGCCAACGAATCGACAGGAACCGGCCATGGAGTTCAGACGTCTTGCCGCCGGAGCGCTTGCGGCGCTCGCCTTCCTTGTCACGGCACCCGCCAGCGGACAGCAGGGCGTGCTCACGTCCCGGCAATCCGAGGCGCTCGCCGCCTACGAGCGGGCGTTGGCCGATTTCAAATCCATCCTGGCCGAGCGGCGGCGCCAGATCGAGGCGAAGCAGCCGCTGCCGAACCTGCCGGGCCAGGCGCTGTACCTGGCGCGCATCGCCGTCATCAGCACCTACAAGGATCTCACCGACGCCATTCCGTCCAGAATCGGAAAGCCCAACAAGCTCGAAATTCCTCCGGCCTATTTCGATGCAGATCTCGAGCCGCTGATCGACGAATATTCGAGGCTGTTCGACATCATGGAGGCACCGCCCGCCGGAGCGCAAAACTCGCCGACGCCGTTCAAGGACGTCGCCGATCTCGCCTTCGCGATCGCGCGCGCCAAGGGGCTTGCACCTGAACACGCGCAAGTCGCGGGGCGCATCAGCCTCGGCCTGTTCTTCGCCGAGACCAACGGCAAGCAGAATGTCCGCAATGCGCGCTCGAACACCTACATGGGCAGCTTCCAGACCGGCCCCTCCGAGGACCGCAACGGCCGCAGGAAATGGGAAGCCCTCAAGGGCGCGATCGCAGCGATCGATCCCGAACTGAGCGCGCGGGACGACAAGGAGGAGGCGCGCGCCCGCGGCACCGATCACCGCTTCAATCACTGGACCAATGTGCGCAACGGCCTGATGAACGCGCATGCCGATCTGTTCCAGGAGATTCCGGGAATCGTGAAGACGCTGCCCGACCCGATCGACCAGATGAAGCTGTTCGAGCTGATCCAGATCGTGCCCACCCCGACCAGATCCGCGCTCAAGTCGGGGGATCTCCTGAATTACCGGGTGTCCAGTCCAACGGTCATGAAGCACCTGCGCAACAACAGCATCTTCGCGTTCGGGCAGGCCGATCGATCGCGAAGCTCGGCCAGCTTCCGCGAGATTCTCGCTGCGATGTGGCTGTTCAATCGGAAGTTCGAGCGGGCCATGGCGAAATATGCCGAGATCAGGGCGCGCTGAGGGTTCGGTTGCAACCGCTACCCAACGTTGTAGTATCTCGATCTCATCGGCGTTCGGACCGATCCATGCGCATTCTCATTCTCGGCGGCAGCCAGTTTCTGGGCCGGGCGATTGCGAACCATGCTTGCGCTGCCGGCCATGACGTGAGCTGCGCGGCCCGCGGTCTTGCCGGCCCAATCGCTCCCGGCGCGCGCCTCATCCGGATCGATCGCGACGTCGCGGAGGGTCTTGCGCCACTGACCGGCGAGACGTTCGATGCAATCGTCGAGGTCTCGCGTCATCCCGGCCAGGTCCGCCGCGGCGTCGCAGCGCTGAAGCGGCCGGGCGTGCATTGGACCTTCGTTTCGACGATCAGCGTCTATGCGGACAATCGCGTACCGGGACAACGCGCCGACAAGGCGCCGCTGCGCGAGCCCATTGCGGCGGAGATCGAGCACACCACCGACGCCATCTATGGCGCGGCCAAGGTCGCCTGCGAACAAGCGGTCGGCAACGATGCCTTCATCTGCCGGGCCGGCCTCATCGCCGGGCCGGAGGACCCGACCGGACGGTTCGCCTATTGGCCGGCACGGCTCGCGCGCGGCGGCGAGGTGCTGGCGCCTGGATCGCCGGAGGACGCTATTCAGTTCATCGACGTGCGCGACCTCGCGCAATGGATCGTACACGCGGCAGAGGTTCGTCTCATCGGCATCTATGACGGGATCGGACCGGTGCGCACGCGCGGCGAATTCCTGGCCGAATGCGCCTCAGCGCTGGACGCGTCCTGCACCTTCACCTGGGTCGATCGCGCCTTTCTGGAAGCGCATGACGTGCGGCGCTGGGCCGGTCCGCGCTCGCTGCCGCTGTGGTTGCCCCTGCCCGACTTCGCCGGCTTCATGACGCGCGACACCTCGCCGGCGCGCGCGGCCGGGTTGACCGCACGGCCGCTCGCCGTCACGGCGCGCGATACGCTTCATTGGCTGCGCGCCAGCAACGGGCCGGTGGTCGGTCTCAGCTCCGATGAGGAAAGTGCGGTGCTTTCAGCGTGGCATGCGCGCGGGACGGCTGCGGCTGCGACCGCGATCTAGCCGGATCGTCTGCAAACCAAAGCTGAGACTATTCCGTCCGGATCGGCGCATCCTTCAAGCCATTGTTGTCATAGGCCTTGCGCACTGTGCCGTTCGTCGTGGCCTCCGTCATGAATTGGTGACGAACGCCAAGGCCTGGCTCTGGCCAAACGGCACGGCGACGGCCGTCACCGTTTGTCATGACAAACCTGTCAAAGGGCATGCCACCGTTTGCAGCGCAAGGCCTTTGACTGCCATGGCTATGGTGTTCCACGGCAGGGCATTTGTTGGTAGCCTGCCGCACCGACAGGCAGCAATCGGGGGCCACCGAATGACGCGCGCGAATCCCGCATCTCCCGCACGACGTAACGAAGGGTGGAGACACGTCGCGCGGGCCTTGGCAACGGCAAGCGCCGTTGTGCTGCTCGCCGGCTGCGAGGACAAGAACACGTTCGTGGCCCCACCGCCGCCCAAGGTGGACGTGGCAACGCCCGTGCAGCGCGCCATAACGCGCTATATCGAGGCGACCGGCAACACCGCGCCGATCAAGAGCGTCGATCTCGTCGCGCGCGTGCAAGGTTTTCTGCAATCGATCGACTATCAAGACGGCACCTTCGTCAAGCAGGGCACCCAGCTCTTCACCATCGAGCCGGAGACCTACAAGCTCAAGCTCGAGCAGGCGCAGGCGGCCGAAGCCGGCGCGCAGGCCTCGCTCCGGCAGGCGGAAGCCGACTACAGGCGGCAGGCCGAGCTGGTGCAGCGCCAAGCGGTCTCGCAGGCGACACTCGACACCTCAACGTCCAACCGCGACAACGCGCAGGCCAGTCTCCAGCAGGCGCAGGCCAACACCCGAATTGCCGAGGTCAATTACGGCTACACCAAGGTGACCGCGCCGTTCGACGGCGTCGTCAGCGCCCACATGGTCTCGATCGGCGAGCTCGTCGGCGTGTCCTCCCCGACCCAGCTCGCGACCATCGTCGCGATGGACCCGATCTACGTGAACTTCACCGTCAACGAGCAGGACGTACTGCGCATCCGCGCCGAGGCGGCTCGCCGGGGACTGACGCCGGCCGACCTCAAGCAGTTTCCGATCCAGCTCGGCCTCCAGACCGAGACCGGCTATCCGCATGAAGGCCATCTCGACTACGTCTCGCCGACCCTCAACCAATCGACGGGCACGCTGGCGGTGCGCGGCCTCGTCCCCAATGACAAGCGGGTGCTGTTGCCCGGCTATTTCGTCCGCGTTCGCGTGCCCTTCGATCAGGAGAAGACCGCGCTGCTCGTTCCCGACACCGCGCTCGGGAGCGACCAGGGTGGCCGCTATCTGCTGGTGGTCAACAGCGACAACGTCGTCGAGCAGCGCAAGGTGCAGATCGGTCCCGTCGACAATGGCCTGCGCGTGATCGAGAGCGGCCTGAAGCCGGAGGACCGCGTGGTCATCGCAGGGCTGCTGCGGGTGATTCCGGGTCAGAAGATCGACCCGCAAACAACGAAGATCGAGCAGCCGCAGGCGTCTGCCAAGTAATATCTGCCAAGTAAGTTCTGCAAGTGAGGGGCCGCCAGCCATGATCTCAAAGTTCTTCATCGAGCGGCCGGTCCTCTCGAACGTCATCGCGCTTCTGATGATCCTGATCGGCGGCGTCGCGCTGTTCAACCTCGCGATCGCGCAATATCCCGACGTGGTGCCGCCGACGGTGCAGGTCACCACCCGCTATCCCGGCGCCAGCGCCAAGACCGTGATCGACACCGTAGCGCTGCCGATCGAGCAGCAGGTCAACGGCGTCGAGGACATGCTGTACATGCAGTCCTACAGCGGCTCCGACGGCACTTATACGCTGACTGTCACATTCAAGATCGGCACTGACCTCAATTTCGCGCAGGTGCTGGTGCAGAACCGCGTCTCCAGCGCGCTGTCGCAACTGCCGCAGGCGGTGCAGAACCAGGGCGTCACCGTGCAGAAGCGGTCGACCTCGATCCTGCTGTTCGTGACCCTGACCTCGCCCGCGACGTACGACAGCCTGTATTTGAGCAACTACGCCACCATCAACATTCGCGACGAGCTCTCGCGCCTGCCCGGCGTCGGCAACGTCACAGTGTTCGGCGCAGGCCAATATTCGATGCGGGTCTGGCTCGATCCGAACAAGCTGCAGGTCCGTGGCCTCGTACCGCAGGACGTCATCCAGGCGATCCAGCAGCAGAGCCAGCAGGTCTCCGCCGGCCAGGTCGGCTCGCCGCCGACGCCGCCGGGCCAGGCGTTCCAATACACGCTCAACGTCAACGGACGGCTGGACGATACCAGCCAGTTCGAGAACATCATCGTCAAGACGGGCAGCAGCGGCGACGTCACGCGCGTCCGCGACGTCGGCTGGGTCGAATTGGGCGCGCAGACTTATAGCCAGATCTTCTCGCTCAACAAGCAGCCGGCAGTCGGCATCGGCGTATTCCAGTCGCCCGGCGCCAACGCGCTCCAGGTCGAGCAGGCGGTCGAGAAGAAGATGGCGGAGCTCGCCAAGCGCTTCCCGGAAGGCATCAAGTACGACACGCCGTTCGACACCACCAAGTTCGTGGAGGCCTCGGTGCACGAGGTCTATATGACGCTGATCGAGGCCGGCTTGCTCGTGCTGGTCGTGATCCTGGTGTTCTTGCAGGATTGGCGCGCGATGCTGGTTCCGGCGACCACCGTGCCGGTGACCATCATCGGCGCATTCGCTGCGATGGCGGCGCTCGGCTTCACCATCAACATGTCGACGCTGTTTGCGATCGTGCTCGCGATCGGCATCGTCGTCGACGACGCCATCGTCGTGGTCGAAGGCGCCGCCCACAACATCGAGCAGGGCATGAACGGCCACGACGCCGCGATCAAGGCGATGGATCAACTGTTCGCGCCGATCGTCGGCATCACCCTGGTGCTGATCTCGGTGTTTCTGCCGGCCTCGTTCCTCGCGGGGCTGACCGGGCGCATCTATTCGCAATTCGCGCTGGTGATCGCTGCGACCGCCCTTCTATCCGCCATCAACGCGGCGACGCTGAAGCCGACGCAGTGTGCGCTCTGGCTGCGGCCGGCGGTGCCGCCGGAACAGCGCAACTTCTTCTACCGCGGCTTCAATGCCGTCTATAACAGGCTCGAACGCGGCTACACCCGCTTGATCGGCTTGCTGGTCAGACACGCCACCGTCTCGGTCGCGGTGGCGCTGGTCCTGATCGGGATCGGCGGCTACGGCCTGTCGCGAGTGCCGACCGGCTTCCTGCCGATCGAGGACCAGGGCTATCTGATCGCGGCCGTGCAGCTGCCCGACGGCGCCGCGCTGGAGCGGACCCAAGCCGTGCTCGACAGAGCCAGCGAGCTGATCAAGGACACGCCCGGCGTCCAGCAGGTCATCACCATCGCCGGCATCTCCGCGCTCGACAACAGCGCCAGCCTCGCCAATGCCGGCGTCGCCTACATCATCCTGAAGGATTGGGAGGCGCGCAAGGGACCCGGAGAGGATTTGCGCTCGCTGGTGTACGGGCTCAACGACAAGCTCGCGACTATCATGGAGGCGCGCACCATCGTCTTGCCGCCGCCGCCGATCCAGGGCATCGGCAACGCCGCCGGCTTCTCGATGCAGGTCGAGCTGCGCGATGGCAATAGCGATTTCGCCAAGCTGCAAGCGATCACCGGAGCGATGGTCAGTAACGGCCAGAGTCAGAGCGCGTTGCAGCGCGTGCAGTCCTCGTTCCGCTCCTCGGTGCCGCAATTCAACGTCGAGATCGACCGCGTCAAGACCCAGACGCTGCATGTGACCACCGATCAGGTGTTCTCGGCGCTATCGGCCTATCTGGGGTCGTCCTACGTCAACCAGTTCAACAAGTTCGGCCGCGTGTTCCAGGTCTACACCCAGGCCGATCCGGCATTCCGTGTCACCGAGCGCGATATCGCCAACATGCAGGTCCGCAACTCGAACGGCGACATGATCCCGATCGGCACCGTCGCCAAGATCACGCCGGCCACCGGCCCGTCGCTGATCAGCCTCTACAATCTCTATCCGTCCTCGACCGTGATCGGCCTGCCGGCGCAGGGCTATTCCTCCGGCCAGTCGCTGAAGCTGATGGGGGAGATCGCGGACAAGACGCTGCCGCCGGGCACCGGCTACGAATGGACCGCGATGTCCTATCAGGAGAAGGCGGTCTCCAACCAGATCTATTGGGTGTTCGGCCTCGCCATGCTGCTGGTCTATCTCGTGCTCGCCGGGCAGTATGAGAGCTGGTACGCGCCGATCTCGGTGATCCTCGCCGTGCCGCTGTCGCTGCTCGGGCCGATGCTGATCCTTTCCGCCCTCAAGATCGACAACAATCTCTATTGCCAGATCGGCCTGATCCTCCTGATCGCGCTCTCGGCCAAGAACGCCATCCTGATCGTCGAGGTCGGGCTCGAACTGCACGGCCGCGACGGCAAGCCGATCCTGGACTCCGCGATCGAGGCCGCGCGCGCCCGCTTCCGTCCGATCCTGATGACGTCGTTCGCCTTCATCCTCGGCGTGGTGCCACTGGTGCTGGCCACCGGCGCCGGCGCCAGCGCGCGCAAGTCCATCGGCGTCACCGTGTTTTCGGGTATGCTGGCCTCGACCTGCCTCGCGGTGTTGTTCGTGCCGGCCTTCTTCGTGGTGGTGCAGCGCTTCGAGAACTGGCGGGCGTAGAAGAAGATGGTGAAGGTGAAAGCGGCGGCGGAAGCGAAGCCTTAAGAGCCGTTGGGGTGCACCGGCGAGGCTCCGGACTCGCTGCAACCTCTCCCGCTTGCGGGAGAGGTCGGCGCGCGGAGCGCGGCGGGTGAGGGCTCTCTCCTCTTGGGGAGTGTCCCGATGAGGAGAAAGCCCTCTCCCCGACCCTTTCGGGAGAGGGAGGGCACCGTCCGCGCGGCTCCAGTCACGCCACTAAGCCTGCTCCGCCGGCGCCTGGCGCGCCTCGCCGCTCGACACCAGCAGCACCGAGGCCTTCGACTGCCTCAGCACGGCGGCGGCGACGCCACCGAAGGAGAGATGATTGGCCTCGATCCGGTCGACGCCCATGACCACGAGGTCGACGTCGGTGGTGTCGATCTCGCGCAGGATCGCCGCCTCCGGCGCCCGGTTCACGCGCAGCGTCGTGGTGATGTCGACGTCGTAGCGGGCGGCGAGATCGCTGGTGTCCTTGAGGATGCCGGTCTCCTGGCTCAATCCGCGGGAGGTGCCCCGCTGCGCGCCCTTGTCGCGCGTCGTCGCCACATAGATCACGCGGAGCGAGCCTGAGCCGGCCTGCGCCAGCGCCACCGCGACCTCGGCGCCGCGCTTGGAGACGCCGCTGCCGGAAACCGGAACGAGGATGTTGAGGGCGTCGGGTATCGGCTGCTTCAGGTGCTTGCCCTTGGCTGCCACGATCGCGAGCGGCCCCTCGAACTCGGCGGCGATGTCCTCGATCTTCCGATTGAAGCGATCCTTGGCGGCAGCGACCTTGTCGATGCCGACGACGAGGAGATCAAAGCCCTTGCGTGCTTCGTCAGCAATGGTTTCGGCCAGCTCCGCGCGCCTGGCCCGGGTAACGACATCGACGCTGCCGGCATTGCCGTCACCACTGGCGGAGACGGTTTCGGCGGCCTTCTTCACCACGGCTTCGTGGCTCTCGTCCTCGCCCTTGTCCTTTTCCTTGGCGCGCTCGCCGATGTGCAGCACGGTGATCGGCAGGCCGCGCATGCCGGCGATCAGGCCCGCGACGTGCGCGGCGAAAGTGGCGTTGACGCTGTCGTCAACGGCGAGCAAGGGACGTTCGAGATTGGCGATGAAGCCGCGTTTCTCGAATTCTTCCCGCTCCAGCCGTTCCCTCTCCTCCTCGTTCATCGGCAGCTTTGCCAGCGCCGCGCGCAGCATCGGCGGCATCGCCATCGTGGTCAGGATCGCCATGGTCACGATCATCGTGAACAGGTTCTGGCTGAGCACGCCGATGGAGAGGCCGATGGTCGCGATGATGACCTCGGTCGAGCCGCGCGCGTTCATGCCGCTGGCGAGCGCCAGCGATTCCCTCGCATTCAGCCCGCCCACGGTGCCGCCGACGAACGCGCCGCCGAACTTGCCGACGCTGGCGATCACGACCAGCAGGCCGGTGAGCATCAGCAGATTGGGGTCGCGAAGGACCGAGAGATCGGCGCTGAGCCCGGCGAGGCCGAAGAACACTGGCATGAAGAAGCTCGAGATCAGGCCGCGAAGGCGCTCGTCGATCTGCCGGGTCAGGATCGGGGACTCCCCGACCAGGATGCCGGCGACGAAGGCACCCAACACGGTGTGCACCCCGATCAGATGCGTGATCATCGCCATGACGCTCATCAACAGCAGGATCACGGTGATGACCGCGGCTGCGCTGACGAGATTGTCGTTGGCCCAACGGATCAGCTGGAACACCAGGCGGCGGCCGATGGTGAAGCTGACGGCCAGGAAGACGAGCGTCCCCAGCACGGCTTTCGCCACGGAGCCGACGTCAAGCGTGCCGTGCGAGGCCAGGCTGAAGATAACGGCGATGATGATCCAGCCGATGGTGTCGTCGATGACGGCGGTCGCGACGATGATCTGCCCGACATTGCGGCGCATGAAATTCATCTCGCGTACGACCACGGCGACGATCTTCACAGACGAGATCGACAGCGCCGTGCCCATGAACAGTGAGGCGACGAGGCGCGCTTGCGGATCGGGCAGCAGCGCATCGGGGAGGAATTCGCCGAGCGCAAAGCCGCAGGCGAAGGGCACGAGGATGCCGGCAATCGAGATCGCGATCGCCGCCCTGCCGACCTTCCGGACCAGCTTGAGGTCGGTCTCCATGCCGGTCAGCAGCAGCAGCAGCAGAATGCCGAACTGGGCGATGCCGTCGATCATCGCCTTCTGTTCGGGCGTCTTGGGAAAAATCGCGGCTTGCGCCTCCGGCCAGATCCAGCCGAACAGCGACGGCCCCAGGATGATACCGGCGAGCAGTTCGCCCATCACCGAGGGCTGGCCGATGCGCTGCATGATCTCGCCGAGACCACGGCCGACTGCGATCAGCAACACGATCTGCGTTACCAGGAGGAATTCGGACGGGCCGGCCGATTTACCGCCCTCGGCACTCGCCGCAATGGTGGTGAGGACAAGCGCCGCGGGGACAAGGCCGACCGGTCGGAGCAGGCTCCACTGCATGCAGGTGTCATTCCCCCTTGATCTGTCCGGCGCGGCGCCGGGGCGACAGGGATAGAACCCGCAGGAGGCGGAGCGGGTTCCGCCGCGCGCGGCGAGGTCAAACCGAAAAGTGCGAAAACAACCCCATGCACAGTAGAGATGAGGTTGAGAAACCTCAGGAAATATCGGCTTTACCGAAACGGCTTGCTCCGTCGGGCAAAACATTGGCAGAATGGCATCGTGGGTGCGTGGGCGGGGTGCCTCCTCATCTTCCGTCGTTGCGAGGAGCTCTTGCGACGAAGCAACTCCAGAGTCCCTCTGCGGCAAGATTCTGGATTGCTTCGCTTCGCTCGCAATGACGATGTGGAGAGAGTCCCCGCCTTACGCCCGTTCGTGCCGCGGACGCAGTGCGTAGCCCAGATGAAGCGCAGCGAAATCCGGGTTCTAGCAGCGCGGTGAAACGCCCCGGATTGCGCTTCGCTCGATCCGGGCTACGGGACGGAGCCACGCGGCGCGAGTCGGCTACCTCACGCCGCCTGCGATGTCCGGATCTCGCGCGGCAGGATCAGCGCGGCGGCGATCGCCAGCAGGCAGAGGGCGGCGAAGGCGTGCAGCATGGTGACGAAGCCGCCCTGCTCGTAGAGCCAGGCGACCAGGCCGACCGAGGCGCCGGCCGCGGTGAAGCCGACGAAATAGCGCACCGCATAGGCGCGCGAGCGCCACTCCTCCGTGGTGTATTTGCCGACCATAGCATCGTTCACCGTGACCTGCCCGAACGCGCCCATGACGATGCCGATCGAGACCACGATCAGCGGCAGATTGGACAGGCTCGCGGCCAGGTACAAAAACGGCGCCAGCATGAAGGACAGCGGCAGCGCCACCGTCTTCAGCGAATAGCGATCGAGCAGCCGCCCGATCGTATACTGCGTCATCGCGCCGAACACGTAGACGCCGGCCGCGATGACACCGAGCAGCGCCGGGCTCTTGGTCAGGTCCGAGAGCCGCTCGGCAAACAGCTTTGGCAGCGCCACCGTGACGGCGTTGAAGGTCGTCGAGATCGCAATCACCACGATCAGCAGCGCCAGGATTACGCGCCACATGTCCTGCTTGGCGACGCGCGCCTGCGCCGCCGCCTGCTTGGCACCCTTGCGGTCCTCATGCACGACCGTCAGCGCAAAGGCGATGCCGATCAAGATGGTGAGGACGCCGGGAACGATGAAGGCGAAGCGCCAGCCGAGATATTGGCCGATCACGCCGGTGACCAGCGCCGAGGAGGCAACGCCGAGATTGCCCCAGACGCCGTTGAGCCCCATCTCGCGGCCGAGCCTATCGGCATAGGACACGATCATCGCGGTGCCGACAGGATGATAGATCGAGGCAAAAATGCCGATCGCGAGCAGTGCCGCGCCGAGCTGCGCCGGGGTGTTCGCGAAGCCGACCGCGATCATGGAGGCGCCGATGCCGACGAAGAAGATCAGCATCATGTGGCGACGGCTCCAGCGGTCGCCAAGCCAGCCGGTGAGCAGCGAGCCTGCGCCGAAGGCGACGAAGCCCGGCGTCGCATAGGGCAGAAGTTCCGAATAGGCCATGCCGAGCGCCGGCCCCATGATGATGACGGCGGCGGCAAAGATCAGCATCGCATAATGGTCGATGAAATGGCCGGCATTGACGAAACTGATGACCCGGCTGGGGTTGTTCATACGAATCCTCTCCTGCACCGAAATCAGTTATATGTCGGGCGAATGATGGGATGCCGCCAATGAGTGTCGTCGAAACGCCAATCCTCCGGGAGGTCCGGGGCAACCACCGCTCGACCGCGGGCGTGCACCTGGTCGCGCGCGACTATCCCAAAGGCTTGCGGCTCGATCCGCACATGCATCGCGAGGCGCAGCTGGTCTATGCCGCCAAGGGCACCATGCAGGTGACGACGCCGGGCGGACGCTGGCTGGTGCCGCCGGACCGCGCGGTCTGGGTCCCGGCCGGGCTCGAGCATGCCATCGACCTGCTCGCCGACATCGAGATGCGCACGCTGTATTTCGACCTGCCCTGGCTCAAGCGCGAGCAGCGTTACGAGGGACTGACCAAGGAATTCGTGGTGCGGGTGTCGCCGCTGCTGCATCAGGCGATCCTGGCGCTGTTCGAGGCCCGCAACACCGAGGCGCGAACCGAGCTGCTGGTTCGCCTCGTGATGCTGGAATTGCACCAGGCCGAGGATTCCGCGACCTTCGTGCCGTTGCCGCGCGAAGTGCGATGCCGCCGCGCCGCGATGATTGTGCTCGACGATCCCACCGGCCTGCACGACATCGACACGCTGGCGCGCGAGGTCGGAACCTCCGCGCGCACGCTGTCGCGGCTGTTCTCGACGGAAACGCAGCTCAGCTTCAAGAGCTGGTGCCAGCGCGCCCGCATCGCCGCGGCGATCCGGCGGCTGTCGACCGATGCCAGCGTGTCGGTGAAGCAGCTCGCGACCCAGCTGGGTTATGCCAGCGTGCCGGCGTTCTCGGCGGCGTTTCGCCAAGTCACGGGACGGACACCGAGGGAGTTTGCAACACACTCCGTGTCGTCGCCCGGCTTGACCGGGCGACCCAGTACGCCGAGGCGGCGCGGCTAGAACCGAGAAGCCGCGGCGTACTGGATGCCGCGGTCAAGCCGGGGCATGACAGCGCGGCTTTGGGGTGAGCACTACCCCCCATACGAAAATCCCACCGGCATGCCGCCATTCCTCGACCGCACGGCCCGTCTAAAGATGCCGCATTCCCCTGCTTGATTGTGATCGGCTTCCGCCTAAATCCCATGTAAGCTCCCGCGTCGCACAAACCTGACACGAAAGCCCCGATGGCCAACGCCTTTTTCTCCGACCTGCTCGCCACCATCTCCGAGCGCGGCCGCACCCTGCTTCGCCGCAGCGACGGCTTGGACACCAGACGCGATGCCGCCGGGCTGATCGCGCTTTGTGACGCGCTGCTCTCGGGCCGCGGCGAAGCCTCGGGCACCGCGATGGCGCGCGAGGTGCTCGACCTCTACCGGGAATTGGATGCGGCCGGACGCCGTGCCTTCTTCGAGGCGCTGGTGCGCGATTTCGGCCCGGATCGGGAACGGCTGTCCCGGGCGATCGAGAAATGGCGCGCCAAGCCCACCGACGAAGACGCGAGCTCGCTGCATTTCGCTTCCGAGCCGCGGCGGCAGGAGCTGATCCGCCGCCTCAACCGCGCGCCGGGCGGCACCGGCGATCTCGTCAGCATGCGCGCCGACCTGCTCGGCATGATGAACGGGCACGCCGATCTCGCCGCGCTCGACCGCGACGTCTCGCATCTTCTCTCTTCGTGGTTCAACAGGGGGTTTCTCGTGCTGCGCAGGATCGACTGGTCGACTCCGGCCAACATCCTCGAAAAGATCATCCGTTACGAAGCCGTGCATGAGATCTCCGATTGGGACGATCTGCGCCGCCGCATCGATCCGGTCGACCGCCGCTGCTACGCCTTCTTTCATCCCGCGATGGTCGACGAACCCCTGATCTTCGTCGAGGTGGCGCTGACCGAGACCATTCCGGGGGCCATCGCGCCATTGCTTGCGGTCGATCGCCAGCACCTGCCGATCGAGCGCGCGCGCACCGCGGTGTTCTATTCGATCTCCAACACCCAGCGCGGACTGGGCGGCATTTCCTTCGGCAGCTTCCTGATCAAGCAGGTGGTGGAGGAGCTGCGCCGCGAGCTGCCGAAGCTCGACACTTTCGTGACGCTGTCGCCGGTGCCGGGCTTCATGCAATGGGTGAAGCAGGACAAGGAGCTGCCGCTATCGGACGAGGACCGTGAGATGTTGAAGCGTCTCGACGATCCCAAATGGTTCGAGAACCCTGAGACGACCACGCTGCTCCGCAGCGTTCTGGAACCGCTCGCGGCACACTATTTCCTGAAGGCGCGCACGCCGAAGGGCAAGCTGATCGATTCCGTCGCCCGCTTCCATCTCGGCAATGGCGCCAGGCTCGAGCGCATCAACTGGTTAGGGGACCTCTCGCCCAAGGGCGTGCGCGAGTCCGCCGGCGTCATGGTCAACTATCTCTACCGCCTCGACGACATCGAGAAGAACCACGAAGCCTACGCCAATGACGGCGAGGTCGTGGCGTCGAGCGCGGTGAAGAAGCTACTGAAGGGCGAAGGACGAAGGCTGCTGGATATGCGCTTGTCGTAAGAGGCTTGAGACGGCACGCCCAAAGACGGTGTCATCGCCCGACTTGATCGGGCGATCCAGTATTCCAAGCGCCGGTGTTGAACAACTCGCTCTCGCCACATCGGCCGCGGCGCACTGGATGCCCGATCGAGCCGGGGCATGACAGCGGATTGTGTAGCGCCGCCGTCGCGCCTCAACCCAACTTACTCCGCCAGCGCCTTCATTTCCTTGTAGAGGTCCGACTTGCCTTCGAAGCCGATGCCGGGGAGGTCGGGCATGGTGATGTGGCCGTTCTCGACGCGGACGCCGTCCGGGAAACCGCCATAAGGCTGGAACAGGTCGGGGTAGCTTTCGTTGCCGCCAAGGCCCAAACCGGCCGCGATGTTGAGCGACATTTGGTGGCCGCCATGCGGGATGCAGCGGCTGGGGGACCAGCCGTAGGTCTTCAGCACCTCCAACGTGCGCTGGTATTCGCACAGGCCATAGGACAGCGCGCAGTCGAATTGCAGCCAATCGCGGTCGGGGCGCATGCCGCCGTAACGGATCAGGTTGCGGGCGTCCTGATGACTGAACAGGTTTTCGCCGGTCGCCATCGGGCCCGGGTAGAACTCGGCGAGCGCGGCTTGCAGCGCGTAGTCGAGGGGATCGCCGACCTCCTCGTACCAGAACAAGGGATAATCGCGCAGCATCTTTGCGTAGGCGATGCCGGTCTCGAGGTTGAAGCGGCCGTTGGCGTCCACGGCGAGCTGCGCGTCCTTGCCGATCTCCTTCAGCACCGCCTCGATGCGGACGCGGTCCTCGTCGATTGCCGCGCCGCCGATCTTCATCTTCACGACGTTGTAGCCGCGATCGAGATAGCCGCGCATCTCGCCACGCAGCATCGAGAGATCCTTGCCGGGATAATAATAGCCGCCGGCGGCATAGACGAAGACGCGTGGATTGGCGGTCACGCCGTGACGCTCGGCAAGCAGGCGAAACAGCGGCTTGCCGGCGATCTTCGCCACCGCGTCCCACACCGCCATGTCGATGGTGCCGACCGCGACCGAGCGCTCGCCATGGCCGCCCGGCTTCTCGTTGGTCATCATCGCAGCCCAGACTTTGTCGGGGTCGAGATTGTCGCCCGCGGCATCGAGCAGCGATTTCGGATCGGCTTCGAGAATGCGCGAGGCAAAGCGCTCGCGGATCAGGCCGCCCTGCCCGTAGCGGCCGTTGGAGTTGAAGCCGTAGCCGACGACGCGTTTTCCCTCGCGCACGACGTCGGTGACGACGGCAACCAAGCTCGTCGTCATCTTGGTAAAATCGATATAGGCATTGCGGATCGGCGAGGAGATCGGCTTTGTGATCTCGCGCACGTCGACGATGCGGACGGACATGGGCTTGGCTTTCGGTGGTTGCTGTCGTCATTGCGAGCGAAGCGAAGCAATCCAGACTGTCTCCACGGGAATAGCCTGGATTTGCTTCGTCGCAAGAGCTCCTCGCAATGACGAGGAGAGAGTGTGCTTACTTCTTATCCCGGAAATACGGCTCCACCGGCCCGTGCACCTTGATGGTCAGCGGGTTGCCATAGCGATCCTTGGCGTTGCCGGCGGCGACGCGGACCCAGCCTTCGCTGATGCAGTATTCCTCGACATTGGTCTTCTCGATGCCCTTGAAGCGGATGCCGACGTCGCGCGCCAGGATGTCCGCGTTATAATAGGGGCTGTTCGGGTCGACCGACAGGCGGTCTGGAAATTCGTCGCTCATGATTGTCTCGCTCACAACAGTGTTTCGATTTGATTCCGCAATCCTTCGGGCCGCGCGGTCGGCGCGTAGCGCGCGACCACCTTGCCGGCACGGTCCACCAGGAATTTGGTGAAATTCCATTTGATGGAGGCGCCGAGAAGTCCGGATTGCTGCCGTTTCAGGTACTCATACAGAGGGTGCGCATTGGCGCCGTTGACGTCGATCTTCTCGAACAGCGGGAAGGTGACATCGTAATGGGTCGAACAGAATGCCTGGATCTCGCTCGCTTGTCCCGGCTCCTGCGCGCCGAACTGGTTACAGGGAAAGCCGAGCACCGAAAAGCCGCGCGGCGACAGATCGCGATAGAGATCCTCCAGACCGCGATATTGCGGCGTGAAGCCGCATTTGCTCGCGGTGTTGACGATCAAGAGCACCTGCCCCTCGAAGCGGCGCATCGGCACCTCCTCGCCGGCAAGCGAGTTGGCCTTGAAGTCATAGATGGCAGTCATCGCTAGCCCACGGGATCGATCGGCGACGGCGGCACGCCGCCGGCCTCGATCGCCTCGCCCGCGAGCAGGCACAGATCCTCGCGGTAGCGGCCGGAGACGATGTGCACGCCGACCGGCGCCTTGCCGACGAGACCGGTGGAGACCACGAGGCCTGGCAGGCCCATGAAGGGAATCGCGATCTGCGGCAGCTGCGCTTCCCAGACGCGCTTGAAGGATTCATCGCCCTTGCGGTCGAGATGATCGGGGAACGGCAGCTCGCCAGAGACCGGCGTCAGCAGCACCGCATATGTTTCGAAGAACAGCATCCATTCGCGGGTCAATGTGGCTCTTCGGGTCAGCGCCTTCGCGTAATTCGCCTGGTCCATCGGTGTGACCCTGCTGCGGTTGCCGCGCAGGCACGCCAGCGCGCCGGGATCGCCCTCGCGCTCGGCCATCTCAAGCTGCGCCTCATAGCCATCGCCGAGCCAGAGCTTGATCTGCCACTCGACCGCTTCGCGCATCGGCGGCGTGTCCTCGATGATGTCGACGGTCCAGCCCGCGCGCTCCAGTCGCTTGCCGGCATCGCTCACCGCGGCCTTCACCTCCGGCGCGGTAGCAAGGCCGCCCGGATTGAGGCAGAGCGCGGCGCGCTTCGGCCTGGCCGGGCCTTCCAGCGGCACCGGCACGAACCAGGGATCACGGATGTCGCGGGCCGACATCGCGGCGAGTGAAATTCGCAAGTCGTTGACGGTGCGCGCCAGGGGGCCGGACACGGCCATGATCTGCGGCCCGATCGGGCGCTCCGGCAGCGCCGGATTGAAAGCGGGAATGCGGCCGAGCGTCGGCCGCAGGCCGTGCACGCCGCAGGCATAGGCGGGATAGCGGATCGAGCCGGCGATGTCGGTGCCGTGAGCGATGTGGCCGATGCCGGCTGCAACCGCCGAGCCGGCGCCGCCGGAGGAGCCGCCCGGAGTGAGCGATGCATCGCGGGGGTTCTTGGTGTCGCCATGGATCAGATTGGTGGTGAACCAGCGATAGGAGAAGGCGGGGCAATTGGTGCGGCCGAGCAGGACGGCGCCCGATTTCCGGAAATTGGCGACCACCGGATTGTCCTCGCGCGCGATCACGTCGCGCTGCAGCTTTAAGCCGTTGGTGGTGGCAAAGCCCTCTTGGTCGACATTGGCCTTGATGGTGACGGGCACACCGGCGAGAACACCGGGGTCCTCGCCCCGCGCAATGGCGGCATCGACCGCGTCAGCCTGCTTGAGCACGTCGTCCGGGCGGTGGTCGATCACCGCATTGAGCGCGGGATTGACGGCGTCCAGGCGGGCGAGACCAGCTTGAGCTGCCTCCCTGGCGGACACCTTTTTGGACTTGACGAGAGTGGCGAGGTCGGCGGCCGACAGGCGCCAGAGATCTTGCATGACATGCTCCGTATGACCGGGGTCTTTTAGCGCCGGGAAGGCGGCAAAGCCATGCGGATTTCGCAGGGATGAAGGCCGGCTGCTAGTGCGGATTGGATTGGCCGACCGGGCTGCTCGCGAGCGCCTAATGCCGCGTCGCGGATTGGTCGGGTATGTCCAGCAGCGCCTCGGTGAAGGGAAACTCCAGCACGATTTCCCCGTCATCGTCGGTCACCTCGATGACGGCCTCGAGCAGGGCCGGCTGGGCGCCCTCCGACTTCACCACCTCCAGGATCATCTGGCGGGCGACCTCCCAGGCGCGATCGGGATTGCGCAGATCCTCGCCGTCGGGATCCACGATCAACTCGTCGCCGATACGGGTGTTGAAGAAATATCTGGGCATTACCGAGTTCCAGTTTGGGTCGCCGGTACCGGATTGAAAGCTGCACTGCACTCACAACCGCTTTATCAGGACAGGGTTCGCGACCGAATGCGCCATGCGCAAGGCAGCGTCATCAGAAGTGATGTTCCCCGACATTTTTCGCGGCGCAACATGGACTTCTCGGGAAAATTTCACTGGCGAACTTTTGCGCCCGCATTACTTTAACCGCGGGCGGATACGTCCGATTTCGCGAAAATGGAGAGCCAAAATGGCCTGGAAAGCCCCGAAAATCGTCGAAGTGCCCTGTGGCATGGAAATCAACATGTATGTGAGCGCCACCCGCAAATAAGCGGTAGGCGATTGCGTTCAGCGCAGGTGGATCTTTCGGTCACAATAGGTTGCCGGAAGACACGATGTGTGTCGGCATTCGGTGTCGACCCGAGATCCACCTCGCAGCGTTCCCTCCAGGAGACGGATCATGCTTCGCGTCGTCGTCCTGGGCGCCGCAGCCGGCGGCGGAGTGCCGCAATGGAATTGCGGCTGCGAGGGCTGCCGAGCAGCCCGTGCCAGCGGCCATGAGCTTCAGCGAACTCAGGCGTCGGTCGCCTTCAGCGGCGACGGCGAGCACTGGTTTCTGATCAACGCCTCCCCCGACCTCCGCCAGCAATTGAACGCCACGCCGCAGCTGCACCCGCGGGCAGGCGCGCTGCGCCATACGCCGATTGCGGGCGTGATCCTCACCAACGGCGAAGTGGACGCGGTCGCAGGCCTACTCTCGATGCGCGAGGGCTCGCCTTTCACGGTCTATGCGCATGAGAAGGTGCTGGCGATCCTGAAAGCCAACAGCATCTTCAACGTGCTGAACGAGAAGAACGTGCGGCGCCAATCGATCGGAATCGGCGAGCCGTTCGAGCCGCGGCTCCCTGACGGCGCGCGCTCGGGAATCGAGGTGCTGCCGTTTGCGGTATCAGGCAAATCGGCCTGGTATCTGGAAGGCAAGGCGCATCCCGGCGGGGCGACCGGCGACGGCGATACGCTGGGCCTCAAGATCACGGACAAGGCAACCGGCAAGTGCTTCTATTTCATCGCTGCCTGCGCCGAGGTGACTGACGCGCTCAAGGGCGAGATCGATGGCGCGGCGCTGGTGTTCTTCGACGGCACGGTATGGCGCGACGACGAGATGATCAGGGCCGGGCTCGGCCACAAGACCGGCAAGAGCATGGGCCATGTCGCGATGTCCGGCGACGACGGCGCGATCGCGCGGCTTGCCGATCTCTCTATCGACAGGAAGATATTTCTGCATATCAATAACTCGAACCCGGCGCTGCTGCCCGCTTCACCCGAGCGGAAAGCCACTGAAGAGGCGGGCTGGCAAATACCCGCTGACGGAACGGAGATCGTGCTGTGAATGCCGCGTCACTGACAGGAATGACCGCGCTCTCGATCGGCAAGGACATCAAGCTCAACTCGGCCGAGGAGCTCGAGGCGACGCTGCGCCATATCGGGGCGACGCGCTATCACAGCCTGCATCCGTTCCATAAGCTCTTGCACGGCGGCAAGCTGAACAAGGGCCAGGTGCAGGCCTGGGCGCTGAACCGCTACTATTACCAGAGCACGATCCCCATCAAGGACGCGGTCGTGATCTCGCGCTTTCGCGACCGTGCCACGCGGCTGGAATGGCGCCACCGCATCGAGGACCATGACGGCGATCTCGGTAGCGAGGGCGGCATCGAGCGCTGGTTGAAGCTGACCGAAGGCCTCGGGCTCGACACGGCTTACGTGGAATCGACGGAAGGCATTTTGCCGGCGACGCGCTTTGCGGTCGAGGCCTATGTCCATTATTGCCGCGAGAAGAGCCCGCTGGAGGCGATCGCCTCCTCGCTCACCGAGCTGTTCGCGCCCAACCTGCACGAAGAGCGCATCTCCGGCATGCTGGAGCACTACGACTTCGTCAATCCCGATATCATGAGCTACTTCAAGCGGCGCCTGGCGCAGGCGCCGCGCGACGCCGGCTTTGCGCTCGACTACGTCAAGGCGCACGCCAAGACGCCGGAGCAGCGCGCGCAGGTCTGCAATGCGCTGATCTTCAAAACCAATGTGCTGTGGGTGCAGCTCGATGCACTCTATCATGCCTATGTCGAGGGCCACATTCCGCCGGGCGCCTTCGTGCCCAAAGCGAGCTGAAGAGGAACTGTAATGGCCGGGCCGCGGAACATCAGCGTCAGCGAGGCAAGCCGCCCCGTGCTGCCGCGGCACGCCAAGCTCAAATATGACGAGACCCGAAAGGTCTGGGTGATCCTAGCACCGGAACGGGTGCTGGCGCCGGACGAGATCGCGGTCGAGGTCTTGCAGCTTTGCGACGGCCAGCGCAATGTCGGCGACGTCGCCGATCGGCTGGCGGCGAAATACGCCGCGCCGCGCGAGGCGATCCTCGCCGACGTCATCGTCATGCTCCAGGATCTCGCCGACAAGGGCTTTCTCACTGAGGCCCGGGAGAAGACGCCATGAGCGATGTGCTCGGCAATTCCATCATCCCGCCAGACGCCAGCGACAGCCTCGCGGTGCTGGAGAAGCAGCGCTCGACGGCGGAGACGTTTGGCATTCCGCTCGCGGTGCTGCTCGAGATCACCCATCGCTGTCCGCTGCAATGCCCCTATTGTTCCAATCCGGTCGAGCTCGACCGCGCGGGCAAGGAGCTGACCACGGATGAGTGGAAGAAGGTGTTGAGCGAGCTCGCCGAGATCGGCGTGCTCCAGGTTCACTTCTCTGGCGGCGAGCCGACGGCGCGGAAGGACCTGGTCGAGCTGGTCAAGCACGCGAGCGACGTCGGGCTCTACACCAACCTGATCACCTCGGCCGTGCTGCTGACGCGCGAGCGGCTGAGCGATCTTGCGGATGCCGGGCTCTGCCATGTGCAGATCAGTTTTCAGGGCGTGGAGGAAGGCCTCGCCGATCGAGTCGCCGGCTACAAGAATGGCCACCGCAAGAAGCTGGAAGTGGCGAAGTGGACGCGTGAGCTCGATTTGCCGCTCACCGTGAACGCGGTCATGCACCGGCAGAACCTGCATCAGCTCCCCGACATCATTCAGATGGCGGTCGATCTCGATGCCGACCGGCTCGAAGTCGCCAACGTACAATATTACGGCTGGGCACTGAAGAATCGCGCCGCCTTGATGCCGACGGTGGGGCAGCTCGAGGAATGCACGGAAACCGTCGAGGAGGCGCGCGAGCGGCTCAAGGGCCGGCTTACGATCGACTACGTCGTTCCCGACTATTACGCGCTACGGCCGAAGAAATGCATGGGCGGCTGGGGCCGGCAGTTCTTCAACATCTCGCCCGCCGGCAAGGTGCTGCCGTGCCACGCCGCCGAGAGCATCACCGGGCTCGAATTCGAATCCGTGCGTTCCAATCACTCGATCGCCTGGATCTGGCAGAACTCCGAGGCCTTCAACCGCTATCGCGGCACTGGCTGGATGAAGGAGCCGTGCAAGAGTTGCGAATTCCGCGAGATCGATTTCGGCGGCTGCCGCTGCCAGGCCTTCGCGCTGACTGGCGATGCCGCCAACACCGACCCGGCCTGCGCGCTGTCGCCGCTGCACGAGACCATCTTCAAGCAGGCCGAGCGCGAGGCCGAGGGCGAGACCAACCGCTTCCTCTATCGCAACTTCGCCGGCGGCACTCTGGAATCCGAGAATGGGACCTGACGCCGACGCGGCCGCATCCGCCAAACGTGCCGATCCCTTTGCGCCGCTGACGTCCGACATGCTCGATGTCGGCGACGGTCACGAGCTCTATGTCGAGAGCGTCGGTCGCGCAGACGGCATTCCCGCGGTCTATCTGCATGGCGGACCCGGCAGCGGCTGCCAGCCCGATCATCGCCGCCTGTTCGATCCCGACCGCTTCTGCGCGGTATTGCATGACCAGCGCGGCTGCGGCCGCAGCCGGCCGAAGGGATCGCGCGAGCACAACACGACGGCGCACCTCACCGCCGACATCGAGAAAATCCGCGAGAAGTTCGGCTTCGACCGCTGGATCGTGGTCGGCGGCTCCTGGGGCGCGACGCTGGCGCTGGCGTATGCAGAGGCGCATCCCGAGCGCGTCTCTGGCATCGCGCTGCGCGCGACGTTCCTCGGCACGCGAGCGGAGGTCGAAGCGGCGTTCACGTCGCGCCTGTCGCAGTTCCATCCCGCGCTCTACGAGGATTTTCTCGGCGTGCTGCCGCTCGAAGAGCGCGCGCGGCCGGTGGAGGCCTATTGGCGCCGCATCCTGGATGCCGACCCAGCCGTGCATGGCCCGGCGGCAAAGGCCTGGCACGATACCGAGCGCGTATTGTCCGAGCACAAGCCCGCGAAGACGCGGCTGGACCTCGCATCGCTGAACGTGTGGCGCACGCTGCCGGCAACGCCGTTCATGGAGGCGCATTATTTCGTCAACGACAGCTTCATGAGCGCGGGCCAGCTGTTGCGGAACGCGGGCCGGCTTGCAGGCCTTCCCGGCATTATCGTGCAGGGCCGCTACGATCTGTTGTGCCCGCCTGAGACATCACACGCGCTCGCGAAAGTGTGGCCCGGTTCCGAGCTTCGCATCGTGGAAGAAGCCGGCCATTCGCTCTATGATGCCGGCGTGAGGGACGCGGTCATGAAGTCGATCGCCGACCTCGCATCGAAGACCGCGCGATAACAGGATAAGAAAAATGCCGCTCGCCGGGAAAGGCATGCTGCTGACGTCGATGAACATCGAGGCGGCCGATGAGGCCGATTTCAACCGCTGGTACGATCGCGAGCATCTGGAAGAGCGCGTCGCGATCGACGGATTCCTCGAGGCGCGGCGCTATGTCGCGCATGCCGCCAATCCCAAATATCTCTGCCTATATACGACCGCCACGCTCGACGTGCTCGACAGCCCGGCCTACCGCGCGCGGCTTGCGAGCCCGACCGACTGGTCGCGGCAGAGCATGGCGCGTTTCAAGGACATGCTCCGCGTCGTCGCGCGCATCACCATCAGCAACGGCACCGGACGCGGCGCCGCGCTCGGCGTGGTGCGGCTGCGGCCGAGGCCCGACAACGCAGCGCCATGGCGTGATGCACTGCAAGACGAGCTGGCGCCGGACGCGCGCGACGGCATCATCTCCATGCACCTCCTGGAGAGCGAGCCCGAATTGTCGGCTGCAACGGCGGAAATTCCAGCGGTACGCCATGAAGGCGCGCGCGACTGGTTCGTGCTGATCGACGGCACCCATGTCGGCGCAGTCTCGGCCGTGATTGCCGAGCGCTTCACCGGCCCCGCCGCGGCACCCTTTCCGCTTCCGATCTCCGTCGGCACCTATTGCTTGATGTGGGACCTCGCGAAGAGTGACATTGCGCGCAGCTAGCGCTCACACGCATTGCAATATGTTGCACCGCACGCACCTCGCGCGCGGCGTTGATGCTGTGCGCGCGTGGCTCCTATGAAAGGCGGTGATCGCGCAAATTTGCCGTTGTACTTCGGAGCCGTTCTAATAAGCTAACCCAATGATGCCATTCAGAAACCAGATCGAGACGCATTAAGCGTCCGCCAAGCTCAAGAAAAGGCCGCGGGGTCTTTGAGCCTGCGCGGACAGGGTAGGAATGAAACCGACCGATATCGCGGCCCCCGACTATTTTCACAAAGTGGTCGATTGCCAATGGGCCTGCCCTGCGCACACCCCGGTTCCCGAATACATCCGACTGATCGCACAAGGCCGCTACAGCGACGCCTACATGATCAATTGGAAATCGAACGTGTTTCCCGGAATTCTGGGACGCACCTGCGACCGTCCATGCGAGCCGGCGTGCCGCCGCGGACGCGTCGAGGAAACTCCGGTCGCGATCTGCCGCCTCAAGCGCGTCGCCGCCGACTTCAAGGACGACATCAAGGCGCGCCTGCCGCGACCCGCGCCGAAGAATGGCAAGCGCGTCGCGCTGGTCGGCGGCGGTCCGGCCTCGCTGACTGTGGCGCGCGATCTTGCGCCGCTCGGCTATCACTGCACCGTGTTCGATGCCGATCCCGAAGCGGGCGGCATGATGCGCACGCAGATCCCGAAATTCCGCCTGCCCAATTCCGTGATCGACGAGGAGACCGGCTACATCCTGGGTCTCGGCGTCGAGTTTAGAGGCGGCCATCGCATCGATAGCATGAAGGCGCTGCTTGCGGAGAAATACGACGCGATCTTCGTCGGCTCCGGCGCGCCGCGCGGCCGCGAGCTCGACATTCCCGGCCGGAAAGAGGCAGCCGCCAACATCCATATCGGAATCGAGTGGCTGGCCTCGGTGTCGTTCGGTCATACCGACAAGGTCGGCAAGCGCGTGATCGTGCTCGGCGGCGGCAATACCGCGATGGATTGCTGCCGCACCGCGCGCCGCCTCGGCGGCGAAGACGTCAAGGTCGTCGTGCGCTCCGGCTTCGAGGAAATGAAGGCCTCGCCCTGGGAAAAGGAGGACGCGCTCCACGAGGACATCCCGATCCTCAACTTCCTCGTTCCCGTCGCCTTCATCCACGACAATGGCAAGCTCACCGGCATCACCTTTCAGAAGGTGAAGGCCGAATACGACGCCAACGGCCGCCGCAACCTCGTTCCGTCGGGTGAGCCCGACCAGACCTTCGAATGCGACGACGTCCTGGTCGCCGTCGGCCAGGAGAACGCCTTTCCCTGGATCGAGCAGGATTGCGGCATCGAGTTCGACAAATGGCACATGCCCAAGGTCGATCCGAAGACCTTCGTCTCGACCAATCCAAAAGTCTTCTTCGGCGGCGATGCGGCGTTCGGCCCGAAGAACATCATCTGGGCGGTCGCGCACGGCCATGATGCCGCGCTGTCGATCCACAAGATGCTCTCGGGCGAGGCTATCGAAGATCGCCCGCTGCCGAAGGTGCACGTCTCCTCGCAGAAGATGGGCATCCACGAATGGAGCTATGACAACGACATCTCCATCGACAAGCGCTTCAAGGTGCCGCATCGCGACAAGGTCGTCGCGCTGAAGGACATCCGTGCCGAGGTCGAGCTCGGCTACGACGTCAAGCTCGCGCTCGGCGAGGCGCATCGCTGCCTGAACTGCGACGTGCAGACCGTGTTCTCGACCTCGCTCTGCATCGAGTGCGATGCCTGCGCCGACATCTGCCCGATGGATTGCATTACCTTCACTGATAACGGCGAGGAAAGCGACCTGCGCCAGCGCCTGAAGGCCCCCGCGCCGCATCCCGACCAGGACCTCTACGTCTCCTCGGATCTCAAGACCGGGCGCGTGATGGTGAAGGACGAGGATGTCTGCCTGCATTGCGGGCTGTGCGCGGAGCGTTGTCCCACCGGCGCCTGGGACATGCAGAAATATTTCATCGAGATGACCCACGCAGGTTCAGCATGCCCGACAAAAAGCCGATCAGCAGCGTAAACGACTTCGTCGTCCGCTTTGCCAACGTCAACGGCTCGGGCTCGGCCAGCGCCAACGAGATGTTCGCGCGCGCGATCCTGCGCCACGGCGTTCCGGTCTCCCCACGCAACATCTTCCCCTCCAACATCCAGGGCCTGCCGACCTGGTACGAGGTGCGGGTGACGGAAGACGGCCATCTCGGCGCCCGCGGCGGCGTCGACATGATGGTGGCGATGAACCCACAGACCTGGGACAAGGACGTCGCGGGCATCGAGCCCGGCGGCTATCTGTTCTATGATTCCACCAAGCCGATGCCGTCGACCAAATTCCGCGACGACATCACCGTGATCGGCGTGCCGCTCACCGCGATCACCAACTCGACCTACACCGATCCGCGCCAGCGCCAGCTGTTCAAGAACATCATCTATCTCGGCGCACTCAGCGCGCTGCTCGACATGGATCCGAAGCTGATCGAGCAGCTGATCGGCGAACAGTACAAGGGCAAGGAGAAGCTCTTGTCCTCCAACGTCCACGCGCTGCATCTCGGCCGCGACTGGGCACTCCAGAACCTGAAATGCCCGATCGGGCTGCGCGTGAAGAAATCGGACAAGGTCGGCGATCGCATCTTCATAGAGGGCAACAGCGCCGCCGCGCTCGGCGCCGTCTATGGTGGCGCCACGGTGTGCGCCTGGTATCCGATCACGCCGTCGTCATCGGTGGCGGAGGCCTTCACCGCCCATTGCAAGAAGTACCGGCATGATCCTGAAACCGGCAAGGCGAAATACGCGATCGTGCAGGGCGAGGACGAGCTGGCTTCGATCGGTATCGTCATTGGCGCCTCCTGGAACGGCGCGCGCGCCTTCACCGCGACCTCGGGCCCCGGCATCTCCTTGATGACCGAGTTCATCGGCCTCTCATATTTCGCCGAGATTCCGGCCGTGATCATGAACATCCAGCGCGCCGGCCCCTCCACGGGCATGCCGACCCGGACCCAGCAATGCGACATCATCGCTTGTGCCTATGCTTCGCATGGTGACACCAAGCATGTGCTGCTATTCCCGGAAGATCCGGCGGAAGCGTTCGAGTTCGCGGCTGCCGCGTTCGACCTCGCCGAGCGGCTCCAGACCACGATCTTCCTGATGCTCGATCTCGACATCGGCATGAACCACCGCCTCTGCCGTCCGCTGAAGTGGGACGATTCAAGGCAATACGACCGCGGCAAGGTGATGACCGCGGAAATGCTGGAGGAAGGCCGCGATTTCGGCCGCTATCTCGACGTCGACGGCGATGGCATCCCCTACCGCACCTATCCCGGCACACATCCGACCAAGGGCTCCTACTTCACCCGCGGCACCTCGCGTGACCGTTATGCGCGCTATTCCGAGGAAGGCACGGTTTATGCCGACAACATGCAGCGCCTGGTCCGCAAGTTCGAGACCGCGCAAGACCTGGTCCCACGGCCACTGCAGGCCAATGCGGAACGGCCGACCAAATACGGCGTGATCTATTTCGGCTCGACCTCGCCGGCGATGGACGAAGCCATCGGGCTGTTGGAAGCGCGCGGGCATCAGCTCGACCGCCTGCGCATCCGCGCCTTCCCGTTCCACTCCAGCGTCGCCAGCTTCCTCGCCGAGCACGACTTCGTCTACGTGGTCGAGCAGAACCGCGACAGCCAGCTGCGCCAGCTCATCGTCAACGAGAACGGCATCGACCCGGTCCGGCTCGTGCCGATCGTGCATTACGACGGCACCCCGATCACCGCCCGCTTTATCGCAAAAGCCATTGGCGACCATCAGGATCACCTCAAGGTGACCCCGCTCCGCAAGGCCGTGTCATGACCTACATTGCTAAGCCGAAATTCCATCATCCCGGATTGAAGCAGAACGAGCTCGGCTACACCCGCCGCGATTACGAAGGCAAGATTTCGACGCTGTGCGCCGGCTGCGGCCACGATTCGATCACCGCATCGATCATCGAGGCCTGCTATGAGCTCTCGATCGAGCCGCATCGGGTCGCAAAAATCTCCGGCATCGGCTGCTCATCGAAGACGCCGGACTATTTCCTCGGCAACTCGCACGGCTTTAACTCCGTGCACGGCCGCATGCCCAGCGTGCTGACCGGCGCCAACCTCGCCAACCGCGATTTGATCTATCTCGGCGTCTCCGGCGACGGCGATTCCGCCTCGATCGGCTTCGGCCAGTTCGCGCATTCGATCCGGCGCGGCGTCAACATGACCTATATCGTCGAGAACAACGGCGTCTATGGCCTGACCAAGGGCCAGTTCTCGGCGACGGCAGACCGTGGCTCGAAATCCAAGAAGGGCGTCACCAACACCGACAACGCCATCGACCTCGTCGCGATTGCGCTGCAACTCGGAGCCACCTTCGTCGCGCGCTCGTTCTCCGGCGACAAGAGCCAGCTCGTGCCGCTGATCGCGGCCGCAATCCGGCACAAGGGCGCCTCCTTCATCGACGTCATCAGCCCCTGCATCGCCTTCAACAATCACGCCGGCTCGACCAAGAGCTTCGACTATGTCCGGGAGCACAACGACGCGGTGAACCGGCTCGACGTGCTGGTCGGCCGCGATCCGATCGCGGTGGACTATGCGCCGGGCACGGTGCAGCTGGTCGAGCAGCATGACGGCACCAAGATCGCCCTGCGCAAGATCGATGCCGATTACGACCCGCACGACCGTCTCGGCGCGATGACGTTCCTGCAGAAGCACGCCGCCAAAGGCCAAATCGTCACCGGCCTGCTCTATGTCGACCCGGACGCAGACGATCTGCACGAGCACCTCAACACCGTCGAGACGCCGCTCAACTCGCTGGAGGCGGATACGCTGTGCCCGGGCTCGGCAGTGCTGGACAAGATCAACGCCAGCCTGCGGTGATCACTTACTCCGCGCCGAGACGGTCGGCCGGACGCGTATCGTGATCTTCTCCGACGCGACGGGGGGCTCGAACGGATAGTGCTTGGCATCGCCGAGCACCAATTGGAGTGTGTGAGTCCCCGGCGGAAGGTCGAGCATGGTTTCGGTCTGCCCTGCGCCGAAATGCAAGTGCGACTTATCCTGCGGGATCGGCTCCTTGGGATCGATGGGATCGTTGACGTCGACCAGCAGATGGTGATGACCGGCGTTTTGGTAGTCGTCGCCGGCATGCGTCACGCCCATGTTGCGCAAGCCGAATCGGACCCAGAATGCACCGCGAATCTTTTGCCCGTCGCGCGGCGTGATGAAGTACAGCTTTGCATCCTTGGGCGCGGCCTTGCCCTGCGCACAGGCTGCGCCCGGGAGCAATGTGATCGCCGCCGCCAGTGCGACACAGGAAATGATCTTCATCAAATTGACTCCAGTACTTACGGACTGAGTGCGACACGGAATCCATGCGTGGGGTAACGGACATTGGTGTCGTAACCATCGCGATTTGACGGCCGCACATACCTTGAGTCGTTCTTCCAAGAGCCCGACCGCAGGACATGAGAGCTACAATCTCCGCTGCTCCACGCCGAGCCGTCGCTCGGCGCGCCCTGATAGGTCCTGTGCCAGCAGTCCTCGACCCACTGATCGATGCCGCCGCCCATGTCATAGAGCCCGAATGGATTCGGCTTGAAGCTGCCGACCTTGGCCGGCTGCTCGGCCGCAAGATCACCGCAATCCTTGCACCCGGCCATGCCCGGCTGAAGCTTGTCGCCCCACCAATATTTCGTCTGCGTTCCGCCGCGCGCCGCATATTCCCATTCGGCTTCGCTCGGAAGCCGGTAGGGCTTCTTCGCCGCCTGCGCAAGCCACGTGACATATTGCTGCGCATCGGTCCAGCTCACATTGCTGACCGGGGCATCGTCCTTGCCGGTGGCCGTGAATCCGCAGGCCTTGGCGGCGGCGCATTCGTTCCACTCCTGCACCGTCACGGGATATTTGCCGATCGAGAACGGCTTGACCGTGACCTGGTGGACAGGCCGTTCGGTCGGATCGTCATTGCTTCCCATCGCGAAGCTGCCGCCGCGAATGGCGATCATCTCGGGTTCGCGCGGCGGCGCCACCGATGGGCTCGGTGCCGGTGACGGCGATGCAGCCAATGACGGAGATGGTTGCGGCGTCTGGGTCGCCGCCTCGCGCGGCAGCGGCTGGGGGATCGGTGACGCCGCCGGAGAAGCGGTTGGCGTGGCGGCCTGCTCGTCGATCCTGCCGGGCTGCGCCAAGAAATACCAGAGCACGCCCGTGGCGATCACCATGACGGTAATGCTCAGGAGGAAGATCAGGACATTCTCGCGCCGGCCTCGCGTCCTGCCGACAGCATCTGCGTCCGGCAGCACGCGATAGACGCGCACCGGATCGGTGATGTTCTTGACCTTGCGGTCCCCAAGCGACTCATAGCCGCACACCACCTTGTGCTTGATCTGCTCGTAGATCGCGCCCGAAATATAGACCTGACCGGGCTCGGCAATGCCCTCAATGCGTGTGGCAATGTTGACGCCATCGCCGTAGACATCGTCCGGCTCTACGATCACGTCGCCGAGATTGACGCCAATTCGGTATTCGAGCCGCGAATGCTTCGGAAGCGAGGCGTTGCGGCCGAGGAGGTTTTGTTGAATGACAATGCTGCATCGAACGGCCTCGACAGGACTGTCGAAAATGGCGATGAAACCATCGCCCGTCGTCTTCACCAGACTTCCGTGGTGCTCGACGATGCTGGGCTGGATGATATCCCGCTCGATCCGCTTGACCCGGGCATGCGTTCCCTCCTCGTCAGCCTGCATCATGCGGCTGTAGGAGGCGATGTCACCGACGATGATCGCCGCGAGACGACGAGGCATGGGGCCGTGCGGGGGCGGCCCATCCTGATTTCCGGATCTGAAGTTGCGAATTTCGCCCATTGCGGGGGGACTCCACAAACTCACAAGGCAGCCCCAGCTTACGACAGCCAAGGCCGTCGTTCTGTGAAGGCTACCACATTGACGAACCGAGACAATGTCGCAGCAATCGCCAGCATCGAGTTCCGAAGGATCGAACCGCAACACCGCTTGAACCTTCTTGATCCCGTCGATGACTAAGACCCGGCGCGAAAGCACAGGATCGAGTTCGCGCCCGGATGGTCCGCACGAGCGACTTGCGCAGCTTGAATGCGGTGCGCCTCGCCTGCGTCTAACAGACAGCAGTTCTGTCCTGCTGCGGTCGAGTTGTCACGCGCTCGAGGCCATCATGAAGTTCTCCATCGTTGCTGCCCTGCCTTTGGCTGCGCTGAGCAGCGTCGCCCGTGCCGACGAGGTCGACGACATCCGTGAGGCCAGCAAGGCCGAAGCCGAAACCTTCAATGCGCGCATGTATGCCGGCGCGCCCGGCAACAAGGCCTATGCCTGCTTCGTGCGGCGCTACGATGCCGAGCACCTGGCGCGGCACCCGAAGCAGAAGGTCGCCGCGATGAAGCTGCTGATCTCCGCGGAGGTCGACAAGGAGGACAAGGAGCTCCACAACTCCTTCCGCCTCGGCTTCAGGTACCGTCACCGCTCCGGCGATTTCGATTCCAGCGGTTCGTGTAACCACGCCGTGTTCACCAAGAGCGGTAACGAGGTGCGCCTCGGCTGCGGCGTCGACTGCGAGGGCGGCGGCATCGGTGTTGCGCTGTCGAAGGATGACAAGTCGGCAATCGTGCGGCTCGAACGGGTGCGAGTCTGGCAGAAGAACAAGCCGGACCACGATGCTGAACAATCGCTGGTGGCCGGCGCGGACGACAGGACTCTCCTGCAAGCGCAAGCGGGAGAAGTTAGAGGGAGCGCCCGGTGCCGCCTTCTGACTCATTCGCATCGCACTTGACCGCAGCGCACTTGACACATCCATAACTCTATGGTTATGAATCCATCATAACTTATGAGTTATGGATCCTCCATGTCCGCCGCTCACGACCTCCTGTTCAGGACGCTGGCCGATCCGACGCGGCGGGCGATCTTCGAGCGGCTGTGCCGCGAGGGCGAGCAGACGGTGGGGGCGCTGACCGCGCGATCCGGGGTGTCCCAGCCGGCGGTCTCGAAACATCTCGGCGCTTTGAAGCAGGCCGGGCTGGTGCGCGACCGCCACGAGGGACGCCAGACCCATTACAGCGCGCGTCCCGGCGCGCTCAATCCGCTGATCGACTGGACCAGCCAGATGGCCGGCTTCTGGCAGAGGCGGCTCGACGCCCTCGACGATCTCCTGAAGAGGATGGACCAATGAACGAAGCCTCAAGCGAAACGCGCTCCGTGGTGATCGAGCGCGAATTTGCCGCCCCGGCGGAGCGAATCTGGCGCGCGCTGACGCAGCCGCATCTGATCGAAGAATGGCTGATGAAGAACGACTTCAAGCCCGTCGTCGGCCACCGCTTCAATCTTCGCGGCGAATGGGGCGGCGTGCTGGATTGCGAGGTGCTCACTATCGAGCCGCAAAAGACGCTCGCCTACACCTGGAATTTTTCGCATCAGGATGCAGCGTTCGACCTGAAAAGCGTCGTGACCTTCACGCTGACGCCGACGGGCGCAGGCACTCATTTGCGTGTCGAGCAGGCGGGCTTCAGCCCGACGCAGAAGCAGGCTTATGGCGGCGCGCATGCCGGCTGGAAGCAGTTCTTTGCCAAGCTGGACGAGCTGCTGGCGCGGGCAGGCTAGCTCCGTCGGCGTCCATCCCGATCCATTTCAAAAGGAGGTCCCAATGAGCACGCATATCTGGATTCGACAGATTCATCGTTGGCTGTCGATGGCTTTCACGCTCGCCGTCATCGCGAACATCATCGCCATGGCCATGCAGGTCCAGGCGCTCTGGATCGGCTTCCTGGCGCTCGTCCCGCTCATTCCGTTGCTTGCGACCGGGCTATATTTGTTTGCGCTGCCCTATGTCAGCCGCAGCAACGCGTGAACGAGGCGAGATGATGAAAAACGTTGGCAGCGCGAAGAAGCACAGCACGGCAGACTCGACTGAAGCTTCACCCTCCAAGCTGATCGACGGCAGGATCAAGGAGCTCGGCGACTGGCGCGGCGAGGTGCTGGGGCGAATTCGCGAGCTCATCAAGGAGGCCGATCCTGATGTCGTCGAGGAGTGGAAGTGGCGCGGCGTTCCCGTGTGGGAGCACGACGGCATCATCTGCACCGGCGAGACCTACAAGGCTGTGGTGAAGATGACGTTCGCCAGGGGCGCGGCGCTGGAGGATCCGGCGGGCCTGTTCAATTCCAGCCTCGACGGAAACGTGCGGCGTGCGATCGATATTCGCCAGGGCGAGAAGCTCAACGAGAAAGCGTTGAAGGCACTGATCCGCGCGGCGGTGGAGCTGAATGCGAGCAAGATGAAGAAGAGACCGATGAAGCGGCCGGCTTAGAATACAACGGTCCATGTTGGTCACTTGAGCAGCCGCGGGCTCGCTTCAACTTCGCCGGCGTCTAGCTGAGTCTCAGCCAATCAGGCGTCGCGCGTACCAAACCGCCTCAGGCCGCAGCAGTGATCGGGCGCGGGCTCACGACATATTCGCGCAGGACCTTGTCGTTGGCATCGACCTCGATCAGTGCGACGTCGTACGTCCAGAGATCGGCCAGGTGCTGGAGCACGCGCTTGGCGTCGGTCTCGTTGAGCTGCGAGCCTTTGATGACGTGGTGATGCAGGATCAGCCGGCGGTCGCCGGAGAGATCGACGTCGACGACCTCGATATTGGCGTCGATGTAGCCGACATCGTGCTGCCGTGCCAGCTCGCGGCGCACGCGGCGGAAGCCGCGCTCATCGTGGATGGCGTCGACCCGGATCCCCGCGCGCTCCTCGGGATCGTCATGCAGGTGGAACATGCGGAAGTGCCGCATCAGCTTCGGGCTCAGGAACTGGCCGACGAAGCTCTCGTCGCGGTAATTGGCCCAGACGTCGCGCAGCACGCCCATCACGTCATTCTTGCCGGCTATATCGGGAAACCATTCGCGATCCTCGTCTTCCGGCCTGGTGACGATGCGCTCGATGTCCTGCATCATGGCGAAGCCGAGCGCATAGGGATTGAAGCCGGAGAAGCGCGGATCATCGAATTCTGGCTGGAACACCACGTTGGTGTGCGACCCCAGGAATTCGAGGAAGTTGCCGTCGGTGATGCGGCCCTGCTCGTGCAACTTGGTCATGATGCGGTAGTGGACGTAGGTCGCCGTCCCCTCGTTCATGACCTTGGTCTGGCTCTGCGGATAGAAATACTGCGCGATGTGGCGGACGATGCGCAGCAATTCGCGCTGCCACGGCGCCAGCCGCGGTGCGCTTTTCTCCAGGAAGTACAGCAAATTCTCCTGCGGCAAGCCGAGCAGCTTGCGGCGGCGTTCGACGCTGAGTGCGGACCGGCTCTTGGCGGCCCCCTTCGGAACCGTGCGCCAGAGATCGTTGAAGACCTCCTCCTCATGCTGACGGCGGCGCCCTGCCCGCTTCTCTTCGGCGCGCAAATCGAGCTTCTTCTTGCCGGGATAGCGGTCGATACCGTGCGACATCAGCGCGTGCGCAGCGTCGAGCGTCCGCTCGACCTCGATGCGGCCGTAGCGCTCCTCGCAGCTCGCGACATAATTCTTGGCGAAGTCGAGATAATCCAGGATGCCGTCGGCGTCGGTCCACTGCTTGAACAGATAATTGTTCTTGAAGAAGTGGTTGTGGCCGAAGGCCGCGTGCGCGATCACCAGCGTCTGCATCGTCGCCGTGTTCTCCTCCATCAGGTAGGAGATGCAGGGCGAGGAGTTGATCACGATCTCGTAGGCGAGCCCCATCAGGCCCTTGCGATAGGAGGCCTCATGAAACGCAAAATGCTTGCCGAACGACCAGTGCTTGTAGAACAACGGCATGCCGACCGACGAATACGCGTCCAGCATCTGCTCGGCGGTGATGACCTCGATCTGGTTCGGATAGACGTCGAGCCCGAGATCCTGCAACGCCACCTCCTCGCAGGCATCGGTGATACGCTGCAAGGTGTGGAAATCCCAATCCGCGCCTTCGAACAAGCGTTCCGTCATGGAGCGGCCTTCTCCTGGCTGGTTTCGCGGCGTTGGAACAGGTCATGGAACACCGGAAAGATCTCGCTGCGCTCCGAGACCTTGCGCATCGAGAGCGGTGCGCCGCTGCTGCGCAGGCGCTCGTAAAGGGTCCAGAGCGAGGAGTCGGAGAGATCGAAGGCACTGCCGCCGGACTCGCCGACCTCGAGATAGGCAAAGAACTGACAGACCGGCAGGATCTTGTCGGTCAGCAGCAGGCCCGTGAGCTCGCCGTCGGAATAGGAATTGTCGCCGTCGGAGGCTTGCGCGGCATAGATGTTCCAGTCCGCCGGATTGAAGCGCTCGCGCACGATCTCGTGCATCGCCTGGAGCGCGCTGGAGACCAGCGTGCCGCCCGAGGCCGGGCCGTAGAAAAAGGTCTGCTCGTCGACCTCCTCGGCGCGGTCGGTGTGGCGGATGAAAACGATCTCGACATGCTTGTAGCGGCGCTTCAGAAACACGTAGAGCAGCATGTAGAAGCGCTTGGCGAGATCCTTCATGTGCTCGGACATCGAGCCCGAGACGTCCATCAGGCAGAACATCACCGCCTGCGCCACCGGCCGCGGCACCGTCTCGAAGCGGCGGTAGCGGATGTCGAGCGGGTCGATGAAGGGGATGCGCTTGGATTTCGCCTTGAGCTTTGCGAGCTTGTCGAGCAACTCGACGCGAACGTCCTCGTCGGTGCAGGCGGCGATCTCGGCCTCCAGCTCCTCGATCTCGCTCTTGCGGGGACGCCGGAGCGCGATGCGGCGGGCGAGCGCGAGCTGAACCGTCCGGCTCACCGAGATGTTGGCCGGCGAGCCCGAGGTGGTGTAGCCGGCGCGCTGGATGCCCTCGCTCTCGGTTTGCGCGATCTTGCGCTTGGCAAGATCGGGCAGTTCGAGGTCGTCGAGGAAAAGGTCGACGAACTCGTCGCGGCTCAGCACGAAGCGGAAGGCGTCCTCGCTGTCGCCCTCGCCTGGACCGGAATCCTTGGCGCTGCCCTGGCCCGAGCGCTGGAGATAGTCGCCCTCGACGAACTTCTTGTTTCCAGGCAGCACCATGTCGCGCGTGCCGCCCTCCCGGCGGAAGCGCGGCTCGTGCATTCCGTCGAGCGGGATCGTGACCTCACCACCCTCCAGGACGTCCTTGATGTCGCGTTCCTGCGAGGTCTTCTTGACGGCGCCCTGCACCAGGGATTTGGCCCGACGCAAGAACCGCTGCCGGTTCTCAAGACTCTTGCCGCCTGGATTCAGGCGCCTGTCAATAATGTGAATGGCCACTTTCCCATCCGCCTCAACCGGCCTGCTTCACGCGCATGTACCATTCGACGAGCCGGCGAACCTGACGCTCGGTGTAGCCGCGCTCCACCATGCGTGCGACGAACTCGCCGTGCTTCTTCTCCGTCTCGCCGTCCTTCTTCGACCCGAAGGAGATGACCGGAAGCAGATCCTCGACCTGGGAGAATATCCGCTTTTCGATCACATCGCGAATCTTCTCGTAGGAGGTCCAGGTCGGGTTCTTGCCGCCGTTCTGGGCCCGCGAGCGTAACGAGAATTTGACGACCTCGTTGCGGAAGTCCTTCGGGTTGGCAATGCCCGCCGGCTTCTCGATTTTGGTCAGTTCCTGGTTCAAAAGCTCGCGATCGAGCAGCTGGCCGGTGTCGGGATCCTTGAAGTCCTGATCCTCGATCCAGGCGTCGGCGTAATCGACGTAGCGGTCGAACAGGTTCTGGCCGTAATCGGAGTAGGATTCGAGATAGGCCTTCTGGATCTCGTTGCCGATGAACTCGGCATAGCGCGGCGCGAGCTCCGCCTTGATGAACTCGAGATAACGTTTCTCGGTTTCCTCCGGAAGCTGCTCGCGGCGGATCGCCTGCTCCAGCGCGTACATCAGGTGCACGGCGTCGGCGGCGACCTCCTGCGGGTCGTGATTGAAGGTCGCAGCCAGGACCTTGAAGGCGAAGCGGGTGGAAACACCGTCCATGCCCTCGTCGACACCGGCGGCGTCGCGATATTCCTGGACGCTGCGCGCCTTCGGATCGGACTCTTTCAGGCTCTCACCGTCATACACCCGCATCTTGCCGAACAGCGTGGAGTTCTCGTGCTTGCGCAGGCGCGACATCACCGAGAACCGCGCCAGCGTCTCCAGTGTCGACGGCGCGCAAGGAGCCGATGCGAGCTCGGAACCCTGGATCAGCTTCTCGTAGATCTTCTGCTCTTCGGTGACCCTGAGGCAGTATGGCACCTTGATGACGCAGATGCGGTCGATGAACGCCTCGTTGTTCTTGTTGGCCTTGAAGCTCGCCCACTCGGCTTCGTTGGAATGTGCGAGGATGATGCCGGTGAAGGGGATCGCACCGATGTTCTCGGTGCCGATATAGTTGCCTTCCTGAGTCGCGGTCAGCAGCGGATGCAGCATCTTGATCGGCGCCTTGAACATCTCGACGAACTCGAGCACGCCCTGGTTGGCGCGATTGAGGCCGCCGGAATAGCTGTAGGCGTCCGGATCGTTCTGCGCGTAGGTCTCGAGCTTGCGGATATCGACCTTGCCGACCAGCGAGGAGATATCCTGGTTGTTCTCGTCACCGGGCTCGGTCTTGGCGATCGCGATCTGGCGCAGCCGCGACGGCTGGATCTTGGCGACGCGGAACTGCGAGATATCGCCGCCGAAGGCTTCCAGCCGCTTGTAGCACCACGGGCTCATCAGGCCGGTGAGGCGCCGGCGCGGAATTCCGTACTTCTCTTCCAGCATCGGCCCGAGCTGATCGGGATCGAACAGGCTGAGTGGGCTCTCGAACACGGGCGAAAGTTCATCGCCGGCCTTCAGCACGTAGATGGGGTGCACTTCCATCAGCGACTTCAACCGCTCGGCGAGCGAGGATTTGCCGCCGCCGACCGGGCCGAGCAGATAAAGGATCTGCTTGCGCTCCTCCAAACCTTGCGCGGCGTGGCGGAAGAAACCGACGATGCGCTCGATGGTTTCTTCCATGCCGTAGAAGCCGGCGAAGGCCGGATAGGTGCGGATCGTGCGGTTCAAAAAAATACGGCCAAGGCGTGGGTCCTTGGCCGTGTCAATCGTCTGGGGTTCGCCGATGGCAGCTAGCAGGCGTTCGGCCGCGTTCGCGTATTTCATGGGATCGCTTCGACACGATTCCAGATATTCCGCCATCGATAAGTCGTGCTGGCTTCTCGCCTCGAACGACCGAGCGAAAGCGTTGAATAGAGAATCGTTGTACATGATCCCTCTCCGCGTGAGTTCCGCTACAAGCTGAAACGAATGCAGTTACCGGACCGTTCCTCAGGCCGTTTCGAATCAGCGTGAGCACATGACGATCATTGGACACCCGGGTGCCGGCTCGACGCAACGCACAACGTAGGCACTCGTTGAGTTACGAACAGGCACATGCCTGTAATTTGAGCGAATCTACATCCATATTGGCTCATTTCCAGAAAATGTCACTTGCTCGCAACATCCGGGCATTACCGGGGAGAAAGCTCATCCGGCGCTGCAGCATAGGGGTCTGCCAGCGGCGATCTTATGACGCTTGTACGGCGAAGCCTTGAGCGCCGCGTTCATCTTCCTGCTGCAATGCGGTGCGCGGACCGGCGGCAGCAATCGGGCAAGCGTGCAGCGACGTATCCAAATCAGTCGAACGGCTCTCCGATCGAAGACGATGCGATTGCCACGCGCGGATTTCTGCGCGCCGCGATCACCAGCCGCAGTGCGTCACGGGTTACGTAACTTCAGGATCGCGGCACGCCGCGATGCTCGTGGCCGGCGCGAATTGCGGAGGTTGGCAAGAGCATGAACTCGTCACGATGTGCTGCATGCTTCCTCAGCACAGCCATTCGCCGTCACGTGACGGACGGATCGGAGTCCGCCGCACTCCATGTCGCCGCCGGCTGCTGCCGCCTGGATCGCCACGATCGCGGCGGAGTTACACCGGAGGGTATGACTCCCATCCCCTTGATTGGTTCCCTCGCGGGCGCATGTAAGCTAGAGGATAGCGCGTCAGGACCGGCGCGGAAACCCTCGCCCGCAGGCTTGGAGATAGATAAACATCATGAATCCCGTCAAAGAACTGGAAAAGCACGGACAAGCCGTCTGGCTCGACTTCCTGGCCCGCGGCTTCATCGCCAAGGGCGACCTGAAGCGACTGATCGACACCGACGGCGTCAAGGGGGTCACCTCCAATCCCTCGATCTTCGAGAAGGCAATCGGCAGCTCGGACGAATACGATGCGCCGATCGGCAAGGCGCTGAAGCGTGGCGACCGCACCGTGGCCGACCTGTTCGAAGCCGTTGCGGTTGAGGACATCCAGAATGCCGCCGACGTGCTGCGCCCGGTCTACGACCGCCTCAAGGGAGGCGACGGCTATGTCAGCCTGGAGGTCTCGCCCTATCTGGCGATGGACACCGCCGGCACGGTCGCCGAGGCGCGGCGGCTCTGGAAGGACGTCAACCGCAAGAATTTGATGGTGAAGGTGCCGGCGACGCCGGAGGGCCTGCCGGCGATCGAACAGCTCATCGGCGACGGCATCAGCATCAACATCACGCTGCTGTTCTCCAGGGACGTCTACCTGAGGGTCGCCGAGGCCTATCTCGCCGGTCTGGAGACATACGTCGCCGGCGGCGGCGACCCGTCGCATGTTGCCAGCGTCGCGAGCTTCTTCGTCAGCCGGATCGACTCGGTGGTCGACAAGCAGCTCGACGAGAAGATCGCCCGCGCCAACGATCCCTCCGAAAAGGAACGGCTCGCCGCGCTCAAGGGCAAGGTCGCGATCGCCAATGCCAAAATCGCCTATCAGGATTTCAAGCGCCTGTTCTCGGGGCCACGCTGGGACAAGCTCGCCGCCAAGGGCGCCAAGCCGCAGCGCATGCTGTGGGCGTCCACCGGCACCAAGAACAAGGATTACAGCGATGTCCTCTATGTCGAGGAACTGATCGGCCCCGACACCATCAACACGGTGCCGCCGGCGACGCTGGACGCGTTCCGCGATCACGGCAAGCCGCGCGACAGCCTGGAAGAGAATGTCGACGACGCCCGCCGCGTGCTCGAGGAGCTGGAGCGCTCCGGCATTTCGCTCGATGCGATCACCGAGGAGCTGGTCAAGGACGGCGTCAAGCAGTTTGCCGATGCCGCCGATAAGCTCTATGGCGCTGTCGCGCACAAGCGGGCCGTGGTGCTCGGCCCCGCGCTCGACCGCCAGCTGCTCTCGCTCGGCGACGGGCTCGGCACGAGCCTGGCCAAGACCACCGAGGAATGGCGCGCATCTGCCAAGATCCGCAGGCTGTGGGCGCGCGACAAGTCGGTCTGGACCGGCACCGACGAGGACAAATGGCTGGGCTGGCTCGACAGCGCGGCAAGAGCCGACATCGCCGACTACGAGGACTATGCCGGCCGCGTGAAGGGGCAGAAATTCTCCGACGCCGTCGTGCTCGGCATGGGTGGTTCGAGCCTCGGGCCGGAGGTGCTGGCCGAAACCTTCGGGAAGAAGCCCGGCTTCCCCAAACTGCATGTGCTGGATTCCACCGACCCGGCCGAAGTGCGGGCGATGGAGGCCAGGATCGACGTCGCCAACACCGTCTTCATCGTCTCCAGCAAGTCCGGCGGCACCACCGAGCCGAACGCGATGAAGGACTATTTCCATGAGCGGGTTGCCAAGGCGGTTGGGCCGAAGGTGAACACCGGCCACCGCTTCATCGCGGTGACCGATCCGGGCTCGTCGCTGGAGAAAGCCGCGAAGAAGCTGAAATACGCCCGCATCTTCCACGGCGAACCCACGATCGGCGGCCGCTATTCGGTGCTCTCGCCGTTCGGCCTGGTGCCGGCGGCAACCGCGGGCATAGACGTCAAGACCTTCATCAAGCATGCACTGGCGATGGCCCGCTCCTGCGGGCCGGACGTGCCGCCATCCGAGAACCCGGGCGTGCAGCTCGGCCTCGCCATGGGCCTCGCCGGCCTCGAAGGCCGCGACAAGGTGACGATCCTGGCATCGAAGAAGATCGCCGATTTCGGCGCCTGGGCCGAGCAGCTGATCGCGGAATCGACCGGGAAGGAGGGCAAGGGCCTGATCCCGATCGAGGGCGAGCCGCTGGGCGAACCCGCGATTTACGGCAACGACCGCTTCTTCATCGACATCCGCATCGAAGGCGAGGCGGACGCCGCCCATGATTCCAAGCTTGCCGCGATCGAGGCCGCCGGCCATCCCGTGGTGCGGATAGTCATGAAGTCGATCGACCATCTCGGCCAGGAGTTCTTCCGCTTCGAGATGGCGACGGCCGTGGCCGGCAGCATTCTCGGCATCAACCCGTTCAACCAGCCGGACGTGGAAGCGGCCAAGATCAAGACCCGCGAGCTCACTTCAGAGTTCGAGAAGACCGGCGCGCTGCCAGCCGAGCAGCCGGTGGTCAGCACCGATGAAGCCGACCTCTACACCGATGAAGCCAACGCCACGGCACTGCGCGCCGCCGGCGCCAATGGCGACCTTACCTCATGGCTGAAGGCGCATCTGTCGCGCTCGGGCCATGGCGACTATGTCGCCCTGCTCGGCTACATCGCGCGCGACAAGACCACCATCGACGCACTTCAGGCCATGCGGCTCGAAGTGCGCGAGAAGCGGCATGTCGCGACCTGCGCCGAATTCGGACCGCGCTTTCTGCACTCCACCGGGCAGGCCTACAAGGGCGGGCCAGATAGCGGCGTGTTCCTCCAGATCACCGCCGACGACGCCAAGGATCTGCCGGTGCCGGGCCAGAAGGCGAGCTTTGGGGTGATCAAGGCGGCGCAGGCGCGCGGCGATTTCGACGTGCTCACCGAGCGCGGCCGGCGCGCGCTGCGCGTCCACCTGAAGGGCGGGCTCAAGAAAGGTCTCGCGGCGCTCAACACGGCGCTTAGCGACGCATTGAATTAAAGGAGCTCTCGCATGCAACTCGGCATGATCGGTCTCGGCCGGATGGGCGGCAACATCGTTCGCCGCCTGATGCGTCACGGCCATCAGGCCGTGGTTTACGACAAGGACGCCAAGGCCGTCGCCGGCCTTGCCGCAGATGGCGCGATCGGCTCCGCGACGCTCGAGGAATTCATCTCGAAACTCGAGCGGCCGCGCGCGGCCTGGGTGATGCTACCTGCGGGACGTATCACCGAGACCACGATCGAGACGATCGCCGGCGTGATGCAGGCGGGCGACGTCATCATCGACGGCGGCAACACCTTCTGGCAGGACGACGTCCGCCGCGGCAAGGCGCTGAAGGAGCGCGGCATCCACTATGTCGACGTCGGCACCTCCGGCGGAGTGTGGGGGCTCGACCGCGGCTATTGCATGATGATCGGCGGCGAGAAGCAGGTGGTGGACCGGCTCGATCCGATCTTCGCCGCGCTCGCGCCCGGCGCCGGCGACATTCCACGCACGCCGGGGCGGGAGGGCCGCGATCCCCGCATCGAGCAGGGCTACATCCATGCCGGCCCCATCGGTGCCGGACATTTCGTCAAGATGATCCATAACGGCATCGAATACGGTCTGATGCAGGCCTATGCCGAAGGTTTTGATATCCTCAAGAACGCCAATATCGAGGCGTTGCCGGCGGACCACCGTTACGATTTAGATCTCGCCGACATTGCCGAGGTGTGGCGGCGCGGCAGCGTGATCCCATCCTGGCTGCTCGACCTCACCTCGACGGCGCTCGCCGACAGCCCGGCGTTGGCGGAATATTCCGGCTTCGTCGAGGATTCCGGCGAAGGACGCTGGACCGTGAATGCGGCGATCGACGAGGCGGTCCCTGCCGAAGTGTTGACCGCGGCCCTCTACACGCGTTTCCGCTCCCGCAAGGAACACACATTCGCCGAGAAAATTCTCTCCGCAATGCGCGCCGGGTTCGGCGGCCACCAGGAGCCGAAGCAGCCCGGCGTGCCGAAGTCAAAATAGTTCGAAGCTGCAGTAAAACGTACTCAAGCGAAGGCCGACAATTCGTGACAAAAGACCCGCAGCCAAAGCGCAAGCCGGAAAATTGCGCCTTCGTCATCTTTGGCGTGACCGGAGACCTGACCCATCGGCTGGTGATGCCATCGCTCTACAATCTCGCCGCCGAAGACCTTTTGCCGGAGAAATTCTGCGTCGTCGGCGTTGGCCGCAAGGCTCAATCGGATGACGAGCTGCGCGACAGCCTGATGAAGGGCCTGCGCGAGTTTGCAACGCGCCCGGTTGACGACGTGATCGCAAAACAGCTGCTGCAATGCGTGACCTTCGTCGAGGCCGATGCGAAGGATCCGCCCTCGTTCGACCGCTTGCGCGAGCATCTCGACACGCTGGAATGCTCGGAAGGCACCGGCGGCAACCGGCTGTTCTATCTCGCCACCCCGCCAGCGGCTTTCGCGCCGACCGCGCGCGAGCTCGGCCGTACCGGCCTGATGAAGCAGAACGGCACCTGGAGGCGCCTCGTGATCGAGAAGCCGTTCGGCACCGACCTCGCCTCGGCGCGCGCGCTGAACGCCGAACTTTTGAAGATCATGGATGAGCACCAGATCTACCGGATCGATCATTACCTCGGCAAGGAGACGGTGCAGAACATCCTGGTGCTGCGCTTTGCCAACGGCATGTTCGAGCCGATCTGGAATCGCAATCATATCGACCACGTTCAGATCACGGTAGAGGAGAAGCTCGGCGTCGGCCATCGCGGCGGCTTCTACGATGCCACCGGTGCGCTCCGCGACATGGTGCCGAACCATCTGTTCCAGCTGATGTCGCTGGTGGCGATGGAGCCGCCGAGCCGGTTCGACGCCCATTCTGTCCGCTCGGAGAAGGCCGAGGTTCTCACCGCGATCCAGCGGCCGAGCCAGCAGGAAGCGCTGAGGAGCTCGGTGCGCGCGCAATATCTCGCCGGCCGCATCGGCGACGAGGAGATTCCGGACTATCGCAAGACGGCAGACGTCAAGCCCGGCAGCACCACTGAGACCTATGTCGCGCTCAAACTGATGATCGACAATTGGCGCTGGGCCGGCGTGCCCTTCTATTTGCGCACCGGCAAGGCGCTGGGCCACAAGCGCACGGAGGTCGCGATCAAGTTCAAGCAGGCGCCGCTGTCGATGTTCTCAGGCACGGCCGTCGATCGCCTGTCGCAAAACTTTCTCACTATCGGCATTGCACCGACCGAGACCATCGAGCTCCAGTTCAACGCCAAGATCCCGGGACCGAGCGTCACCATCGACGGCGTCGAGATGAAGTTCCGCTATGGCGACTATTTCCACGCCGATCCCTCGACCGGCTACGAGACACTGATCTACGACTGCATGATCGGCGACAACATCCTGTTCCAGCGCGCCGACGGCATCGAGGCCGGGTGGGATGCGGTGCAGCCGTTCCTGGACGCCTGGCAAAGCGCGGGCACCAACGGCATCGAGACCTATAAAGCCGGCAGCGACGGCCCGGCCTGCGCGGACGAGCTGCTCCGGCGCGACGGACGAAGCTGGCGGAAGTACTCGTGATGGAAGCGGCCGAGCAGCCGAAACTGATCGTCGCGGCCGACGCCGAGGCGTTGGCGCTTACCGCGGCCGAACGGGTTATGGCGCGGATCGCCGCCAACCCTTCGCGCATCGCAATCTGCCTCACCGGCGGCTCCAGCCCGAGGAAGCTCTATCAATTGCTCGGCAGCGACGCCTGGCGCGAAAGAATTCCGTGGGAGCGCGTGCACTGGTTCATCGGCGACGAGCGTTTCGTGCCGGAAAGCGATCCCCTCAACAACATGGCAGCCGCCCGCGCGAGCTTCCTCGATCGCAGTGCGCCCTCAGGCCATATCCACCCGATCCCGACCACGGCCGAAAATCCTGATCGCGCCGCCGAGGCCTATGCTCGCGAGCTGCAAGCCTTCTATGGCGCTGACCGGCTCGATGCGGCACGGCCGCTGTTCGACATGGTCCTGATGGGCGTAGGCCCGGACGGCCACACCGCTTCGCTGTTTCCCGGCTATCCCGAAGTCGAGGAGACCGAACGCTGGGTCGTCGGGGTGCCCAAGGCCAATGTCGCGCCGTTCGTCCCGCGGGTCTCGCTCACCCTGCCCGTTCTGGCATCCTGCCGCGAAATGCTGTTCGGGATCGCCGGGCACGACAAGCGGCCGATCTTGACGCGCCTCCTCAATGGCGAGACTCTGCCGGCATTGCGCGCGCGTTCGAATGGTGAGACCGTCTGGCTGGTCGACCAGGCCGCGCTTCCGGAGGGAATTCGTGGCGGGCGTTGAAGCACCTTGTGCATTGATCGTGATGGGCGTGTCTGGCTCTGGCAAGAGCACGATTGCGGCGGCACTCGGCGAGCGCCTCGGCTGGCGCTTCGAGGACGGCGACAGCTTTCATCCCGCCAGCAATGTCGAGAAAATGAAGGCGGGCCATCCGCTCACCGACGAAGACCGCTGGCCCTGGCTCAATGCGATCGCCGACGAGATCGCGCGGGTCTGCGGACGCGGCGAGCACGTCATCATCGCCTGCTCGGCGCTGAAACACGCCTATCGTGACGTGCTGCTGCGCGGACGCGACGACGTCCGCTTCGTCTTCCTGAAGGGCACGAAGCAGCTGATCGCCGAGCGGCTCGCCCACCGCAAAGGTCATTTCATGCCGCCCGAGCTGTTGACCAGCCAGTTCAACACGCTGGAACCGCCGGAGGCGGGCGAGCACGTCATCACCGTCTCGATCGACGAATCCGTCGAGGCGATCGTGGACGGCGTGGTGCGGCAATTGAGGTTGGGCGGGGCGAAGCGCTAAGGCCAAGATATCTGAATAAGAAAACCTGAACCTTAAGGTCCTGCCATGACGAAGATCTCACTGGTCGTCTCCGACGTCGACGGCACGCTGCTGACCAAGGACAAGACGCTGACGGAGCGCGCGAGGTCTGTCGTGCAGCGGTTGCACCAGGCAGGCATCGGCTTCACCATCACCTCCAGCCGCCCCGCGATCGGCATGCGCTTCCTGATCGAGCCGTTGGCGCTCTGGCTGCCGGTCGGGCCGTTCAACGGCTCCTCGATCGTCGATCCCGAGATGAGACCGGTCGAGCAGCACCTCATCCCGGCGGGCGCGGCCGAGAGATCGCTGCGGATCCTCCGCGAATACGGCGCCGACGTCTGGCTCTTCACCACCGACAAATGGCTGATCGACAATCGCGAGGGCAGCTATGTCGCGCATGAGCAGCGCACGATCCGCGCCGATCCGACCATCGTGACGGATTTTTCGCCGTACCTTGCGAGCGCCTGCAAGATCGTCGGCGCCAGTGCCGATGCCGCAGGCCTTGAGCGGTGCGAGAAGGCAATGCAGGAGGCGCTCGGCAACGAGGCCACAGCGGTACGCTCGCAAACTTACTATCTCGACATCACCCCGCCCGGCTTCAACAAGGGCACCTTCGTGCAGGCCATGGCCAAGCGCCTTGGCATCTCCACCGACGCGGTCGCCACCATCGGCGATATGCAGAACGACCTCGCGATGTTCCGCGTCAGCGGCATCTCGATCGCCATGGGTAATGCCGCCGACAACGTCAAGGACCACGCCACTCACGTCACTGCGACCAACGAGCAGGACGGTTTTGCCGAGGCGATAGAGATGATCTTGAAGCGGAATGGGGTGGGCTGAGTTTGGCGTCGGCTGGTTTCAGCTGAACCGTAGCGGAAGCAATTAACCTCCTACTCTCGGCAGTCGCCCGCTGCGTCACTACTGCGAGCGCTGCACGGCCGGCTTCTCGCTTTCCTGCCGGGCCGCCGACAGATTATGTGCGGTGTTGATCAGCGCGATGTGGGTCAGCGCCTGCGGGAAGTTGCCGGTCTGGCGCCGTGCCACGAAATCATATTCCTCCGCCAGCAGCCCGACATCGTTCGCAATGCCCACCACGCGATCGAACAACATTTGTGCTTTGTCGAGATCGCCCGACAGCACATGAGCATCGGCCAGCCACAGCGTGCAGGCCAGGAACGCGCCTTCGAGCGGCGGCTGCCCCGCAGGCAGCTCGCGCGGGTCATGCCGCAGCACGAAGCCGTCGCGCATCAGCCATTTCTCGACAGCGGCGATGGTGCCGCGGATCCGGGGATCCGATGGCGGCAGGAACCCGACGGCGGGCAACAGCAGCACGCTGGCATCGAGCAGCTTCGAGCCGTAGGACTCGACGAACGTGTTTTCGTCCGCATCGAAGCCGTGGTTGCAGACGTCACGATGAATGGCCTCGCGCAAGGCCTGCCAGTGCAACAGCGGCGCCTTAAAGCCGAAGGTCTCGGCACTCTTGATGCCGCGATCGAAGGCGACCCAGGTCATGACCTTGGAGAAGACGTAGTGCTTGGGCTGGCCGCGGCGCTCCCAGATGCCGTGATCGGGCCGGTCCCAGACCTCGGCGAGATGATTGAGCACCGCGCATTCCAGCGCCCAGGTCTCCTCGTCGAGCTTGAGCTTGGCCATGCGCGACTGGTGGAAAGCGTCAATCAACTCGCCATAGACGTCGAGCTGAAGCTGCGCATGCGCGGCATTGCCGATGCGCACCGGCTTGGCGCCCTCATAGCCGTCGAGCCAGCCCGCCTCCCACTCCAACAGCCGGCGCTGGCCCCAGATGCCGTACATGATCTGCATGTTCGAGGGCGAGCCGGCGGCGGCGCGCAGGAGCCAGTTGTGCCAGGCCAGGGCTTCCTCGGTGTAGCCCGAGTTCATCAGCGCCAGCAGCGTGAAGGTGGCATCGCGCAGCCAGCAGAAGCGGTAGTCCCAGTTCCTGCTGCCCCCGAGCTTCTCCGGCAATGACGTGGTCGGTGCCGCGACGATGCCGCCGGTCGGGGCGAAGGTCAGCGCCTTCAGCGTGATCAGCGAGCGCATGACGAGATCGTGATAATTGCCATCGCGGGTGCAGTGGCTGCACCAGTCCTGCCAGAACCTTTCGGTCTCCTCGAGCGCGATCTCTGGATCGATCGACTCGACCGGCGGCAGATGCGAGGGTCCGTAGGTCAGCACGAACGGTACGGTCTCGCCGGCCGTCACTTCGAAGTCGGAAACAGTGGTCAGATTCTCGCCGCGGGTCTCAACAGGCGTGCGCAGCACAGTCATATCCTGGCCGGCAATTGCCATCAGGGAATGGTCGATCCGCCGCACCCAGGGAATGTCGGCGCCGAAGCCGAAGCGGATCACGAGGTCCATCCGCATCTTCACCGCACCGTTGATGCCGCGGACCAGCCGCACGATATCAGACGCCTTGCCGCGCGGCGGCATGAAGTCGATCAGGGCGACGGTGCCATTGTCCGTCTCGAACCGGGTTTCGAGGATGAGTGAATCGCCAACATAACGGCGCGACCTAGCCGTGACATCCCCGCTCGGTGCGATCAGCCAGCGGCCGTTCCTGTGGGTGCCGAGGATCGCGGCAAAGCAGGCGTCGGAATCGAAGGCCGGCCAGCACAGCCAGTCGATCGAGCCGTTGCGCCCGACAAGCGCGGCCGTCTCGCAATCGCCGATCAGTGCATAGTCCTCGATCTTCTGAGACAATGTCGTCGAGCCCAGGATTTCAGCTTCCGCCGTTCAATGAACGTTCCCGCGTCGCGGCCTTCAAAGCCGCGAGATCGATCTTGGACGCGATCTTGTCGAGCGTAACAGGGAGCCGCTGGCGCCAGTTCGGATGCTCGTCGATCGTGCCGGGAATGTTCGGCTGGTCGATCACGCCGAGCAGATCCTCCAGCGACACCGCGAGCAGCCGCGACGGCGTGCGCGACAGGAAGGCGAGCACCGAATAGAGGTCGTTGGCATTGATGCCGTTCTGGCGCAAAATCTCGTCGAGCCTGCCGAGCGCATCCCAGCGCGCCTGATCGTTCTCGCCGGGATCGATACCGAGCGAGCGCTTCATCCTGAGATCGCCGAACGAGCGCCAACCGGCATAGGTCGACAGGTCATGGGTGTTCAGCGTGACCAGTGCGTTGGGCCGGTAGTGGTCGACGTTGCGGAAATGGCCGGTATCATCGCGCTCGAACATCATGACGAGGTAGGACCAGATGCCGAAATCCTGCATCATCTCGCGGAAGCCTTCCGGCACGGTGCCGAGGTCCTCGCCGATCACGATGCATTTGTGGGCCGCGCTCTCGCACGCCACCGCCGCCAGCAGCGCCTCGAACGGCATCTGCACATAGGCGCCGTTGTCGGGCTTGAAGCCGCGCGGCACCAGATAAAGCCGCTTCAAACCGAGCACGTGATCGAGCCTGATGGCCCCAGCATGGCGCATCGAGGCGGCGAGCATGTCGGCGAACGGCACGAAGGATTGAGCTTCCAGGCCCCCTGCGTTGAAGCCGGCAAGACCCCAGTCCTGGCCGACGGTATTGAGCACGTCGGGCGGCGCGCCGACGGCGAGATGGCGGGAAATCGCCATCTGCTCGTTCCAGGCATCGAAGCCGTTGGATTGCACGCCGACAGCAACGTCGAGATAGAGTCCGACCCGCATGCCGAGCTGGGTCGCCAGCTCCTTGGCCGCGTGCAACTGGCTGTCAGCCGTCCATTGCACGAATTCGACGAACTCGACGTCGCGCTTGTCGGCCCCATTGCGCAGCTCGGCGCATTGCGCATCATCAGGCTTTTGCCATTCCACCGGCCATTCCCACCATGGCGCGGTGAAGCGATGACGCAGCACCTCGAAGCAGGCAAAGCGGGATAACAGCGGTGCGCGGGCGGCGCGGAAAGCCTCGAACTGCTTGCGGCGCGCTTCGCTCGCGCTCGTCACGAAACTGTTGTAGACAGCGCGCAAGCCCAGCCATTTCAACGCCGCCATGTCCGTATAGGGCACACGGTCGCCTTCGCGCAGCCGCGCTGCAGTCGCGGCGGCATCCGGCACGAGGTCGGCCGAGAATTCCGGGATCGCCTCGACGTCGATATAGAGCGGATTGAGAAACAGCCGACTGTTCGGCGAATAGGGGCTGCAATCGGCCGGGTGGTCGTCGAACAGCACATGCAGCGGATTGAGCCCGATACCGTCGGCTCCCAATTGTTTGGCGAGTCGGACGAGATCGGCCAGGTCGGTAAAATCGCCGATGCCCCAATTGCGGCTGGAGCGGACGCTATAGAGCTGCACGGCAAGCAGCCAACCACGGTCGAAATCGCCGCCGAACGCGCGCTCGGGCGCCACGATCATCGGCACCTCTTCCGTCACGCCTTCCGCGTCGGTCAGAGTCAAACGATGATAGCCGAGCGGCAGGCCGGCAGGCCAGGCGATCACGGGCTCACGCGTCTCGCCTTGCCCGATCATTTTGCCATTTGCCGTCAATTTCCATTGCAATGGTGGCGCACCGACAGCCGCCAATTCCGTTCGCGGATGCCCCAAGGCGCGCACCACGACCGGCCCGCCGACAAAGCGGTAAAGCCGCTTTTCCGGCAGGGCGTCGAGGATCGATTTGAGGGCCATGGGGTCGGTGACCCGCAGCTTTCCCAAGGCATCAACGAATTCAGATTGAACGCCCTTGATTCGGGCTTGAGCTAAAAGATCCATTCGGCACGCAGCTTGCAGGCCACCCACTTGCCGGGGGCATCGATTTTAAGAGGCAGCGGAAGACGTTAGTCGGGCTTAACTCACAAACTGCGCCTGCCGTTCCCAGCGGGAACTAATGACACACAAGCGGCTTTCTATATAGGTCTCAAGCGTAGGTTCCCGACAAGGGAAACGGGCCCCTGCTTTCTTGTCAATGGCATCACCGTGAACAAGACAATTCAAACTGTCGAAAGTGCTGCAGCCGGCAGCGCTTTCCTCATCGAAGACGTCTATCCCTTGATTGATGGCGGCCGCTTTGCCGTGAAGCGGATCGCGGGCGACCGGGTCGAGGTCTGGGCCGACATCTATCGTGACGGTGACGCCGTGATCGGCGCCGCGCTGCTGTGGCGCCGCGAGCAGGACCGCGAATGGCAGCGTGAGCCGATGACCCATCACGGTAATGACCGCTGGTCGGGCGCCTTCGTCCCGACCGGGGCCGGGCAATACATCTACGCCATCGAAGCCTGGACCGACGAGTTCGCCACCTGGTCCCACAGCGTCGCGCGCAAGCAACGCTCCGGTGCGGATGTCACCCTCGACGCCATCGAGGGCGCCGGCCTCTTGACCAAGGCGCATGGCGCGGGGCAAGACGCAGCATTGGTCATCCTCAGACAGTGCGAGGATTTTCTTCAGAGCGGCGACGTCGGCCCGCTGCTCGCAACCGAGCTCGGCGAAGCCATGGCCGAGAGCCAGTCGCGGCCCGACCTCACCCGCTCAGCCTCCTTTCCGCTGATCATCGACCGCGATAGGGCACGCTTTGGCGCCTGGTACCAGATGATGCCGCGCAGCCAGAGCCGGATCCCCGGCCGGCATGGCACGCTGAGAGACTGCATCGCCCGCGTGCCCGACATCGCCGCGATGGGGTTCGACGTGCTCTACTTCACGCCAATCCACCCGATCGGCCACACCCGCCGCAAGGGCCGTAACAATGCGCCAGTGGCGGGTGAAGGCGATCCCGGCTCGCCCTATGCGATCGGCACGATGGAAGGCGGACACGATGCGCTGCATCCCGAGCTCGGCACGATCGAGGATTTCCGCGCACTGGTTGCGACCTGCCTGGAGTACGGCCTCGAGCTCGCGCTCGACTTCGCCGTGCAATGCTCCCCGGACCATCCCTGGCTGACGCAGCATCCGGAATGGTTCAAGTGGCGGCCGGATCGCTCGGTGCGGACGGTGGATGGCGCCTATTCGGATATCGTCATCCCCGATTTTAACTCCGTCGACAGGGCTGGGCTGTGGAACGCGTTTCGCGATGCCATGCTGTTCTGGATCGACCATGGTGTGACCATTTTCGCCATCGACAATCACGACACCGCGCCATTTCCGTTCTGGGAGTGGCTGATCCGCGACATCCGCCGCCGACATCCCGAAGTGATCCTGTTCTCCAAGACCTTCGCCCGACCGAAGCTGATGAAGGGGCTCGCCAAGCTCGGCTTCGCGCAGTCCTTCACCTATTTCCCCTGGCGCACCTCGCGGTGGGAGCTGGAGCAATATCTGGGCGAACTGACCCGTTATCCCGAACGCGACTTCTATCGCCCGAACCTGTTCGTCAACACAGCCGACCTGCTGCCCTTTCACCTCCAGAGCGGCGAAGCCTGGGCATTCAAGTCGCGCCTTGCGCTGGCCGCGACGCTGTCGGGCAGTTACGGCATCTACAGCGGCTTCGAGCTGCTTGAGCACACGGCGATCCCCGGCCGTGAAGAATATCTGGATTCCGAGAAATACCAGATCAAGCAGCGCGACTGGGACACGCCCGGCAACATCAAGCCCTACATCACCGCGCTCAATCGCGTCCGCAACGAGAATGCGGCGCTCCAGCAGACGGCCAATTTGCGCTTCCTCGGCATCGAGGACGGCGAAACCATTGCCTTCGTGAAGGAGGCGGCCGAGCCTGCCAACACCGTCGTTGTCGTGATCGCGCTGTCGCGCCATGTGCGCGAATTCTGGCTGCCGCTCGGTGACGTCACTGTTGACGCCAGCGGGCAGCGACATCATGTTGCGGCACTCGAAAACCTCCTCACCGGCGAACGGTCCGGCATCGAATGGGGCGGGGTCAGGTTGCGTATCGATCCCGAGCGCGATCCCGCGCTCCTGTTCCGCGGCCTGGCGTAAGGGTTCACGCCATGAATGTTCTGTCTTCCGTCGACACCAGGAAAGCCGAGGCTGCCGAGATCGTGGATGAGCTCTGGTACAAGGACGCCATCATCTACCAGCTCCACGTCAAGGCCTTTGCCGACAGCAACAATGACGGTATCGGCGACTTCGCCGGCCTGACCGAGAAGCTGCCCTATCTCCAGGAGCTCGGCGTCACCGCGCTGTGGCTGCTGCCGTTCTACCCCTCGCCCGGCCGCGACGACGGCTACGACATCGCCGATTACGGCGCGGTCAACCCCGATTTCGGGACGATGAAGGATTTCAAGCGCTTCATCCAGGAGGCGCAGAAGCGGGGCCTGCGAGTCATCACCGAGCTCGTCGTCAACCACACCTCGGACCAGCACAAATGGTTCAAGCGCGCGCGCCGCAGCCATCCGGGCTCGAGCGCACGCAACTGGTACGTCTGGAGCGACACCGATCAGAAATACCAGGGCACGCGCATCATTTTCACCGACACGGAGAAGTCGAACTGGACGTGGGATCCCGAGGCTGGCGCCTTCTACTGGCACCGCTTCTTCTCGCACCAGCCGGACCTCAATTTCGACAATCCGCGCGTGGTGAGCGCCATCATCCAGGTGATGAAGCGCTGGTTGGATGCCGGCGTCGACGGCTTCCGATTGGACGCCATTCCCTATCTGTGCGAGCGCGAGGGCACCTCGAACGAGAACCTGCCCGAGACGCATGCGATCATCAAGCGCCTGCGTCAGGAGCTCGACGCCTACTCCAAGGGCAAGCTGCTGCTGGCCGAGGCCAATCAATGGCCGGAAGACGTGCAGGAATATTTCGGCCGTGGCGACGAGTGCCACATGGCCTACCACTTCCCGCTGATGCCGCGCATCTACATGGCGATCGCGCAGGAGGACCGTTTCCCGATCACCGACATCCTGCGCCAGACCCCGGACATCCCGGCGAGCTGCCAATGGGCGCTGTTCCTGCGCAATCATGACGAACTCACGCTAGAGATGGTCACCGACGTCGAGCGCGACTATCTCTGGACCACCTACGCCAATGACCCACGCGCGCGCATCAATGTCGGCATTCGCCGACGTCTTGCGCCGCTGATGGACAATGACCGCCGCAAGATCGAGCTGATGAACTCGCTGCTGCTGTCCTTCCCCGGCACGCCGATCATCTATTACGGCGACGAAATCGGGATGGGCGACAACATCTATCTCGGCGACCGCAACGGCGTCCGCACGCCGATGCAGTGGAGTCCGGACCGGAACGGCGGCTTCTCGCGCTGCGATCCGGCCCGTCTCTATGCGCCGCTGATCATGGACCCGGTCTACGGCTATGAGGCGGTGAATGTGGAGGCGCAGTCGCGCAGCCTGTCTTCACTGCTCAGCGCCACCAAGCGGCTGATCTCGGTGCGCAAGTCGACGCTCGCCTTCGGCCGCGGCACCATGACCTTCATCCGCCCCGCCAACCGCGCCGTGCTGGCCTATGTCCGGCAATATCGCGACGAGGTGATCCTCTGCGTCGCCAATTTGTCGCGCGCCGCGCAGGCAACCGAGCTCGATCTGTCGCCCTGGAAGGACCGCATCCCGCAGGAAATGCTCGGCCGCACGCGCTTTCCTCCGATCGGCGAACTGCCCTACATGATCACGCTGGGGCCCTACGGCTTCTACTGGTTCCAGCTTCAGGAGCGCGACAAGTCCGAGCCGGTGACGCCGCGCGCGGTGCCGGAGTTCGAGACGTTGGTGGTGCCGGTGAACTCGAATTGGGTGTCGCTCGCCCGCGAGCGTGGCGTGTTCGAGCGCGACGTGCTGCCGGGATTCCTCTCGCGGACGCGGTGGTATCCCGAGCACAATGCCAAGCACATCAAGACCGCGCTGACCTCGGCGGTGCCGTTCTGCGACATCGGCGACAACCGGCCCTGGATCGCGTTCTTCGAGACCAAGCAAGGAGACGTGGCGACACGCTACGTGCTGCCGTTGCAGATCGAGTGGGTGCGTTTCGACCGCGAGCGCTTCAATCCGAAGGCGCTCGCCGCCGTGCGCCAGGGCGCGCGCGAAGGCACGCTGCTCGATGTCGCGACCGACCAGATCTTCATCGGCCTGTTCCTGCGCAATTTGTCGCAGAATCTGGTGGTGGAGGAGAACAATCTGCGACTGGAGTTCAAGGCAACCAGCCGGTTTGCCGATTACATCATCAAGGAGCCCGAACGCATCCGCGCGATCGAACAGTCGAACAGCACTTCGCTGGTCGACAACCAATACGTCGCCAAGATCTATCGGCGGCTCGAAAGCGGCGTCAGTCCCGAGATCGAGATCGGCCATTATCTCACGGAGGTCGCACGCTTTGCCAATACGCCGCCGCTGCTGGGCAGCGTCGAGCTGGTCGAGGGCGAGCAGCGCAGCACACTCGGCGTGCTGCATGCCTATGTTGAGAACCAGGGCGATGGCTGGACGATGACAACGGGCTATCTCGATCGCTATATCGACGAGCAGCGCGTATTGCCAGCGGGCGAAACGCTGCGCGAGACCCAGGAGCAGGCGCCTTATCTGCACTTCGTGGCGCAGATCGGCCGGCGGCTCGGCGAGCTGCATGTCGCTCTGGCCGCGGCAACGCCGGACGATCTCGCTCCGGAGCCGATCGGCCCCGCGTACGTCAAGCGCCTCGTATCCGAGCTTAAGACGCGCGCCGAGCAGGTTTTCGAACGGCTGGCCGAAAGCCGCGACGGCCTGCGGGAGGCGGACCGGCCGCTGATCGATCAGCTCACGGAGGCGCGCGCGACCCTGCCCGACCGACTGAATGCGCTATTGCCTTCCGGGATCGGCGGGTTGAACATCCGTCATCATGGCGACTTCCGCCTGGGACAAACTCTGATCGTGAAGGACGATATCTTCATCATCGACTTCGACGGCGATCCGCGTGTTCCATTGGCCGACAAGCGGCGTAAGGCGCCGGCCGCGCGCGACGTCGCGGGCCTGATCCACTCGATTGATGTTTCGGTTAACACGGCTCTCGGTCGCGCGCTCACGGGCGCCTCCGACGAGCAGGGCCGGCTCACGGCCGCGCTCGACGAATGGCGCGAGCGCGCCACCGCAACCTTCCTGTCCGCCTATCGCGAAGCCATGACCGATCGGCGGCTGTGGCCGGACAATCCGCAATCCGCGCAAGGCCTGTTAAGATTCTTCCTGCTTGATCAAGCGTTCGACGAAGTAGAGTACGAGCTGTCCCACCGGCCTGAGGGGCTCCATGCGCCGCTGACCGGACTGCTTCGCATTCTGTCCAGTGCCGAGGGCGAAGCCCATGCCTAAACTGCCTGCCGAGGCCTACGCGATCATCGAGGGCCGCCACTCCGATCCGTTCCACTATCTCGGGCTGCACCCCGAGGGCGGTAGAAGCGTGGTGCGCGCCTTTCTGCCCGAAGCCTCCAATGTCGAGGTGGTCGGCGAGCATGGCGAAGTCGCCCCGCTCGACCGCGTGCACGATTCCGGCCTGTTCATCGGGGCGCTGCCTAACGCCTCGAAACGTTATCAGCTGCGCGCAAAATTCGGCGGCAACGTCGTCGAGTTCGAGGATGCCTACCGCTTTCCGCCGATCCTGACCGATTTCGACCTTTATCTGCTCGGCGAAGGCACCCACCAGCGCCTCTACGACAAGCTCGGCGCCCATCCGTTGCGGCACGAAGGTGTCGATGGCATCGGCTTCGTGGTGCTGGCGCCGAATGCGCGGCGCGTCTCCGTGGTCGGCGATTTCAATTTCTGGGATGGCCGGCGCCATCCCATGCGGGTCCGCGGCAGCGGCTATTGGGAACTATTCATCCCGCATGCGAAGGTTGGTGATCACTACAAGTTCGAAATCATCGGCCCGCACGGCCATCTGCTTCCGCTGAAGTCCGATCCGCTGGCGTTCGCGAGCGAGGTGCGGCCGAAGACCGCCTCCATCGTGTTCGACGAGGCGCATCTGCCGCGGCCACGGCCGGCGCCCGACGGCATCAACGCGCTGTCGGCGCCGATGTCGATCTACGAGGTCCATCTCGGCTCGTGGCGGCGCAAGAACGGCAACGAATGGCTCACCTATCGCGAATTGGCCGAGCAGCTACCGGCCTACGCGCGCGACATGGGCTTCACCCATCTCGAATTCCTGCCTGTCAGCGAGCATCCCTTCGACGGCTCCTGGGGCTACCAACCGACCGGCCTTTATGCGCCGACCAGCCGCTTCGGCACGCCGGAGGATTTTGCCGCGCTGGTCGATGCTTGCCATCGCGAGGGCGTCGGCGTGCTGCTCGACTGGGTACCCGGCCATTTCCCGGACGATCCGCATGGCCTCGGCAGCTTCGACGGCACCGCGCTCTACGAGCACGCCAACCCGCTCCAGGGTCGCCATCTGGATTGGGGCACGCTGATCTACAATTACGGCCGCACCGAAGTGACGAACTTTCTGGTGTCGAACGCGCTGTTCTGGCTGGAGCGCTACGCGATCGACGGGCTGCGCGTCGATGCGGTGGCATCCATGCTCTATCTCGATTACAGCCGGCCGCCCGGCGCGTGGATTCCGAACCAGTACGGCGGTCGGGAGAACATCGAGGCGATCAACTTCTTGCGCCGCTTCAACACGGAGGTGTTCGCCCGCTTCCCGCAGGCGACCACGGCGGCTGAGGAGTCCACCGCCTGGCCTCAGGTCTCGCGCCCGGTCGAATTCGGCGGGCTCGGCTTCGGCTACAAATGGAACATGGGCTGGATGCACGACACGCTGAGCTACATCAGCAAGGATCCGATCTACCGCAAGCACCATCACGGCGAGATCCTGTTCGGCCTGCACTATGCGTTCTCGGAAAATTTCATCCTGCCGCTGTCTCATGACGAGGTCGTGCACGGCAAACGCTCGATTCTCGGCCGCATGCCCGGTGACGAATGGCAGCGCTTTGCGAACTTGCGCGCCTATTACAGCTTCATGTTCGGCCATCCCGGCAAGAAGCTGTTGTTCATGGGCGCGGAGATCGCGCAGATCCGCGAATGGAACCACGACCACTCGCTCGACTGGCACCTGCTCGAATACAAGTACCATTCCGGCATCCAGGCGCTGATCCGCGATCTCAACCGGCTCTATCGCGCGGTGCCGGCGTTGCATCAGATGGATTGCGACCAGGCCGGCTTCGAATGGTTGATCACCGACGATGCCAACCGCAACGTCTTCGCCTGGCTGCGCAAGGGTTTCGACGAGCAGGCGCGATGCCTGGTGATCGTCAACTTCTCGCCGAACGTCTATCAGAATTACCGCGTTCGCGTGCCTTTTGGCGGCAAGTGGAAGGAAGTGCTCAACTCGGATTCCGCCCATTATGGCGGCAGCAATGTCGGCAACATCGGCGAAGTTCACGCCGAGGGCGGCGAGCTTCGCCTCACGATTCCGCCGCTTGCAGCAATCTTCCTCGTTCCGGAAAGCTGACACATGCGCCTGACTGCTGGATCGCCCGCACGCCTCGGCGCAAGCTGGGACGGACGCGGCACCAATTTCGCGCTGTTCTCTGCCAACGCGCAGAAGGTCGAGCTCTGCCTGTTCGACACACAGGGCCGCCGCGAGCTCGAACGCATCGAATTGCCTGAGAGGACCGAAGACGTCTGGCACGGCTATCTCAACGACGTCTCGCCCGGCCAGCTCTACGGCTACCGCGTGCACGGCCCCTACGAGCCCGAGCACGGCCACCGCTTCAACGCCAACAAGCTGCTGCTTGACCCCTATGCCAAGCGGCTTTCAGGACGGCTGGTCTGGAGCGATGCGCATTTCGCCTACCGCACCGGCTCACCACGCGAGGACCTGTCGTTCGACCGGCGCGACAATGCGCGCGGCATGCCGAAGGCCGTCGTCGTCGACGAGACCTTCAACTGGGGCCGGCGTGAGATCCGGCCCAACATCCCCTGGGAAGACACCATCATCTACGAAGCCCACGTCAAGGGCCTGACGCAGAAGCGCGATGACGTGCCGCCGAACCTGCGCGGCACCTATGGCGGTCTGTCATCGCCGGCGATGATCGAGCATCTGAAGAGGCTCGGCGTCACCACGATCGAGCTCCTGCCGGTGCACAGCTTCGTCGACGACCGCATCCTGGTGGAGAAGAAGCTCGCCAATTACTGGGGCTACAACACGCTGTCCTTCTTCGCGCCCGAGCCGCGCTACGCGCAGGACAACGCGCTCGATTCCTTCCGCACAACGGTCGCGCGGCTGCACGACGCCGGCATCGAGGTGATGCTGGACGTTGTCTATAACCACACCGCCGAGGGCAATCACCTCGGGCCGACGCTGTGCTATCGCGGCATCGACAACGCCTCCTATTACTGGCTGAGCCGCGAGAACCCGCGCTATTACGACGACTTCACCGGCTGCGGCTCCTCGGTGAACCTCACCCATCCGCGCGTGCTCCAGATGGTGATGGATTCGCTTCGTTACTGGGTCGAGGTCTGCCATGTCGACGGCTTCCGTTTCGACCTCGCCACCACGTTGGCGCGCGGCCCGAACGGTTTTGATCGCGGCAGCTCGTTCCTGACCGCGGTCCGGCAGGATCCGGTGCTGGCGACCGTCAAGCTCGTCGCCGAACCGTGGGATCTTGGGCTCGGCGGCTACCAGGTCGGCGCCTTCCCCTCGCAATGGTCGGAATGGAACGATCGCTACCGCAGCGCCATGCGCCGCTACTGGAGCGGCGAAGGCAGCCTGATTGGCGATATCTCCAGCCGTATGACGGCGTCATCCGACCTCTTCAACCATGACGGAAGGCGGCCGCGCGCCAGCATCAACCACATCACCGTGCATGACGGCTTCACGCTCGCCGACCTCTTCAGCTACAACGAGAAGCACAACGAGGCCAACGGCGAGGACAATCGCGACGGCTCCAACGACAACCACAGCAACAATTGCGGCGTCGAGGGCCCCACTGACGACCCCCAGATCCTCGGTCTGCGCCGGCAGCTTCGCAAGAACGTGCTGGCCTGCCTGATGCTGGCGCAAGGCGTTCCGCTGATCCTCGCCGGCGACGAGGTCGGCAATTCTCAAACCGGCAACAACAATGCCTATTGCCAGGATAACGAGATCGGCTGGATCAATTGGGACAATCTCGGCAAAGAGGACGACGACATGATCGATTTCGTCGCCCATCTCGCCGACATCCGCCGCCGGTTCTCGCAACTGCGCAGCCATCGCTGGCTCGATGGCCGCCCGAAGGACGGCATCTCCTACGGTGCGCTGTGGCTGACGCCGGCCGGCGACGAGATGACGGAGAACGATTGGAAATTCCCGGAAGGGCGGTTTCTCTCCTATGTGATGGGACCGATGGAACCGGGCAGCGCCGCGATCTTTATCGTTCTGAACGCCGCTCCTGAAGAGATCGCATTCAAATTGCCCAAAATGACCGAATACAAGAGCTGGCAGCAGATCCTCAACACGACCGAGGCCAGGCTGAACTCGATCGACTTTCTGCCCGGAAGCGACAGCAAGGCGCCGCCGCGATCCGTGCTCGCCTTCGCGGGGGCGCTATGAGGCCATCCTTCGGGGCGAGGCCGACCAAGGACGGCGTGTCGTTCCGGCTGTGGGCGCCCGGTGCGCGCCGTGTCGATCTCCTGCTCGACAGAAGACGCGCGATGCAGCGCCGGCAAGATGGCTGGTACGTGGCCGACATTGCCGGCCTGCGCGCCGGTAGCGATTACAGATTCCGGATCGACGACGAGATCGACGTGCCCGATCCGGCCTCGGCATTCCAGCCCGCGGATGTGTTTGGCCCGAGCGAGGTGATCGATCATGACGCCTTCGCCTGGCGCGCGCGCGATTGGCGCGGCCGCCCTTGGGAAGAGACGGTGCTGATCGAGGCCCATGTCGGCACCTTCACGCCGGAGGGCACTTACCGCGCCATGATCGACAAGCTCGATCATCTCACAGCGACCGGCATCACTGCACTGGAATTGATGCCGCTGGCCGATTTCGCCGGCCGCCGCGGCTGGGGCTATGACGGCGTGCTGTGGTATGCGCCCGATAGCGTTTATGGCCGGCCCGAAGACCTGAAGACGCTGATCGACGAGGCACATCTGCGCGGGCTCATGGTGTTCCTCGACGTCGTCTACAATCATTTCGGTCCCGAGGGGAATTACCTGGGCCGCTATGCGCCGACCTTCTTTACCGAGGCACACACGCCCTGGGGCAGCGCGATCGATTATCGCGTGCCGCAGGTGCGCGCATTCGCGGTCGAGAACGCGCTGTCCTGGCTCAGCGACTACCGCTTCGATGGCCTGCGGCTGGATGCCGCCAACCACATCATGGCGGTACCCGGTGAGCAGTCGATGCTGCAAGACCTCAGCGTCGCCGCCGGCGAGCTCGCCAAGGCCACGGGACGGCACATCCATCTCGTGCTGGAGAACGGTGACAACCGCGCGAGCCTGCTCGATGCCGCCCAGGAGCCGCCGAACGGCAAATACCGCGGGCAGTGGAACGACGACTATCACCACGTCTGGCACGTGATGCTGACCGGCGAGCTCGCCGGTTACTATGCCGACTACCAGACCCCGCGCATGGATCTTGCGCGCGCGCTCGCATCGGGCTTCGTCTACCAGGGCGAGATCTCGGAATTCTGGGGCAAGAAGCCGCGCGGCGAGCCGAGCGGCGAACTGCCGCCGGCGACCTTCGTCAATTTTCTCCAGAACCACGACCAGATCGGTAACCGCCCACTCGGCGACCGGCTCGAGAGCCTGGCAGGATCAAAGCAGATCGAAGCCGCGCTCGCGGTGACGCTTCTCGCACCGATGATCCCGATGCTGTTCATGGGCGAGGAATGGGGCTCGACAGCGCCCTTCCCGTTCTTCTGCGATTTTCAGGGCGGCCTTGCCGATGCCGTCCGCAAGGGGCGCAAGCAGGAATATGCCTGGGCCTACGAGAAATACGGCGACGAGGTACCGGATCCGCTCGATCCGGCCACGCTGCAATCGGCCGTGCTCGACTGGACCGGCCGCACCTCCGAACAGAAGGCACGACTCGCGCTGGTGCGCGAGCTGCTCGCCGTCCGCCGCCAGGAGGTCGTGCCCCGTCTGAAAGGAGCAAGTTTCGGCGATGCCGAGGCAGCGGATACGGGCTTGCTCACCGCGCATTGGCGAATGGGCGACGGCAGGACTTTGCGCTTGGCCGCCAATCTCTCGGACAAGGATGTCGCGTATTCCAACCTCAATTCGGGCACGCCGATCTGGGGCGGCGAGGCCGGCGAGCGGCTTCCGCCCTGGTCGGTGGTCTGGCGCCTCGGAGGTTAGCATGCCTCCCGCCATTCCGCTCGCGACTTACCGGCTCCAGCTCACCGCGGATTTCGGCTTCGACAAGGCCGCCGCGGTCGTGCCCTATCTGAAGGCGCTCGGGATCACACATCTCTACGCCTCCCCGGTGATGAAGGCTCGCAAGGGCTCGACCCACGGCTATGACACGGTCGATCACAGCCAGCTCAGCCCCGAACTCGGCGGCGAGACCGGTTTCGCGCGGCTGAGCGAGACATTGACCGAGCACGACCTCGGACTCATCATCGACTTCGTGCCCAATCACGTCGGCGTGCATTTTGCCGACAATCCCTGGTGGCTCGACGTGCTGGAGTGGGGCCAGGCTTCACCGCATGCGGTCTCATTCGACATCGACTGGGATCAACTGGCCTTCCGCGCCCGCGGCGGCGTGCTGCTGCCGATTCTCGGCGCGTCCTATGGCGAGGCGCTCGAGCGTGGCGAGATCGAGCTGCGCTATGATCCCGACCAGGGCAGTCTTTCCGCCTGGTATTTCGAGCACCGCTTACCCGTCGCGCCGGAGCGCTATGGCGAAGTGCTGCGGATGATCGTCAAGGACGCGGATGCGGGGGAAACGGAGCCCGGCAAGCGCCTGCTCGCGCTCGCGGCGCGCTATACCGGACTGCGCCGTCCCAACCGCAAGGAAGCTCCCGCGTTCAAGGCAGAACTCAAGGACATTGCGGGTGCTGCCGACATCATCGCGCGCGGTCTTGCCGCCTATCGCGCTGCCAAGGACCGTCCCGCCCAGACGCTGGCGCTGCATCATCTGCTCGAGCGCCAGCACTACAAGCTCGGGCATTGGCGGCTCGCCTCCAGCGACATCAACTATCGCCGCTTCTTCGACGTCAACGGCCTCGCCGGCTTGCGCGTCGAGGATCCCGGCACGTTTGCCGCCACGCACCGGCTGGTCAAACAGCTCATCGCCGACGGCAGACTGCAAGGCATCCGTCTCGATCACATCGACGGCCTGCGCGATCCCGCGCAATATTGCCAGCGGCTACGCCGGCTGGTCCGCGACGCCCAAGGCAACACAAAGCCATTCTATACAGTGGTCGAGAAGATCCTGTGCGAGCACGAGCGCCTGCCGCACTTCGCCGGGGTCCAGGGCACCACCGGCTATGAATGGATGAACGTCATCACCCAGGTGCTGGTCGACGCCAAGGGGCTGACGGCCTTGGACGAGACCTGGCGGCAGATCAGCAACCGGCCGCCCCGGCTTGCGTCTTACGTCAAGGACGCCAAGCGGCGGGTGCTGGAGACTCTGCTCACCAGTGAGTTCACCGTGCTGACGCGCCTTTTGGCGCGCATCGCCAACGGGCATTACTCGACGCGCGACTTCTCCGCCGACAGCCTGCGCCAGGCGCTCGAGCTCTATGTGCTGCATTTTCCGGTCTACCGCACTTACCTCACGACGAGCGCGCCGACCGCACACGATCGCAAGCTAATCGATGAGACCATCGAACGCGCTCGTGGGGAATGGTTCGCCGCGGATGATGGCATTTTCGACTTCCTGCGCGACGCTCTGACCATGGACCTGCTCAAGCCTGGGCGTCCTCCACACAGCGCGCCGCGCGTGCGCCGCTTCGCGCTGAAGGTGCAGCAATTCACCGGACCGATGATGGCGAAGTCGCTGGAGGACACCGCGTTCTACCAGTTCCACCGGCTGCTCGCGCTGAACGAGGTCGGCGGTGATCCCGCGAGCGTCGGCCTTACTATTCCCGCCTTCCATCAGGCCATGCAGGCCCGTGCCAGGGAATGGCCGCACGGCATGACCGCCACGGCCACCCACGACACCAAGCGCGGCGAGGATGCCCGCGCGCGGATCGCGGCGCTCAGCGAGATTCCCGGCGAATGGACCAGCGCGGTGGCGCGCTGGAAGGTGTTGAACGCGCCGCATCTCACCCACCGAGATAGTTTCCGCGCGCCGTCGGCGACATTCGAGTACATGCTCTACCAGACCCTGCTTGGCGCCTGGCCGCTCCAAGGGCCGGTCGGTCCTGATTTCGTCGAGCGCATCCAAGCCTATGCCCTCAAGGCCGCGCGTGAAGGCAAGGAGGAGACGAGCTGGCTCAATCCGCATGAAGCGTATGAAGACGGCCTCAAGAGCTTCATCGGCAAGATCCTCGACCCCGCTCAATCCGCAGAATTCCTGGAGGCTCTGCAGACCCTGGCCCGTCGCGTCGCACTGCTCGGCATGTTGAACTCGCTGAGCCAGCTCACGCTCAAGGCGACGCTGCCGGGCGTGCCAGACTTCTACCAAGGCACCGAATTCTGGGACCTGTCGCTGGTCGACCCCGACAACCGGCGGCCGGTGGACTTTGCCGCGCGCCGCAGGGCGCTGACGTCATTGGAAGCTCCGGACTGGAGCGACCTGATCAAGGCCTGGCCGGACGGCCGGCTCAAGCTGGCCTGGACCCGTCATCTCCTCAAGCTGCGCAACCGGCTCGCCGACATCTTCGTCCAGGGTAACTATCAGCCACTCGAGGTTCGCGGCGGGCATGCTGAGCACGTTATCGCCTTCGCCCGCCGTCACGGCCGGGCGGCCGCGATCGTCGCGGTCGGGCGTCACTTCGCGCCGTTCACGCAAGGAGGTCGGGAATGGCCGGCGCTGGAAGGCTTCGATGCAACCGTCGATATCACCGGCTACGCCGCCGCGGGCCTTGCAGGCGATGAACTGCCGCTCGCGCAGGCCCTGCGCGATCTTCCCGGGACCGTCATCGAGGCGCGCACCGCCAGTGCAGCGAAGCCGATGCGGCAGCGCGTGCGCGCCTGAGACTACTTTCCGTCCTTGGTCAGCAGCAACTGTCCGCGCTTCCTGATCGCGCCCTGGGCCATCTCGGCAAAGCGTTGCAATAGCCAGGGCAGCACCACCTCGACCCGGACGTGATCTTCGGCAACGTCGACCTGGCCGGTCGCGATCTGCCCGAGCGCGCGGATGCGGAAATTCATGCAGTCGCCGCTCCAACGCTCCTCCTCGACCTGCATCACGGGAATGCTTGCCGCGGCGCGGCCAAGCCCCGTCTTGAGCCGGCGTACCGCCTCGTCGCGGCCGAGACGATGCGGAATTGAGACGACGAGCGGTTCTGCCATGGCCGTGACCCTGCTGCTGATCCCTCACCTCATCATGCCGCATGGAAAGGCAAAAGTTCCAAACATGCTGAAGCCGGAACCCGCATTGCGAAGCCGGAACTTTAAAACCTGCGGCAAGTTGCCCTCGGATAACGGGACAGGTCAGACGACCCTTTCAAGAAAGGGCTGGAGGAGATTCGCATGTCTATCGGCACGATCATTCTGATCATCTTGGTCATCGCCCTGCTCGGCGGCTTCAGCGGCATCGGCGGCGGACCGTTCTACGGCACCGGCTATTACGGCGGCGGCGGCCTCGGACTCGTCATCATCATCCTGCTGATCCTGCTCCTGATGGGACGCATATAGCCGAAGGCGGATCGTGTAGGGTGGGCAGGCTCTGTTTTGCCCACCCTACGACGCGCGGTAGCACAAATCTACTTCACCTTTCCCGCCAGCTTCTTGATCGCCGCCTTGATCGATGCGGCGGCATCATCGTAGCCCTCCCACGCTTTCGATCGCGCCAGCAGGCCCGGCACCGTGCGCATCGTATATCGCTTCGGATCGAGGTCGCTCTTCACCTGCGCCCAAGTCACGGGCATCGACACTGTGGCACCGGTTCGCGCGCGCGGCGACAGCGGGGCAACCGCAGTCGACATGCGGTCGTTGCGCAAATAGTCCAGGAAGATCTTTCCCTTGCGCAGCTTCTTCGACATGTTGAGCAGATAGCGTTCGGGATCGTCATCGGCCATCCACTGGCAGACGCCTTGCGCAAACGCCTTGGCCTCGTTCCAGCTCACCTTGTCGCGCGCGCCGTGGAGCAGCGGCACCACCACGTGGAGGCCCTTGCCGCCTGTGGTCTTGCAGAAGCTGTCCATGCCGATATCGCTCAGCCGCTGCCGCATCTCCTTGGCCGCCTCGACGACGTCGGCGAATTCGACGTCGGGCGCCGGATCGAGATCGAATACCAGCCGGCCCGGCGTGTCATAGGCATAGGGCGCGCAATTCCAGGGATGCAGCTCGACGCCGCCGATCTGCGCCACCGCCGCGAGCCCTTCGATCCGATCGATCTGCAAATACGGCTTGCGGTCGCCGGAGACTCTTGCGAGCTCCAGAAGGTTCGACGTCCCCTGCATGGCATGGCGCTGGAAGAAGCACTCGCCCTTGATGCCGTCAGGCGCGCGGATCAGCGAGCATGGCCGGCCCTTGAGGTGCACGATCATCCATTCGCCGACGGCTTCGAGATAGCGCGCGAGGTCCAGCTTGGTCACGGCATCGCCATGTCCGTCCTCGGGCCAGAGCTCCTTGTCCGGCTTTGAGATGACGACGCCCATGACCTCGGCGTTGCTGCCGCCCAGGGCCGACTGCGCACCTGGCCGCGCTTTTGCGCGCTTCGCTCCTCTGGCCGACGGTTCGGCGAGCTCGGTATCGACCGGCGTCTCCGCCTCAACCTCCTTGGCCGGCTTGTCCTGCCGCAGTCCCTTGAACGCGGCCTGACGGATATTGCCGTCGGCGGTGAAGCCGGCGAACTCGATCTCGGCGACGAGCTCCGGCTTCAGCCAGTGCACCTCGCGGGTCTTCTTCGGCGCGTTCTTGCCGCCGAAGGGGCTTTGCTTGGCCTCCATGGCCTTCAGTGAAGGCATGAGGCGCTTGACCTTGTCGGCGCCAAAGCCGGTGCCGACCATGCCGACAAAGGCGAGGTGATCGCCGCGCTGCACACCCGCCATTAGCGAGCGGAACTTGCCGTTCGTGGTCTTGTAGCCGCCGATCACCACCTCGTGGCCGGCGCGACATTTCGACTTGACCCAGCTCTCGGTGCGGCCGGAGCGATACGGGGCATCTAGCTTCTTCGACACCACACCCTCGAGCTCGAGCTTGCAGGCCGATTGCAGCACGGCATCGCCCCCGCTCTCGAAATGCTCGACATACCGGATCTGGCTCGTTTTCCGCTTGCGTGATTCCAGAAGCTCCTTCAGCCGCGCCTTGCGCTCGCCAAGCGGCAGCCGACGGTAATCCTCGCCCTCGGCGAAGAGGAGATCGAAGGCAAAGAAGATCAACTCGTCGGTCTTGCCGTCCGACAACGCAGCCTGAAGCGAGGAGAAGTTCGGCGCGCCGTTGTGGTCGAGCGCGACGATCTCGCCGTCGATCAGCACGTCCGGCAGCGCCCCCGCTTCCTCGGCAATGGAGGCGAATTTGCCGGTCCAGTCGAGACCCTTCCGCGTCTTGAGCGTCGCCTCGCCGTCCTCGACTCGGAGCTGGACGCGATAGCCATCGAACTTGATCTCGTGGCACCAGCCACCATCGGCCGGCGGCCGCTCGACCAGCGTGCAGAGCTGCGGCGCCACGAAGTCCGGCATCTCCGAGACCTTCTTGGCGCTCGCTGCTGTCGCGGCAGTCTTCTTCGCCGTCGGTCTAGCCTTCAACGCCGTGCGCGGCGCGGGCTTCACTGTGCGCCCTTTCGTCTCCTCGGCGCGGTTGGACTGCCAGACTGCGTCGGCCTTGCCCTTCGGCCCCTTGGCCAGCATGAAGGGCTTGGGCGCGCGGCCCTTTCCTTCAGCGATTTGTTCCATCGCGCGGCCAGAAGCAACGGACTTGTCTTGCTCGAGGATGTCGTTGTCGTTGCCCTCGCGCGCATATTCGTCACGATGCTTGATGAGCAGCCAGTTTGTCCGCTTACCGCCGGTGCGGTCATTGCGCATGCGCACCAGCACCCAGCTTCCCTGCAGCTTCTCGCCATGGAGGGTGAACTTGAGATCGCCTTTCTTGAAGCCGGCTTCCGGATCTTCTGATTCCCAATAGCCTCGATCCCACAGCATCACGGTGCCGCCACCATACTGGCCTTCGGGGATCGTGCCTTCGAAATCACCATAGTCGAGCGGATGGTCCTCGACCTCGACCGCCAGCCGCTTGTCATGTGGATCGAGCGAGGGCCCCTTCGTCACGGCCCAGGACTTGAAGACACCGTCGAACTCGAGTCGGAGGTCGTAGTGCAGCCGGCTCGCATCGTGCTTCTGGATCACGAAGCGCCGCTGCTTCGACGGCGCCACGGCGGTCTTGCCCGATGGCTCGGGCGTTTTCTCGAAGTCACGCTTCTGTCGGTAAGTGGAGAGTTTTTGCAGCACGACCGGTCCCGCTTCTCTTTCGGCATCAAGCCTATCACGGCCAAAGTCCCACCCGGAACCAAAACCCCATGGCCGGGTTGGGGTTCCAAAACGCCTTGAAAACGCTGGAGAATGGAATGGCCCCGCGTGCCTATTGGAAGGGAACGTTGAAGCTCTCGCTGGTCAGCTGCCCCGTCGTGCTCTACCCCGCCGCAACCGCCGCCGAGAAGACGCGGTTTCATCTCATCAACCGCGAGACCGGGAACCGGCTCAAGCAGCAGATGATCGATTCCGAGACCGGCGACGTGGTCGAGAGCGACCAGAAGGGCCGCGGCTACGAGCTGCGCAAGGGCAAGTACGTCGAGATCGAGCCTGAGGAGCTCGAAGCGGTGCAGATCGAGAGCAACCACACCATCGACATCGAGAGCTTCGTGCCGCGCGAGGAGATCGACAAGCGTTACCTTAACCACCCCTATTACATCGCGCCGGACGGCAAGGCCGCGGCCGACGCCTTCGCCGTGATCCGCGACGCGATGAAGGATCAGGACCGCGTGGCACTCGCAAAAATCGTGCTCACCAATCGCGAGCACGTGATGGCGATCGAGCCTCTCGGCAAAGGCCTGCTCGGCACCACGCTGCGCTATCCGTACGAGCTGCGCGACGAGGACCAGTTCTTCGATGACATCAAGAGCCCGAAGATCACCAAGGACATGGTCGAACTCGCCGGTCACATCCTGCACAGCAAGGCCGCGCATTTCGACCCCAGCGAATTCAAGGACGAGTACGAGAACGCGCTGAAGGCGCTGGTCAAGCGCAAGGCCAGCGGCAAGAAGATCGAGCTGCCGGAGCCCGAGGAGCGGCCGAGCAACGTCGTCAGCCTCATGGACGCGCTGAAGCAGAGCCTGAAGGGGCGCGGAGGCGGGAAAACATCGGCGAAGTCCCACGCGCGCCGGTCGACCGGGCGCCATCGCAGCGCGAAAAAAGCGCACCGGTCGACGGCAAGGCATCGCAAGGCGGGTTGACTGTCATTCCGGCGCGACGCAGAACATCGATACCGGAATGACGGCTGGTCTAATCGCCCGCCTTCAGCCTGTATCCGATTCCCGTCTCGGTCAGCACATGGTGCGGCCGTTCCGGGTCGGCTTCGATCTTCTGGCGGAGCTGGCGGACATAGACGCGCAGATATTGCGCGTCGGTCAGCTCGTCCCAGAGCTCCCTCAGCAGGAAGCGGTGGGTGAGCACCTTGCCGGCGTGCTGCACCAGCACGCGAAGCAGATCGTATTCCTTCGGTGACAGCTTCACCTCGCGCTCGCCGACCTTGACGATGCGGCGGACGAGGTCGACGGAGAGATCGCCGGTGCGAAATACAGGGCGCTCGCCTTTGATTTGAAGCTGGTGGCGCAGCGCGGCACGCAAGCGGGCCAGAAGCTCTTCCATGCCGAACGGCTTGGTCAGGTAATCGTCGGCGCCGACATCGAGCGCCTGCACTTTGCCCGCCTCGTCGCCGCGGCTCGACAGCACCACGATCGGCACCCCCTCGTTGCGGGCGCGGATGGTGCGCAGTAGTTCGTGTCCCTGCACGTCGGGCAGGCCGAGATCGAGGATGATCAGCGCCGGCTCCTCGGCAAGCTTGTCCAGCGCGGTCTTGCCGTTCGACGCCTCCAGGATTTCATAGCCCTGCGTCGTCAGCCCCATCCGCAGCAGTTTACGGATCGGCGGCTCGTCGTCGATGACCAGGACCTTGATCGGGGCAGCACTCATGCGGCGGTATCCAATGCGTGGGTCTGCACTGGGACGGGCAGACGGATGGTGAGAATCGCGCCGCTCCGGTCGCTGCGGTTGGCGGCCGAGATCGTGCCCCGCATCGCCTCGACGAAACCGCGCGAGATGGCGAGGCCGAGCCCGGTGCCGGGCCGGACATGATCACCCTTCTGCACGCGATAGAACTTGTCGAACACGCTCTCGAGCTCGTCGGGTGGGATGCCGCCGCCCTCATCGGCGATATCGAGAACGACGTGATCCCGCTCGCGCTGACTGCGGATCGCAATCGTGGTGTCTGGCGCCGAATATTTTGCGGCGTTGTCGAGCAGGTTGAACAGCACTTGCTCGAACAGCACGGCATCGAGCTCGAGCATCGGCAGATCGGCCGCCAGCACAAGCTCGACCTTGTGAGCAGCGAGGATCTTGGCCGCTCGCCGCAGCGCGCTACCGACGATCTCGCCGAGATCGTGCAGCGCCGTATTGGGCACGATGGCGCCGGATTCGAGCTTGGTCATGTCGAGCAGATTGGCAATGAAGCGGTTGAGCCGTTCGGACTCGTCGATCACGGTCGCGAGCAGGTCGCGCTTCTCGGTGTCAGAGAGCGCGCCGTCGAGGTCGCGCATGGTGGAGGCCGCCCCGAGGACCGAGGCCAGCGGCGTCTTCAAATCGTGCGAGATCGAGGTCAGGAGCGCCGAACGCAGCCGTTCGGATTCGACGGTGCGCTTGACGCGATCCATGGCCTCGACCAGCAGCACGCGTTCGATTGCGAGCGCGCCCTGATCGACCAGCGCATCGAGCAGCCGGCGCTGGTCCGGGGTCAATAGCGGGCCGGTGCGGTCGTTGTCGATGCCGATGACGCCGATCGGACCACGGCCTGTGCGCATCGGCAGGAACAGCCGTTTCGCACCCGGCAGGGTGTCCGAGCCGCGACCTGCGGGGCGGTCGTTGCTCCAGGCCCAATTGGCGGCGGCGAGGTCGGCCTGATCAAGCTCATCCTCCGGCGGATAACCGGATTTCACCGTGAGCAAGCCCTCTTCCGGCAGCAGCAACACGACGCGGACCTTCAGCATCAGCGCGATCTGATATGCGGTTGCCCACAACACATCGTCGAGCGTGGCAGTGCCGGCGAGCTTGCGGCTGAAGGCATGGAGCTGCTCGGTCATCCGGATCCGGCCGATCGCGGTGTCGGCCTGGATGCGCACACGCGCCGCAACATTGGAGACGATCATCGCCACCACCATGAACAGCACGAAGGCGGCAACGTTGGTCGGATCGGTGATCGTGAAGGTATAGATCGGCGGCAGGAAGAAGAAATTGTAGCACAGCGAGGCCGCGACGGTCGCGAGCAGCGACGGCCACAGGCCATAGCGGACCGCGACCGCGACCACCGCCGTCAGCAGCACGAGGTCGACATTCTCGATGCCGAATCGGGGCTGGATCAGCTCCGCGGCGCCGAGCCCGATCAGCACGATCCCGAGCGCCTTGAGATAGGGCAGCGGATTGAACGGCTCCACGCGCGCAGCGGTCTGTACCGCGGTCTTGGGCACGGCCTCGCCGGGCAGCTCGTCACCGGCGATGACGTGGACGGTGATGTTGCCGGCGCGGCGCACCAGGTCATGCACGACCGAGCCGCGCGTTATCTCGAACCAGCGCGAGCGGGTCGACTTGCCGATCACGATCTGGGTGACGTTGTTGGCTTGCGCGAAGTTCACGACGTCATCGGCGATGCGGCGGCCCACAGCGGGAATCGTCAGCGCCTCGCCGCCGAGCGATTCGGCAAGCCGCAGCGTATCGGCGAGCCGGTCGCGCTCCTCGTCGGAAAGCTGGAGCGAGCGGCGCGTCTCGATCGAGAGCGCGGTGAACGGGGCATGCAGCCGATCGGCCAGCCGCTTGGTATAGCGCACCAGCCCGGCCGCGCGCGGATCCTCGCTGACGCAGACGAGGATACGATCGCCCGCAGCCCAGGGGCCGGCGATGGCGTTCGCCTGCATGTGGGTGAGGAGCTGCTCGTCGACCCGCTCGGCCGTGCGCCGCAGCGCGAGCTCGCGCAGAGCGGTCAGGTTGCCCGGCGAGAAATAATGCTCCAGCGCCCGCTCGGCTTGCCTCGGCACATAGACCTTGCCCTCGTTCAGCCGCTGGATCAGGTCGTCGGGCGTGAGGTCGATCAGCTCGATCGCATCGGCGCGATCGAACACCGAATCCGGCACCGTCTCGCGCACCCGCACATGGGTGATCTGGGCGACGACGTCGTTCAGGCTCTCGATGTGCTGGATGTTGACGGCGGTATAGACGTCGATGCCGTGGGAGAGCAGTTCCTCGACATCGAGATAGCGCTTGGGGTGCCGGCTGCCAACCGCGTTGGTGTGGGCGAGCTCGTCGACCAGCGCAATTTGCGGCCGCCGCGCGATCACGGCATCGAGGTCCATCTCCTCGACGATCTGGCCGCGGTAGTCGATCCTCTTGCGGGGGACCATTTCGAGCCCGCGCACCAGCGCCTCGGTTTCAGCCCGGCCGTGGGTCTCGACGAAGCCGACCACGACGTCGATGCCGGCTTTGCGCTTGGCGTGGGCGCTTTGCAGCATCTCGTAGGTCTTGCCGACGCCCGGGGCGGCGCCCACGAAGATCTTCAGCTTGCCGCTCGCGCTTTCTGCCCGACGCGCGGTTTCCAGCAGCGCATCAGGCGACGGACGTTGTTCGGGATCGCGGCGCGGTTGAACCATCAGGCCAATATAATCATCCCGGCGTGCTGAGCCTATACTACTTCGCGGCGCGGTCGAGCGCGAGATTCAGCGCCAGCACGTTGACGCGGGGCTCGCCGATCAGGCCTAGCAAACGGCCTTCGGTATTGGCAGTCACGAGCTGCCTGACCTGGTCCTGCGGCACATTCCGTGCCTTCGCCACGCGCGGCACCTGGAATTGCGCCGCTTCCGGCGAGATGTCGGGATCAAGGCCGCTAGCTGACGTCGTCACCAGATCGATCGGTACCGGCGCGGACGGATTTTCCACCTTCAGCTTGTCCACATCTTCCTTCAGCCGGTTGGCCAGCGCCTTGCTGGTGGGGCCGAGATCGGAGCCGCCCGAATTGGCAGCGTTGTAGGGCGCCGGCACAGTTTTGGTCGAATCATTGGGATCGGGCGCCAGCGTCGCCGAGGGACGACCGTGGAAATATTTGTCGTCGTTGAACTCCTGCCCGATCAGAGCGGATCCGACCACCCTGCCGTCCCTTTCGATTAGGCTGCCCTGCGCCTGCACCGGAAACAACGTGCCGGCGATGGCAGTCATTGCGAGCGGATAGGCAAGGCCCGTGATGGCGGTGAGCACCAGCAAGAGCACGATAGCGGGGCGAATTTCTCTGAGCATGTGTTTCTCCTAATTGTTTCGTCATTGCGAGAAGCGAAGCGACGAAGCAATCCAGGCTTTCGACCGTGGAAGCATCTCTGGATTTGCTTCGCTCGCAATGACGGTGTTAAGCCAAATGCAAGGCGGTGACGATGAGGTCGATAGCCTTGATGCCGATGAAGGGAATAACGATGCCGCCGAGGCCGTAGATCAAGAGGTTGCGGCGGAGCAGCGCGCCGGCACCGACAGCGCGGTAGGCGACGCCCTTCAGCGCCAGTGGAATCAACGCCACGATAATGAGGGCGTTGAAGATGATCGCCGACAGGATGGCGCTCTGCGGGCTCGCCAGGCTCATGACGTTGAGCACGTTGAGTTGGGGGTAAAACGCCAGGAACATCGCCGGGATGATCGCAAAATACTTGGCGACATCGTTGGCGATGGAGAACGTGGTCAGCGCACCGCGCGTCATCAAGAGCTGCTTGCCGATCTCGACCACCTCGATCAGCTTGGTCGGGTTGGAGTCGAGATCGACCATGTTGCCGGCCTCACGCGCGGCCTGAGTGCCGGTGTTCATGGCGACACCGACGTCGGCCTGCGCGAGCGCCGGCGCATCGTTGGTGCCGTCGCCGCACATGGCGACCAGCTTGCCCTTGGCCTGCTCATCGCGAATCAGCCGGAGCTTGTCCTCGGGGGTTGCCTGCGCCAGGAAGTCGTCGACGCCCGCTTCCGCCGCGATCGCGGCCGCCGTCATCGGGTTGTCGCCTGTAATCATGATGGTGCGGATGCCCATGCGGCGCAGCTCGGCGAAGCGTTCGCGGATGCTGCCCTTGACGATGTCCTTGAGCTGGATGACGCCGAGCAGCTTGCCGTCTCTGGCGACCGCGAGCGGCGTGCCGCCGGCCTTCGAGATATCATCGGCAATGGTCTGGATCTCGCGACCGAGATCCGACAGGGCGGCCGGTTGGGTTGCCCGCGCCACGTTGCCGGAGGCAACCGCCAGCGGCGCGCCGCCGCCGACATAGTTCAGCATGGCGTCGACAGCGCCCTTGCGCACCGACGCGCCACCGGCATCGACGCCGCTCATGCGGGTCTGCGCCGTGAATGGGATGAAGGTCGCGCCAAGCTCGGCCATGTCCCGGCCGCGAATGCCATATTTCTCCTTCGCCAGCACCACGATGGACCGGCCTTCCGGAGTCTCGTCCGCGAGCGAGGCCAACTGAGCTGCATCCGCCAGCTCCTGCTCGGTCACTCCGCGCACGGGACGGAAGGCGGTCGCCTGCCGGTTGCCGAGCGTGATGGTGCCGGTCTTGTCCAGCAGCAGTGTGTCGACGTCACCGGCCGCCTCGACCGCGCGGCCGGACATCGCCAGCACGTTGAAGCGTACCAGACGGTCCATGCCGGCGATGCCGATCGCCGACAACAGCGCGCCGATGGTGGTCGGGATCAGCGTCACGAACAGCGCGACCAGCACGATCACCGAGATCGAGCCGCCGGCATAGGCCGCATAGCTGGGGATGGTGACGGTGGCGAACACGAAGATGATAGTGAGACCGGCGAGCAGGATGTTGAGCGCGATCTCATTCGGGGTCTTCTGCCGCTCGGCGCCCTCGACCAGCTTGATCATGCGATCGATGAAGGTCGAGCCCTGGGCTGCCGTGATGCGGACGCGGATCCAGTCCGACAGCACCTGCGTGCCACCCGTGACCGCAGAGCGGTCACCGCCGGATTCGCGGATCACGGGCGCGGACTCGCCGGTGATGGCGGCCTCGTTGACGGAGGCGACGCCCTCGATCACCTCGCCGTCGGAAGGGATGGTGTCGCCGGCCTCGACCAGCACGATGTCGCCTACTTTCAGGCTCGTGCCCGGCACGAGCTTGAAATTCTCGCCAGCACCAGTGAGGAGCTTGGCCTGGCTTTCCGTGCGGGTCTTGCGCAGCGATTCGGCCTGCGCCTTGCCACGGCCTTCGGCCACGGCTTCGGCGAAATTGGCGAACAGCACCGTGAACCAGAGCCAGACGATGATCTGGAAGGTGAAGCCGAGGTTCGCGCCACCAATGACGAGGTCGCGCAGGAAGATCACAGTCGTGAGCACTGCAACGACCTCGACAACGAACATGACGGGATTCTTCACCATCAGACGCGGATCGAGCTTGGCGAAGGAGGCGCGGATCGCGGGCATCACGATTCTGGGATCGAGCATTGCCGACATCGGCGCGCGTTTTTGCAGTTTCATCGTATCCATGGAGGTCACTCCAACAATCAGAACAGGTTGCCGGCGTTCATCGCCAGATGTTCGACGATCGGGCCGAGCGCGAGCGCCGGGAAGAAGGTCAGGCCGCCCATGATCAGGATGACGCAGACCACGAGGCCGACGAACAGGCCTCCGGTGGTCGGGAACGTGCCCACGGACGCCGGGATCGATTTCTTCTCCGCAAGCGAGCCCGCGATCGCCATGGCCGGGATGATCATGAAGAAGCGGCCGACGAACATCGCGCTTGCCAGCGTCAGGTTGTAGAACAAGGTGTTGCCGGTGAGCCCGGCAAAGGCCGAGCCGTTGTTGCCGGCCGCCGATGTGAAGGCGTAGAGCACTTCGGTGAAGCCGTGCGGGCCGGCATTCGCCATGGAGGCGACTGCCGCCGGATAGACCACGCCGACGGCGGTCCAGCCGAGGATCATCAGCGGCAGCACCAGGATGGCCAGCATAGCCATCTTGACCTCACGCGCCTCGATTTTCTTGCCGACATATTCCGGGGTGCGGCCAACCATAAGGCCCGCGACGAAGATCGCGAGGATGACGAACAGCAGCATGCCGTACATGCCGGCGCCAACGCCGCCGACGATGATTTCGCCGAGCTCCATGTTGATCAGCGGGATCATGCCGCCGAGCGCGGTAAAACTGTCATGCATCGCGTTGACTGCGCCGCACGAAGCGGCCGTGGTGACGACGGCAAATAGCGAGGATGCGATGATGCCGAACCGGACCTCCTTGCCCTCCATATTGCCGCCGGTCAAACCCAGCGCATGGAGCGTCGCGGTGCCGTTTGCCTCCGCCCAATAGGCGATGGCGACGCCGGCCAGAAACAGCACGCCCATCACAGAGAGGATCGCCCAGCCCTGGCGCTGGTCGCCGACCATGCGGCCAAATACGTTGGTGAGCGCGGCGCCGAGCGCAAAGATCGAGAGCATCTGCACGAAGTTCGACAGCGCGGTCGGGTTCTCGAAGGGATGAGCGGCGTTGGCGTTGAAGAAGCCGCCACCGTTGGTGCCGAGCATCTTGATCGCGACCTGGGAAGCGACCGGGCCGACCGCGATGGTCTGCTTGGCGCCTTCGAGCGTCGTCGCCTCGATATACGGCCCGAGCGTCTGCGGCATGCCCTGCCAGACCAGGAACAGCGCATAGACGACGCAGATCGGCAGCAGCACATAGAGCGTACACCGGGTGACGTCGACCCAGAAATTGCCGACCGTGCGCATCGAGGCGCGCGAGAAGCCGCGGATCAGAGCCATCGCCAGCGCGATGCCGGTCGCGGCCGACAGGAAGTTCTGGTGCGTCAGGCCGAGCATCTGCACGAGATAGGACAGCGTGCTCTCGCCGCCGTAGTTCTGCCAGTTGGTGTTGGTGATAAAGGAGACCGCGGTGTTGAAGGAGAGATCCTCGGCGACCGCGCCCTGCCCGGCCGGATTGAACGGCAGCACGGCCTGAAGCCGCATCACGCCGTAGATGACGAGGAAACCGGCGATATGGAACAGCAGCATGGCGACCGTATAGGTCAGCCAATGCTGCTCGCGCTTCTCGTCGACGCCGGAGATCCAGTAGATGCCGGCCTCGATCGGACGCAGCACCGGCGACAGCAAGGTGCGCTCGCCGTTGAACACGCGCGTCATGTACCCGCCGAGCGGTTTTGCGAGCGCAACGATAATGGCGCAAAACAGAATGATCTGGAGCCAACCGATCATAGTCATGGAATCAACCCTTCAGGCATGGCGCCGGCGCAGCAGAGGCAGAAGCACCGTCAGCAGGCTGGCGACGAGCATGGCATCCGCCAGCAACAATTCGAGAATCAGCAGCACGGCTCAGAACCGCTCGGGCCGCAGCAGCGCATAGGTGAGATAGGCCAGGAGGCCGAACGAAACGGTACCGGCGAGGGCATAATCGAAGATCATGATCCGCTCCGTCACAGCCGTTCGCAGGTATAGGTGTAGCCGATCGCGAACGCGAACAGGCCGAAGGCCAGCGCCAGCATCAGAATGTCCATCATGGAGATACTCCTCGTTGCGCCCTGATGTCAGGCGCAACCGCTTCTCGGGGATCCGACGAGGCTCGAAGGAAACGCAGGCGCATTTCCGCGGAGCACCGGCCCGGACTTTGACCGCGCTGAAGTGACACCACGGGCATAGGTTTTCGAGATGAGGGCTATGACGAAGTTATAGGAATCTCATAAAGGCTGGTGGCGGGGGCTAGCGACACACGCTTGTCGTCCTGTCGAAAGCCGATGTGGCAGGTCCGCCGCATCGCCTATGACGACGGCGAGTGGCATTGTGCGCTGTCGCGCGAGCGTGAGCTACCGGACTGCTGGACGCCGCAGTCGAGACGCCACGATCGGCGCGGCGCCCGCCCCGAACAAGTAGCATGCAACTACTGAAGGGAAATCTCGAGCAGGCGGTCACCGCGACCGTCCTGAGGCGCGCAGCGCGGCCGCGATGCCCGGTTGAGGCCGCATATCCCGCGGAAAAGACTCGGCCGATCTGGCGCAATTTCACGGAACCGTGTAGAGCGGTTTTATGAGCACAAGCAGCGTCAACGTGGTCGCCCACCCCTTGGTCCAGCACAAGCTCTCCTTGATGCGCGAGAAGGACCGCTCGACCAAGAGCTTTCGCGAGATCCTGAACGAGATCGGGATGCTGCTCGGCTACGAGGTGACGCGCGACCTGCCGCTGGAGCTGGTGGACATCGAGACGCCGATCGCCCCGATGCAGGCGCCGAAGATCGCCGGCAAGAAGCTCACCCTGGCGCCGATCCTGCGCGCGGGCGTTGGCTTCCTCGACGGCATGCTGGCGCTGATGCCCTCGGCGCGCATCGCTCATATCGGGCTGTACCGCGACCCCGAGACGTTGCAAGCCGTGGAATATTACTTCAAGGCGCCGCAGGACCTGTCCGATCGCACCGTGATTCTGATGGACCCGATGCTGGCCACCGGCAATTCGGCCTGCGCCGGCGCGTCCCTGCTCAAGGCGCGCGGTGCCCGCGACATCCGCTTCGTCTGCCTCTTGGCCGCGCCCGAGGGCATCGCGCAGTTCCAGAGCGAGCATCCCGACGTGCCGGTCTGGACCGCCGCGATCGACGAGCGGCTCAACGACCACGGCTACATCGTGCCGGGCCTGGGCGACGCCGGCGATCGGATGTTCGGCACCAAGTAGACAGCTTTGCACGATCGGGTTACTCCGATCGCCATGCTGATCGACAGATATTCGCTGCAAGCGCTGATCCCGACCGAGGCGGCCAGTCGCGTCCTCGTGTTCGATGGCACGCCGATCTCGCGTGCGGAGCTCTCAAGAAGGATCGAGCAGACCGCCGCCTGGCTCGCCGCGCAGGGCATCGGGAGGGGCGACGTCGTCGCGGTCTGGCTGGTCAACCGGATCGAATGGCTCGCGCTGCTGTTCGCCGCCGCCCGCCTGGGCGCGGTCGTCGCTGCCGTCAATACGCGCTATCGCAGTGCGGAGGTCGCGCATCTGCTCCGCCTGTCCGGTGCCAAGCTCATGGTGATCGAGGCCGCGTTTCGCTCGATCGATTTTGCCGCCATTCTCGCCGATGTCGCCAAGGACGAGGTGCCCGGGCTGCAACAGCTTGCCGTCGTGGGCAAGACCGCGATCCCCGCGCAATGGCCGAGTGTGCGGTTCGACGCCTTCGACAGGTCCTATCCGCCTGCCCCGCCGGCTCAGGAGGACGTCGATCTGCCCGTCCTGCTGTACACGACGTCGGGCACGACCAAGGGCCCGAAGCTCGTCGCCCATTCGCAGCGGACGCTGGCCACGCATGCCGCGTCCGTCGCCAAGGCGCTGCAGCTTGATCCGCAGCGCCATTCGCTGCTGGCGATGCTGCCGTTATGCGGCACTTTTGGCATGACGAGCCTGCTCGGTTTCATCGCAGCGGGCGCGACCATCCATGTACTCGATGCTTTCGAGGCGGCGCCGGCCGTGCGAATCCCGGGGGAGTGCAGGATCACGCATTCATTCGGCTCGGACGAGATGTTCCGCCGCATCCTCGCGCTCACCGATGCACCACGACCGTTTCCGCATCTCGAAATCTGCGGCTTCGCCGCATTCCAGCCCGGCTGGCGCGAGCTGGCCGCGGAGGCCGAGATGCGCGGCATGCCGCTGTTCGGCTTGTACGGTTCGAGCGAGGTGCAGGCGCTGTTCTCGATCGGCCGCGGCAGCGATGCCTTCGCCGATCGCATCGAAGGCGGCGGCTGGCCGATGTCACCGGACGCAAAAATCCGCATCCGCGATGTCGAGACCGGCGAGCTTGCGGCCCAGGGCGTCTCCGGCGAGATCGAGATCAGCGCGCCGTCGTGCTTCCTCGGCTACTTCAACAATCCCGAGGCGACGCGGGAACCGATCACCGCCGATGGCTTCTTCCGCACCGGCGACATCGGCCGGCTGCGCGGTGATGGTTCGTTCGTCTACGAGACCCGTGCCGGCGATGCGATGCGGCTCGGCGGCTTCCTGGTCGCGCCCGGCGAGATCGAAGACGAGCTCAAATCGTGCGCCGGTGTCGCCGACGCCCAGGTGGTCGCGATCGACCTGAAGGGACAGGCCCGCTGCGTCGCCTTCGTGATCCCAGCTGGAGAGCCGCCGCGACAGGAAGCGCTGATCGCCCATCTGCGCGAGCGGCTCGCCGGCTACAAGGTGCCGGCGCGGGTCTATATCGTGGATGCCTTCCCCGTCACCGACAGCGCCAATGGCGTCAAGATTCAGCGCGCCCGGCTTCGTGCCATGGCCATGGAACGGATCGCCGCCGAATAGGAACGGCCTTTTGAGTTTGCGCCGGAAGAGTCGCTCAGTAAGACTTGGCGAGGCCAAGCACCTTTTCCGCGATGAAGCTGAGCGCGAGCTGCGGACTGACCGGCGCGATGCGCGGGATCAGGATCTCGCGCAAATAGCGCTCGACGTGGAATTCCTTGGCATAGCCGAAGCCGCCATGGGTCATCACCGCCTGCTCGCAAGCCGAGAAGCCTGCCTCGCCGGCGAGATACTTTGCCGCATTGGCGGCAGCGCCGCAGGGCATGCGCTTGTCGTATTGCCAGGCCGCCGACATCACCATCAGCCAGGCCGCCTCGAGCTCGACCCAGTTCACCGCCAGCGGATGCTGGATGCCCTGGTTCTTGCCGATGGGCCGGTTGAACACCACACGCGTCTTGGCGTATTCGGTCGCACGCGATAGCGCGAGCTTGCCGAGACCGACCGCTTCCGCCGCGATCAGGATACGCTCCGGGTTCATGCCTTCGAGGATGTACTCGAAGCCTTTGCCTTCCTCGCCGATCCGATCCTCCATCGGAATTTCAAAGTCCTCGAAGAACAGCTCGTTGGAATCGACGATCTTGCGGCCCATCTTCTCGATCTCGTGGACCTTGATCTTGTTGCGGTCGAAATCGGTGTAGAACAGGCTGAGGCCGTGGGTCGGCGAGCGCACCTCTTCCAGCGGCGTGGTGCGCGCCAGCAGCAGGATCTTGTGCGCGACCTGCGCGGTCGAGATCCACACCTTCTGGCCGTTGACGATGTAGCGGTCGTTCTTGGCGACCGCGCGGGTCTTGAGTTGAGTGGTGTTGAGACCGGTGTTGGGCTCGGTCACTGCGAAACAGGCTTTCTCGCGACCCTCGACCATCGGCGGCAGCATGCGCTTGCGCTGCTCCTCGGTGCCGAACACGACGACGGGATTGAGTCCGAACACGTTGATATGCACCGCGGACGCGCCGGACATGCCGGCACCGGATTCCGCGATGGTGCGCATCATGATCGCGGCTTCGGTAATGCCTAGCCCGGAGCCGCCATACTCCTCCGGCACGCAGATGCCGAGCCAGCCGGCATCTGCCAGCGCCTTGTGAAAGTCGTGCGGGAAGCCGCCGTCGTGATCCTTCTTCAGCCAATAGGCGTCGGGAAAGCCTTCGCAGATCTTGGCGATGGCGTCGCGAATGGCTTCCTGCTGATCGGTGAGCGCGAAATCCATGTTCTTGATCTCCGTGCTAGGAGCCGCGGCGACTCACGTGCCCGATCTTTGAGCCCACCCAACCGGCGATGGAAGATTGCCGCACCGGACCTTCCCTCGCTTGCGTTCTTTAGCTCGAAAATCTCAGTACAGATACGTGAATTTGCCTGCCAAGTGCGTGTACCATGCATAGGGTCATGCGGCGCGACGGTGCGAGCGCGTCGTTATTTCGCAAGGAGGGAAACCGCGATGGCCGGGCTTTATTTCGAGGACTTCTCCGTAGGCCAAGAGTTCAGGCATCCGCTGACCCGGACCGTCACGGAGATGGACAACACCCTGTTCAGCCTGCTGACGCTCAATCCGCAGCCGCTGCACATCGATGCGCATTTCGCCGAGAAGACCGAGTTCGGCCAGCGCATTTTCAACAGTCTTTACACCCTCGGTATCATGATCGGCATGACGGTCTATGATACGACTCTCGGGACCACCGTTGCCAATCTCGGCATGACCGACGTCACTTTTCCAAAGCCGGTCTTCCACGGCGACACGTTGCGGGCGACGACGAAGGTGCTTTCGTTGCGGGAATCGAAATCGCGCCCGAGGGCGGGCATCGTCGAGTTCGAGCACCACGCCCTCAACCAGAACGACGAGATCGTCGGCAAATGCCGGCGCATGGCGATGATGCACAAGAGGCCGGTCTGATGCGTTCGATGCTGTTCGTGCCGGGTGATTCCCCGCGCAAATTCGAGAAAGCGAGCGAAGGCAAGGCCGACGCGCTGATCATAGATCTCGAGGATTCCGTCGTCGCCGAGAAGAAGGAGGAGTCGCGCGGGTTGACGCTGGCGATGCTGAAGGGCTCTCGCGGCCCGCACCAGCTCTATGTCCGTGTCAACGCGCTCGACACCGGAATGACGCTCGCCGATCTCGCCACGGTGATGCCGGGCAAGCCCGACGGCATCGTGCTGCCGAAATCGCAAGGCGGCGACGATGTGCGGCAGGTGGCGACCTGGCTCGAAGCGTTCGAGGCGGCGGCCGGCATCGCGGTCGGCGCGACGCGCATCGTCTGCGTCGCGGCGGAGACCGCCGGCTCCATCTTCGGGCTTGGCAGCTACAAAGGCTGCTCCCCTCGCCTCGCTGGACTGATGTGGGGTGCCGAAGACCTCTCGGCTTCGCTCGGCGCCACCGAGAAAGCCTCGGGCGGCGTGTTCCACAGCCCCTATCGGCTCGCGCGCGATCTCTGCCTGATGGCGGCGGCCGCGGCCGAGGTTGCGCCGATCGACACCGTCTATACCGACATCGACAATCTCGCCGGCCTCGACGCCGAGACGCGCGCGGCACGACGCGACGGTTTTTCAGCCAAGGCGCTGATCCATCCCAAGCATGTCGATGTCGTCAACGCGGCCTTCGAGCCGACGGAGGCCGAACGTATATGGGCGGAGAAGGTAATCGCGGCATTCGCGAGCAATCCCAATGCCGGCACGCTGCGGCTCGACGGCCAGATGATCGACAAGCCGCATCTTCGCGCCGCGAAGAAGATCCTGGGCCAACCCTAGATCGCCGTCACTTCGGCTGGCCGCGCGGGCGACCTTCAACCTGCCGAAGGTGTGTCGGTTGAAGCCGCGCCTCAGTCGAACCCCTGAACGGGCGGAGCCGAGGTCTGGGCCGGCACGGCAGGCGCGGCTTGAGCCGGCGGGGTCGGGTTGCCGGCAGCGCTCGTCTGGCCATTGGCAGCCATCGCCTCGCGCGTGCGCGGTGGGACGCGGGTCGCGGCCGCGCGACGTGGCGGCTGCCGGTGTCTTGCCGACGGCGAACCTCTCAGGCCCCAGGACCGGGCGATCGAAGGTCCGGCGGTATAACCAACCAGCGCTCCGGCGACGGCGCCGACCGGACCCAGTACGACCGCACCGGATAGGGCGCCGAGCGCTGCATCGCCCGCGCGCTCCTGCGCAACTGCGCTCGCCGGCACAAAAATCAGCATTGCAATAGCGGTGATCACGGCTTTGTTCATCGGAGCGCCTCCCTCGCGACAGACCACTCCTGCTCAAATATGGCCGTACCAAGTTCGCTTGCCGGCCAACCAAGGGCAATCGATGGAACTCGGCGTTAGCAGCTCTTGTGCCGTCAACCGGGGCTCCACGCGGGCCACTCAGCGCAACTGCTAGACGATCCTGATCGACATGTCCGGCAGACCCTCGAGCTTGCACACGAGCACGTCGCCTTTCACCACCGGGCCGACATTCTCCGGCGTGCCGGAATAGATGATGTCGCCGGCCTTCAGCTCGAACGCTTCCGACAGTTTTGCGATCTGCTCGGCGACACTCCAGATCATCTTGCTGAGATCGGAGTTCTGCCGGACGGTGCCGTTGACTGCCAGCGAGATCGCACCCTTCTCGAAATGGCCGGTCTTGCTTGCCGGGTGAATCGGACCGAGCACGGCCGCATGATCAAAGCTCTTGCCGATCTCCCAGGGCTTCTTCTCCGCGGCCATGCCGTTCTGAAGATCGCGCCGGGTCATGTCGAGCCCGAGCGCATAGCCATAGACATGGTCGAGCGCCTTCTCGACCGGAATGTTGGTGCCGCCGGATTTCAGCGCCGCAACCAGCTCGACCTCGTGATGATAGTTCTTGGTCAGCGACGGATAGGGATGATCGGCGACCTCGCCGATCGCGACGTTCTGAATCGCGTCGGTCGGCTTCTGGAAGAAGAACGGCGGCTCGCGGTTCGGATCCGAGCCGCGCTCGATCGCGTGCGCCGCATAATTGCGGCCGATGCAGTAGATGCGGCGCACCTGGAACACCTGGGTCTCGCCGACGATCGGGATCGTCACCATCGGCACCGGAAAGATCGGCTTGGGTCCGCCCTGCGCGGCGGCCGATGCGACCTCGGTCATCGAAACGGCGGTAGCCGCCGCAGCGGTTGCGAGCAAATCACGTCGCGTGGGTGAGGTCATCTCGGGTGCTCCCTTTGCCTTTGCTTGGGCAGCGTCATGCGCGCCGATCCGGCTGATAGTCGATATTCGGTGTGCCAGCAACATGGATCGGCGCGGCTTGCTGGATACCGCGCGGTGCGAACCCGCTAACGGACGAAACGGTTGCCAGCGGCGGCACTGCTTGTTTCGGGCGCGGGGGCGACTTTCACGACTGCCGTTAGCGGGGTCCCATTGCGCAGCAGGACGAGTTTGACCTCCTCGCCGATGCGCGCAAGGCCGATCGTGTTGCGGAGTTGGGCGGCGGTGCGGATCGGGCGGTCGTCGGCCCTGGTGATGATATCGCCCTTGCGCAGGCCTGCCTGTTGCGCCGGCGAATCCGCCGCAATCTCCGCGATGACGGCACCTTCGTTGAATCCCTTGTTGACTGATGGATGCAGGTCCTTCAGCGAAATGCCGATCCGGCCGCGCTCGACGCGGCCCTTGGCGACGATCTGCTCCATCACCTTCCGCGCCATGTTGACCGGAATTGCAAAGCCGATGCCGACATTGCCCCCGGCCGGCGAGATGATGGCCGAGTTGATGCCCACCAGTTCTCCGCGCAGGCTGACCAGCGCCCCGCCGGAATTGCCCGGATTGATCGCAGCATCGGTCTGGATAAAGTCCTCATAACCCTGCTTGCCGAGTCCGGCCCGGCCCAGCGCGCTGACGAGGCCGGACGTCACGGTCTGGCCGAGGCCGAACGGGTTGCCGATCGCAAGCACGAAATCGCCGACTTCGAGCGCGTCGCTGTCGCCGAAGGAAAGCGCCTTGAGCCCGGCCGGGTTCTGGATCTGGAGCACCGCAACGTCCGTCGGCGGATCGCGGCCGATGACCTTCGCGGAGAACTGCCGGCCATCCTTGGTGGTGATCTGAACGGCGGAGGTGCCTTCGACCACGTGATTGTTGGTGAGTACGTAACCGCGCTGGGCATCGACGATGACCCCCGAGCCGGTCGCGTTGACCTCCTTCTCGATCTGCCGGGGGACGTCGAAGAACTCGCGGAAGAGCGGGTCGCGATAGAGCGGATTGTCCTCGCGCACGCGGCCATGCACGGAGATGTTGACCACGGCCGGCGTCACCTGACGCACCAGCGGCGCCAGGGTCGGCACCGAGCCGCCCGTCTTCAGGTCCGGAATTTGGCCAGCGGCGGGCTGCGATGCTGTGAGCGTCAGCAACAGCAACGCCAGCGAAAGCAAACGCACAGCATTCATCTTCGTCACCTGCCGCCTAGCCCAGGATTTGAATGAAAGAACTTTGTGGCCTCAGTCACGCGGCGCGGCGATGAGACCGTGCATGGCCAGATAAGGAACGGCGAAGGCCGCCGAGGCCTGACCGATCAGCACGAGCGTCAGAACAGTGTGCGTGAGCATCATGCGGCTTGCCTCTCGGCGGCGGCCCAGGGCCGCCGCAACCGCATCGGGACGCCGCCCCCGCGCGGCGGGTCATCATTGTCATTGTCGCCGTCGAGCCGGCGCAACGCCGTCAGAATATCGGCGAGCCGTACGGTGTGGCTCATGCCTGGTATCTCGCGCAGAGCGGGACAGGATTCGACCGCGTACATGTCCGAGGCCCAGGATGACAGGATGATCCGCTTCTCCGGCGTGGAGAGTTCCTCGGCATTCAGGACGTCGGCAGGCGAGTCGTAATGGGCAGCGGGATGAAACAGCGGGTTGAGAGTGCCGGCATTGGTGTTCACGTTGGTCATCGGTCCTCCCCTCATGCTCCTTTCCAAGGGACGGGTTTGTTGACGATGGACGGCGGCGCCGACCGCCGCCGTCCGTGATTGATGCTAATGAGTGTTGATCGCGATGCGCTTGACGCCTTCGCGTGCTTTTTCCGACTTTGGCAGCGACACGGTCAGGACGCCATTCTTGAATGACGCCTCGGCCTTGTCCTCCTCGACGCCCTCCAGCGGGATCTGCCGCTCGAAAGCACCGTAATAGCGCTCGGTAAAGTATCTGCCTTCGCCGTTGCGCTCGGCTTTTTTCTCGCCGCGGAGCGTCAGGACGCCATTGGCGATCTCGACCTGGACGTCCTTCTCCTCCAGTCCGGGAAGTTCGGCCGAAACGGTTAGCGTCTTGTCGGTCTCGCTGAGTTCGACCTTTGGCCAGCCGAAACGGCCCTCCATCAGCGGCGACAGGCTGGTCCCGCCGAAGCCGCGGAAGACATCGTCGAACAGACGGTTCATCTCGCGATGAAGCGTCAGGAACGGATCGAAGTTATCGCGCGCAGGCGCGAGCTCCTGGTTCCTCGACCAGGGAATGAGATCACGAAAAGCCATGGTTCTCTCCTCCATGCATCGGGGAGCGCGGCGCGCATCCTAGCGCCGCGTTCCGCCGTTCGCTCGATCGAATGCTTAGGCTGCTTTCTTCTGCTCGATCTGCGATGCCGCAGGTGTACCGCCGTTGATCGCGATCCGGCGCGGCTTCATGGCTTCCGGAACCTCGCGGACGAGGTCGATGATCAGGAGCCCGTCCTGGAAGGAGGCCTGCTTCACTTGGACATAGTCGGCGAGGTTGAACACGCGGCGGAAAGGACGCGCGGCGATGCCCTGATACAGGTACTCGCGCGGAGCGCCCTCGGGCTTTCTGCCTTCGATCGTGAGCGCGTTCTGTTCGGCCGTCACCGTGATGTCGTTGGCGCCGAAGCCCGCGACGGCAAGGCTGATCCGGTAATGATCTTCGCCGGAACGCTCGATGTTGTAGGGGGGATAATTGTCCTCCGTCGCCTGGCGCAGTGTGCTGTCGACAAGGTCGGCCAGGTGATCGAAGCCGATGGTGGAGCGCCACAGGGGCGCGAAGTCGAAACTGGTCCTCATACCAAGTCCTCCAAAGAGCAAGATGGATACGAAGGAGCGCAAGGCGGGGATTTCAGACGGACCTAAAAAGACCAGCCCGGCGCCCGTGCCGGACCCGATTCTGGCATCCGGCACACCGCTCTCGCGGCGAAAAACGACTTAGAAAAACCGACATCAATTTCAAGGGGGCCGCCACAAATTTTTTGTGCCCCACCCTGGTTGATGCTCGGCTGACGGCCCGCCCCTCCCTGCCCGAGGCCACCGGCGGCAGGCGGCCCGGAAGCCCCCGGGATCGATCGCAGGGTAAAATAGAGATAAATTGACGAACTTGGCAAAGACCAGGGTTGCCTCTCATGCATCCGGACCGGCAACGCATGACGAAGCACCGGGCCGCATACGACAGCCGGGAATCCCGAAAGCACCCAACCGGTGGCGCAGCGGCATGCGCGCTGACGATTGCGCTGCTCGTGGCCGCAACGATGTGCGTGGCGCGCGCCGGCGACGGGCCCGTCGTGGCGGCGGACTTGAAGGCGATCGGAACGGTCGATACGCGCTTTCAGTCCTACAACATCGAGATGGTCGAGGTGACCGGCGGACGGTTCTGGAAGCCCTATCCGCGAACGGCACGGGCCTTCGACCAGCGGGATCGTTACAGCGCAAGACCGCCGATCGATCTGACCAATGCACGCCTGCGCCTGCTCGCCGCCGCCTTGTCGCCGGCCTATCTGCGCGTGAGCGGCACCTGGGCCAATGCGACGTTCTTGGCCGACGCGCCGGGAAAGCCGCCGCCGGGGTTCAATTCCGTACTCAGCCACCACCAGTGGCGCGGCGTCGTCGAGTTCGCGCGCGCGGTCGATGCCGAGATCGTCACCTCGTTTGCGATCAGTCCCGGCAGCCGCGATGCCGATGGGGTGTGGAAACCGGATCAGGCGCAGCAGCTCATCGACACCACGCGCGCGCTGGGCGGCCGCATCGCCGCCGCCGAATTCATGAACGAGCCGACGCTCGCAGCGACCAACGGCGCACCGGCCGGCTATGACGCGACCGCCTATGGGCGCGACTTCAAGATCTTCCGCGATTGGGTGCGGCGCGACTCGCCCGAGACCTTGATCCTCGGTCCAGGCTCCGTTGGCGACGCGCCATCGCCATCCGGGGTGGGCATCACCACGCGCGATCTGCTCGCTGCATCCGGTTCGGGCGTCGACCGCTTCTCCTATCACCACTACAACACGATCTCGCCGCGCTGCGGCGGGCACGATGATCCGGCGCAGGCGCTCTCGGAAGGATGGCTTGCACGCACGGATGCAACACGCGCGACCTACCAGGCGCTGCGCGACACATTCGAGCCGGGCAAGCCGATCTGGCTGACTGAGACGGCTGATGCGGCCTGCGGCGGCAGCCGATGGGACCGGACCTTTCTCGACACGTTCCGCTATCTCGACCAGCTCGGACGCCTGGCGAAGGCCGGCGTCCAGGTGGTGATGCACAACACCCTCGCTGCCAGCGACTACGGTCTGCTCGACGAAGCCACGTTCCGGCCACGGCCGAGTTACTGGGCTGCGCTGCTCTGGCGCCGGCTGATGGGACAGATCGTGCTCGATGCAGACAGGGCCGCTTCACCAGATCTTCATCTCTACGCCCATTGCCATCCGACCATGGCAGGTGCGGTGTCGCTGCTCGCAATCAACACGTCGCGCCGCGCATCGCGCCCGCTGACGCTCTCGGACTCAGCCGAACGGTACGCACTGCATGCGGCGCGGTTGCAAGGCACGATTGTGCAGCTGAACGACAAGACGCTCGCGCTGACTGCCGATGGCAGATTGCCCCGGCTTGAGGCGCACGCAACACCGGCAGGAGCAATCCGGCTCGCGCCGGCGACCATCACCTTCCTGGTGTTTCCGAACGCGGCAAATCCCGCCTGCTCGCCGCGACGATGAGGCGGCCGAGCCGGCCGCCATAGTGCCCGATGGTCGCGCCGCCGATCAGCCGCGCCGTGAAGCCGACCGCATAGGTCGAGAACACCGCGAGCGTGCCAACATGCGTCGTCGTCGAGTTCTCCGCTGGCGCAGAGACCCTGTCGCTGCCGTGCCCTGCCCGTCGATTCCGGTGCTCATCATCGCCAAATCGCGCTGGAATGAGCACCGATGCTCCAAACTCATGTCCTGCACGGACCCTGACTGCCAAATCCGGCCTCGCATTCGCCATTGACAAATTCATTCGCTATTATCTAACTTGCAGCCACAAGACCAGCCGCGCCAAGCGGCCAATAAGCGAGGGAACGACGATGAGAGGGCTTTTGGCTTACGCCATGCTCGCGGCCATGACGTCTGCTGCTACTGCACAAGTCTCGGACGACGCGGTCCGGATCGGCGTGCTGACGGACCTGTCGAGCTGGGGCCGCGACAACAGCGGACCTGGCTCGGTCGAAGCCGCCAAGATGGCGGTGGAGGAATTCGGGCCGACCGTGCTCGGCAAGCCGATCGAGATCATCAGCGCCGACCACCAGATGAAGACCGACGTCGGCGTGCAGATCGTGCGCGGCTGGTTCGACAACGGCAAGGTCGACGCCGTCGTCGACATCCCCAATTCCGGCATCGCCATCGCCGTTCACAACATGGTGCGCGAACGCAATAAGATCGCCCTGCTCTCGGGCCCCGGCGCGAGCTCGCTGACCGACGAGCTGTGCAGCCCCAACACCGTGCATTTCACCTACGACACCTACGCGCTGTCGAAGGTGACGGCTTCCGCCGTGATCAAGGAAGGCGGCAAGTCCTGGTATTTCATCACCGCCGACTACGCTTTCGGCCAGCAGCTCGAGAAGGACGCAACCCGCTTCATCAACGAGATGGGCGGCAAGGTGCTCGGCGGCGTCAAGCACCCGACCAATACGGCCGACTTCTCCTCCTTCGCGCTCCAGGCCCAGAGCTCGAAGTCCGACGTGGTCGCGTTCGCCAATGCCGGCCAGGATACCGACAACGCCATCAAGCAGTCGGGCGAATTCGGGCTGGTGCAGGGCGGCCAGAAGCTGGTCGGCCTGTTGATGTTCGACACCGACGTGCACGCGATCGGCCTCAAGGCCGCGCAGGGCACCTATATGACCACGGCCTCATACTGGGCCATGGACGAGGCGACCCGGGCCTGGTCGAAGAAGTTCTACGAGCGCACCAAGGTGATGCCGACCATGATCCAGACCGGCGTCTACGGCTCGGTGTTGCATTATCTCAAAGCCATCAAAGCCGCCGGAACAGACGATTCCGCCAAGGTCATGGCCAAGATGCGCGAGCTGCCGATCGAGGATACATTCGTCCATGGCGGACGCTTGCGCGAGGACGGTCGCGTCATCCGCGACATGTATCTCGCCAAGGTGAAGTCGCCCGAGCAGTCCAAAGAGCCGTGGGATTATCTGGACATCGTCAAGACTGTGAAGGGCGAGGACGCCTTTCGCCCGGTCTCCGAGTCCAAATGTCCGCTCCTGAAGAAGTGAGATCCAGATGACCGGCAGCGACCAAAGCACAATTGAGACTTACGAGTGCGATGTGCTCGTGGCCGGATCGGGCGCCTCCGGCATGTCGGCGGCAATCACCGCGCGTTATCGCGGCCTCGACGTGCTCATTGTCGAGAAGGAGCCGCGCTTCGGCGGCACCACCGCCCGCTCCGGCGGCTGGCTCTGGATTCCCGGCACCTCGCTCGCCAGGGCTTACGGCATCGAGGAGACGCCGGAGCAGGCCCGCACCTATCTCCGCCACGAAGCCGGCAACAATTACGACGCCGCGCGGGTCGATGCATTCCTCAGCGCCGGCCCCGAAGCGGTCGATTTCTTCACCACCAAGACCGCGCTGCGCTTCGACATGCCGCTGGTGTTTCCCGACTACCATGCCGAGGCGCCCGGCGGTGCGCAGGGCGGCCGCTCCATGGTAACGCGCCCATTCGACGGCCGCGAGCTCGGCGACCTCATCAAGACCCTCGGCATGCCCCTGCCCGAACTGACCGTGTTCGGCATGATGCTCGGCTCCGGCAAGGAGATCATCCACTTCATGCGCGTGACGAAGTCGCTGACCTCGGCGGCCTATGTCGCCAAGCGCCTGTCACGTCATCTCATGGACGTGCTGCGCTACGGCCGCGGCATGACGCTCACCAACGGCAATGCGCTCGCAGGACGGCTGGCGAAATCCGCGCTCGACCTGAAGATTCCGATGTGGCTGTCCTCGCCGGTGCGCGAGCTCTCGGTCGAGAACGGTACCGTGACCGGCGCAATCGTTTCGCGCGAGGGACGCGATGTGCGCGTCCGCGCGCGCCAGGGCGTCGTGCTCGCCTGCGGTGGCTTTCCCCACGATGTCGAGCGGCGCAGAAAGCTGTTTCCACATGCGCCGACGGGCAATGAGCACCATTCGCCGGGACCGACCGGCAACATTGGTGACGGCCTGCGCCTTGCGGAAAGTGCCGGCGGGCATGTCGAGGATCGCCTGCCGAACGCGGCCGCCTGGGTGCCGGTGTCGCTGACCACGCGCAAGGACGGCTCGAAGGGCGTGATGCCGCATTTCATCGACCGCGCCAAGCCCGGCGTGATCGCGGTGATGCGCGACGGCAAGCGCTTTACCAACGAGGGCAATTCCTATCACGACTTCGTCCAGGCCATGGTGAAGGCGGCCAAGCCCGGCGAAGAGATCGCGGCGTTTCTGGTCTGCGATCACAAAACGCTGCGCAAATACGGCCTCGGCTGCGTGCCGCCCTTCCCGATGCCGCTCGGCCATCACCTCAAGACCGGTTACCTCATGCGTGGCGACACGCTGGAAGCGCTCGCGGCGAAGGCCGGGATCGATGCCAAGGCGTTCACCGAGACCGTCAAGCAATTCAATGCGACCGCGCCACAGGGCCAGGATGCCGCCTTCGGCAAGGGCTCGAAGGCTTATAATCGCTACCAGGGCGATGCGCTGCACGGCCCGAATCCCTGCGTCGCGCCGATCGAGCACGGCCCGTTTTACGCCATCAAGATGGTGATCGGCGATCTCGGCACCTATGCCGGCATTGTCACCGACGAGAACGCGCGCGCGCTCGACGCCGAAGGTCGGGTGATTCCGGGGCTCTATGCCGCCGGCAACGACATGGCGAGCATCATGGGCGGCAACTATCCCGGCGCCGGCATCACGCTTGGGCCGGCGCTGACCTTCGGCTACATTGCCGGACGACACCTTGCCGACAGCGCCGCCAAGCGCAAGGCGGCGTAAGCGGACGCACGTCAGGAGGCGCATGAAGAGGGCAAGCCGCGGCATCCAGTCGATCGAGGTCGGCGGAGAACTGCTCCGCGCGCTCGCAAGCAGCGGCGAGCCGATGATGCTGCGCGATCTCGCCCGCGAAGCCGGCATGACGCCGGCCAAGGCGCATCCCTATCTCGCCAGCTTCTCGCGCATCGGATTGATCGAGCAGGACGAGACCACCGGCCGCTACGAGATCGGCGCGCTGGCGCTGGAGCTCGGCCTGATCAGCCTGCGCCGCCTCTCCGGTGTGCGCATCGCACGTCCCAGGATCGCTAGCCTTGCAAGCCAGATCGGCCACGCGGTCTCGCTCGCGGTCTGGGGCACGCACGGTCCCACCGTGGTGCAACTGGAAGAGCCGGCCCAGCCCGTCCACATCGTGATGCGGGCCGGCTCGGTGATGGCGCTGCTGGAGACCGCGACCGGCCGGGCCTTCGCCGCCTTCCTACCGGAGAACACGATCAATGCCGCGCTCGAAAGCGGCCTCGACCGCCACGGGGTCGGCTACAATCCCAAGCGCGCGGTGAAAGGCGCGAAGATCGCCGAGATGCTCACGGAGGTTCGCAAGCATGGCCTCGCCCGCGCGCTCGGCGATCCTCTGCCCGGCGTCAATGCGTTCGCAGCACCGGTCTTCGATCATTCCGGCCACGTCGCGCTGGTCATCACCGCGATGGGCCCGGAGGGCACCTTTGATGCGCGCTGGGACAGCCCGATCGGGCATGCGCTGCGCGACTGCGCCGGCGGCATCTCGAAGCGGCTCGGACACAGGATGACGGTTGCGGCGGAGTAAGAGGCAAACCGCCGCCTCACAACTGCTGTCATGCCCCGCGAAGGGGGGATGGATTCACGGGCCGGGCGATGACAGCGCATGTGGGCCGACTTTCCAGCCCTACTTCTCCTTCACCGGCACCGTGTAGTTCAGGATCAGCCGGCCGCCATCCGGATAGATCGTCTGCCCGGTGATGTAGGAGGCATCGTCACTGGCCAGGAACGCCACGACCGAGGCGACCTCGCTCGGCTCGCCGCCGCGGCCCGCGGGCGTGCGCGATAGCACGGTCTTGCGCGCATCCTCGGACGTATAAATCGCCGAAGCCACCATGTCGGTCAGGATCGTGCCGGGCCCGACCGCGACGACGCGGATGTTGTGCGGGGCGAGCGCGACGGCGGCGACGGAGGTGAGCTGCTTCATGCCGCCCTTGGAGATGGCGTAGGTCGCGAGCGTCGGAATTGCCAGCAGCGCGTTCACCGAGGACATGTTGATGATGACCCCGCCGCCGCCCTGCGCGATCATCTGCTTCGCCGCCGCCTGCACGCCGAAGAACGCGCCTTTCAGATTGATGGCGATGACGTCGTCGAAATCCTGCTCGGAGATATCGAGAAGGTCCTGATTGCGGGCCACGCCGGCATTGTTGACCATGATGTCGAGCCGGCCGAATTCCTTGGCAGCAGTTGCGACAAGATGATCCACGTCCGCGCGCGCGGCGACATTGGCGACCACGGTGCGCAAGGCATCCGGCCGTCCGAGCTCGGCCGCCGTGGCGGCCAAGCCGTCGGCATCGACATCCGAGATGACGACCTTGACGCCGTCGTCCAGGAATCTCTTCGCGCAAGCCTTGCCAATGCCGCGCGCCGCGCCGGTGATGGCGGCGACCTTGCCGGTTAGCTTCATGGGTTCACTCCAGGACTTGTGACGATCTCACGGACGCGTTCACGCAAAGACGCGCGGGCGCAGTCCGGCATGAAACCAGGTGATCATGGAATAGATGTCATAGACCGGCAACCCGACCTCGGCCTGGAGCGCTGCGGCGTAAGGCGGCATGTTGGTGCATTCGAGCACGATGGCGCCGACCTCCGGATTCTTCGCGACGAGCTGCTTGCCGGCCTCGACCACGTCGCGCTCGGCTTGCGCCACGTCCATATCGTCCTTCTCGGCCTTGATCAGGACGCGAAAAAACTCCTTGCCGTTTTCGGTGCCGACCAGCGGCGTATCGAGCGGCACGCCGGCACCTTCGAGATGGGCGGGCGAGAGCGTCGAGCCCGACACCGTGACGAGGCCGACGCGCTTGCCGGGCGGCAAGGTCGCCTGCACCCACGGCACCTGCATCAGCGACGAGGTCGCAACCGGCACGCCGACGGCGGCCGCGATCTCCTTCTGGAACAACGAGAGGAAGCCGCAATTGGTGGTGATGGCTTCGGCCCCGAGCCGCACCAGGTCTTTCGCGGCATCGATGAAATCGGGCAGCAGGCCGGCTGCGCCCTTCAGCACCACTTTCTCCGGCGAAGCGCCACTCACCACGCGGTAAAGCACGGGGAACGGCCAGGTCGTGCCGTTACCCATGTCGCCGGGGATGCGCGGAAAGCGCGCTTCCAGCATCAAAATACCGAGCGGCGCGCCATAGATGACCTTGCCGCCACGGGCAATGCGGGAGGACGAATCGGCTGGAGGATTCATGTTGCGATCTCAGAGGAAACGATCGGGTGCGAACGGCGCCAGCGGAATCTCAGGCTGCTTGCCGCTGAGGAGCTGCGCGACCAGACGGCCGGTACGCGCCGAGCCGACCAGGCCGATGTGGCCATGGCCGAAGGCATAGACGATATCGCGCGAGGCCCGCGCATGGCCGATGCAGGGTCGTCCATCCGGCATGCTCGGACGATGACCGAACCAGGTCTTGACGCGCGAGGCTGGCATGTCCTTCGGCAGCTTGGGGAACATGCTGATGAGGTGGTTGCGCAGGATTTCGGCTCGCTTCCAGTTTGGCGCGGCTTCGAGGCCGGCGATCTCGACCGTGCCGGCAGCGCGCAGGCCGCTGTCGGTCCAGTTCACCACCATCTTGGCATCGGACGCCATCATCGAGCTGCGCGGCCCCGATTCCGGGTTCTCGATCATGACATGATAGCCGCGTTCGGTCTCGAGCGGCAGCGGATCGCCGACGGACGCAGTAAGTTGCTTCGAGCGGGCGCCCGCCGCCACCACTGCGGCATCGCAAGCGATCTCGCCGGTTTCGGTAACGACGGCGACGAGCTTGTCGCCGGAGAGTTTTAGCCCTGTCGCCTTGGCGCGCACGTGCTTCGCACCGCTGGCGAGCGCGTGATTGGCGAGCGCTGCGACATAAGCGCCGGGATTGCGGCAGCGGCCGGCCTCCTCCACCACCACGCCAAAGGTGTAGCGCGGATGCAGGTCCGGCTCGCGCTGGCGCATCTCGTCGGCGTTGAGCTCGAGCCATTCAACACCGACGCGCTTGCGCAGGCGCCAGCCGAGATCACTGTCGAAATTGCCGCGCGACGGGAACACGTGCATCACGCCGTTGCGCTCGATCAATTCAGGCACGCCCGCTTCTTCCGCGAGCTTTTTGTGCAAGAACGGTGCGTCCTTCAAGAGGTCGCGCAGCGCAAAGGCGGTCTTCTCGACCCGCGTCTCGGTCCAGCCCGAGAGCAGATATTTGATCAGCCAGGGCAGCGCTTTCGGCAGATAAGACCAGCGGATCGCGAGCGGCCCGAGCGGATCCATCAGATAACCCGGTACCTTCTTCCAGACGCCCGGCTCGGCCGGCGGGATCACCGAATGCGACGAGAGCCAGCCGGCATTGCCATAGCTCGCCGCCTGCTCGCCACCGGGCTCGCCCGGATCGATCAGCGTGACGCGATGGCCCTCGCGCAGCGCCTCGATGGCGCTAATCACGCCGATCGCGCCGGCACCGATGATGGCGACGTGGCGGCCGGTCGCCATCGCCTAAGCCTTCGCCGCGGGCACAAAGTCCTTGCCGACTGAGATCGCGCGCGGATCGATGATGCAGTGGAGGATCGACGGCTTGCCCGAGGCGAGCGCGCGCTCGAACGCCGGTGCGAACTGCTCGGTGCGCTCGACGCGCTCGCCATGGCCGCCGAACGCTTTCGCGTACATCGCGAAATCAGGGTTCTTGAGCTGGGTGCCGACGACGCGGCCGGGATAATCCCGCTCCTGATGCATGCGGATGGTGCCGTATTGCGAATTGTCGACGATGATGACGATCAGCGGTGCGTCATACTGCACGGCGGTGGCGAACTCTTGGCCGTTCATCAGGAAGCAGCCGTCGCCGGCAAAGGCGACGACGACGCGGTCCGGATATTGCCGCTTGGCCAGCACGCCCGCCGGCACGCCATAGCCCATCGAACCCGAGGTCGGCGCGAGCTGCGCGGCAAAGCTGTGGAAGCGGTGGTGGCGATGGATCCAGCCGGCATAATTGCCGGCGCCGTTGCAGACGATCGCGTCCTTGGGCAGGCGGTCGCGCAGCCAGGTCATGACCTGGCCGTACTGGAACGTGCCCGGCAGCTCGCGCGCCTTCTCGGTCCAGGCGAGATAATCGGCATGCGCCTTCGCCGCTTCGCCCTTCCAGGCCACCGTTCCGGCGGGCTTCAGCGTCTCGACGGCCGCCGCGAACGCGGCGGGCGTCGCCTGGATCGCCAGCGCCGGCTGATAGACGCGGCCGAGCTCCTCGGAGCCCGGATGCACGTGGATCAGCTTCTGCTGCGGAACCGGAATGCCGAGCAGCGTGTAAGACGAGGACGGCATCTCCGACATGCGGCCGCCGATGAGCAGAATGACGTCGGCGCCCTCGATGCGCGCCTTCAGCCCCGGGCTCGGCCCGATGCCGAGATCGCCGGCGTAATGCGAATGGTCGGCGTCGATCAGCGAAGCCCGGCGGAACGAGGTCGCGACCGGCAGGTCGAAGCGCTCGGCAAAGCGGGCGATGCTCCTGGTCGCCTCATCCGTCCAGCGCGAGCCGCCGAGAATGACGAGCGGCGCCTTGGCGCCCGCAAGCAACGCGTCGAGCTTCTCGATGTCGGCCGGCGCGGGCCAGCTCACCGCCGGCTCGATGCGCATGGCGTCGGCAACCGCTGCGGTCTCGGTCAGCATGTTCTCCGGCAGCGCGATCACGACGGGACCAGGGCGGCCCTGCATGGCGACACGGAAGGCGCGCGCGACCAGCTCCGGAATGCGGTCGGGGCGATCGATCTCGACGGCCCATTTCGCCATGGTGCCGAACACGGCCTTGTAGTCCAGCTCCTGGAACGCCTCGCGCTCGCGCATGCCGCTATCGACCTGGCCGACGAACAGGATCATCGGCGTCGAATCCTGCATCGCGATGTGGACGCCGTGGCTGGCATTGGTCGCGCCGGGCCCGCGCGTGACGAAGCAGATTCCGGGGCGGCCGGTGAGCTTACCATAGGCCTCCGCCATCATCGCAGCGCCGCCTTCGGCGCGGCAGATCACGACATCGATCGGGCTGTCGTGCAGCGCATCGAGGGCCGCCAGATAGCTCTCACCCGGCACGCAGGTGACGCGCTCGACGCCCTGGGCGACGAGCTGATCGATCAGGATCTGGCCCCCGGTGCGGGTGTTGCGAATGGTCATGACGGCTCCCTCAAGGCTTTGACGACGCGCCCAGCGCCTCGCCAATTGTGTGCGGAATTGGCGTAGGACAGGCCGACAGGACGTGCAAGATCGAAAGGCTTCTCGCCGCCTGCGCAGGCGTCATGCCCGCCCTTGCCGTTTGCACGATCGGGCTTTGAGGTCACGTCTGCGCCCGGCGTCCGCCATGGGCCACAACGATGATGGCGAGCGTCGACGTCTTCGTCTACGATCCGGCCGAAACCAACGTGTCTGGAGACCGAATGCAAACCATCGGCCTGATCGGGGGCATGAGCTGGGAGAGCACCGCGCTCTATTACAGGCTCATCAATGAGCGGGTCCGCGACCGCATGGGCAAGCTGCATTCGGCGCCGCTGCTGCTGTATTCCTACGATTTTCAGCAGATCAAGGAGATGCAGTACGGCGGCCGCTGGAGCGAGGCCGCCGCCAGCCTGGCGGAAGTCGCGCGGCGTCTCGAAAGCGCCGGGGCGCGAGCGATCGTGTTGTGCACGAACACGATGCACAAACTGGCGCCCGACATCAGCTCCAGCGTGACCGTTCCGTTGATTCACATTGGCGATGCGACAGCGGAGCGGATACGGGCGAAAGGATACCGCCGGGTCGGGCTGCTCGGCACCAAGTTCACGATGGAGCAAGACTTTTACATCGACCGGCTGCGCGCGCATGATCTCGACGTCCTGGTTCCTCCCCCTGAGGCGCGCGCCGATGTGAACCGGATCATTTACGATGAGCTGTGTCTTGGAACTGTCACCGCTCCCTCGCGCCGGCGCTATCAGGACGTGATGGCTGCGCTCGTCCGCGCCGGCGGGGAGTGCATCATCCTCGGCTGCACCGAGATCACGATGCTGGTCGGCCTTGACGATACCTCGGTCGAGACGTTCGACACGACGGCCATTCATGCCGAGACGGCAGCCGACTTCGCGATCGGGTGAATTTGTATCAAATCCCGGCGACGGCAGCATGCCATCAGCAGGCGGTGCTGGGGTGCTCTCCTCTCTCCACGTCATTGCGAGCGCAGCGAAGCAATCCAGAATCCCTCCGCGAAAAGACTCGGGATTGCTTCGCGGAGCCTGTCCTCGGGCCGCGCTTCGCGCGGACCCGTTGGCTCGCAATGATGGTGTGGATAAACGCCTCCCTAACGGATGAGAAGCGAGCCTCTACCGATGCTGGATCGCGCGGATTGCGCCGCGGAGTTCGGCCAGGCCGCGCAGGCGGCCGATCGCGGTGTAGCCGGGATTGGTGCGCTTGGTAGTGGCGAGATCGTCGAGCATGCGGTGGCCGTGATCGGGACGGAACACGATTCTCTTGTTGGGCGAACGCTGCGCGTTCTCCCTTAACAGCGCCTTGAGCACGGCGATCATGTCGACGTCGCCGTCGAGATGATCGGACTCGTAGAATGAAAGACCATCAGCCTCGCGCTTTGTTGCGCGCAGATGGGCAAAGGCGATGCGAGAGCCAAAGCGCTCCGCCATCGCAGGCAGATCGTTCTCAGACCGAACGCCGAGCGATCCCGTGCACAGGCAGATGCCGTTGGCCTTGGACGGCACGGCGTCGAACAGCGCCTGGTAGTCCTCGGCCGTCGAGGCAACGCGCGGCAGGCCGAACAGCGGGCGCGGCGGATCATCCGGATGCAGCGTCAGCGATACACCGAGCTGCTCGGCGACCGGCGCGACACGGCCCAGGAATTCGGCAAGATGCCGCCGCAGGATCTTTGGCGTGATGTCGCGATACGTCTCGAGCCGATCGCGGAATTGCGGGATGGTCATGGGCTCGGTGGTCGAGCCCGGCAGCGCGCTGGCAATGACCATCACGAGATAGTCGATGTCGGCCTGGCTCATCTTGTCGAACAGCTGTTTCGCGCGGGCCTGCTGCTCCGGCGAATATTCCTGAAGCGCAGCAGGACGCTTGAGGATATGCAGCTCGAAGGCGGCAAAGCGGTCTTGGTCAAAGCGCATGGCGCGGGCGCCGTTCGGCAGCTCCCATTCCAGATCGGTGCGGCACCAGTCGACGACAGGCATGAAATTGTAGCAGATGATCTTGATCCCAGAAGCGGCCACCGCTTCGAGACTCGCGATCCACGCCTCGATCGATTTGGTCGCCTTAGCCCCGAGGCGCTTGACGTCGTCGGGGATCGGAATTGATTCCACCACCGACCAGGTCAGTTGCGAGCGGCCGGGCTGCCCGTTCTCAATGAAATTCTTGCGCTCTTCGACCGCCTTGCGCGTCCAGGCCTCGCCGATCGGCACCTGATGCAGCGCCGAGACAATGTCCGTCGCACCGGCCTGCCTGACATCGTCGAGCGAGACCGGATCGTCCGGCCCGTACCAGCGCCATCCCTCCAGCATCATGCGTTGTCTCCGATCAATTCGCGGTCAGCACGACCTTGACACTCTGCGAGCGGTCGAGTGCCAGCCTGAGCGCATCGGGCGCGGTCGATAGCGGCCGCTCCGCGGTGACCAACGCCAGCACGTCGACGCTGCCGTCCGCAATCAGTTCCACCGCCGTCATGAACTCGAAGCCAAAACGGAACGAGCCGCGCAGGTCGATCTCCTTCGCCATCACCGCGTTCGACGGTGTCGGGATCTGCCCGCCCGGCAGATTGCCGATCTGCACCACGATGCCGCCGCGCCTGACGATGCCGATCGCGCTGGCAAGCCCCGCGGCCGTTCCGGAGACCTCGAAGGCGACATCATAGGAACGCGAAGCCGCCTGCGCCTTCAGACCCTCTTCGCCGCCCGAAACGTTCTCGACATGCGAGGCGCCGAGCCGGCTTGCGAAGGCCAGCGGCGCCGGGGCGATGTCGGCCACCGTGACATCAGTCATACCGGCGCGGCGCGCGGCCAGCATGGTCAGAAGCCCGATCGGGCCGGCGCCGAAGATGATGCCGCGCTTGCCCTCGATGTTACCGGCGCGCGCGACCGCGTGCAGGCAGACCGCGAGCGGTTCGGCCAGCGCTGCGGCCTGATAGGAGACGTGGTCCGGTATCTTCACGCACTGCGCGGGAATCGCGTCGAAATAATTGGCGAAGCCGCCCTGCATGTGCGGCGTCTTCGAGGCCGAGCCCATGAAGTAGATGTTCTCGCAGAGATTCGGCCGCCCCTCGCGGCAGGCGACGCAATGGCCGCACCAGCGCGACGGATTGACGGCGACGCGGTCACCGATCTTCAGGTTCGCTGCGGCGCCGGCGATCTCCACGACCTCACCGGAGATCTCGTGGCCGAGCACCAGTGGCGACTTCACGACGAAATCGCCGGTGCGGGCGTGGCGGAAATAGTGCATGTCCGAGCCGCAGATGCCGCCGGCGCCGAACCGGACGCGCACCATGCCGTCGCTGAGCTTGTCGAGCGGATGCTCGATCATGCGCAGGTCTTCGGGCCCGAACAGGGTTGCGGCAAGAGCAGTGGAAGTCATTTGGAAAGTCCCATGTATTTTGGCAGCCAGAGGGTCAGCTCGGGAATGTAGGTGATCGCGATCAGCGCGAGCATCAGCGGCACCAGCCAGGGCAGGATCGCCACCGTCGTACGCTCGACCGAGAGTTTTGCCACGCGGGCGAGCACGAACAGCACCATGCCGAGCGGCGGGTGCAGCAGTCCGATCATCAGGTTCAGCGTCATGATCAGACCGAAATGGATCGGATCGATGCCGAGCTTGAGCACGATCGGCAGCAGGATCGGCACCAAAATAGTGATCGCCGCCGTGGTGTCGATGAAGCAGCCGACGAACAGGATCAGGACGTTGGCGAGCGCCAGGAACACCCATTTGTTGTGGGTGATGCTGAGCATCCAGTCCGACAACATCTGGGCCGCCTGCGACACCGTCAGCAGCCAGGCGAAGATCGAGGCCGCCGTGACGATGAACAGCACCGAGGCCGTGGTCTCGATAGTGTCGAAGGTCGCCTTGGCGACGGTCTGGAACGTCATGGTGCGATAGCGCACGAGGCCGAGGAACAGCGACCAGATCACCGCGGCGACGGCGGCTTCCGTCGGCGTGAACCAGCCGAGGGTCATGCCACCGATCAGGATCACCGGGGCCATCAGCGCCATCACCGCGGAGAAGTCGAAATACCAGTCGATCACCAGCAGCGCGCCAAGCCCAATCACCACCGCCATGTTGGTCGACATGCCGGCGAGCGTCATCAGCCAGATCGCAAGCGGGAACGACAGCACGATGACGATCTCGAGCCCGGCCGAGCCGAGCTGCGGCCAGGAGAACGGCGTATCGCTGCCCCATTTGTTCTTGTGCGCGAAGTAGGTGACGGTGGCCATCATGAACAGGGTCAGGACGACGCCGGGAATGACGCCGCCGAGGAACAGCGCGCCGATCGAGACGTTCGCCATCATGCCGTAAATCACGAAGGGCAGCGACGGCGGGATGATGGGGCCGAGCGTCGCCGAGGCCGCGGTGACGCCGACCGAAAACTCGGTGGAGTAGCCGTGGTCCTTCATCGCCTTGATCTCGATGGTACCGAGACCGGCGGCATCGGCTATCGCGGTGCCGGACATGCCGGAGAAGATCACCGAGCCGATAATGTTGACGTGGCCGAGGCCGCCGCGCATCCAGCCAACGAGCGCAACCGCGAATTTGTAGATGCGCCCCGTAACGCCGGCGATGTTCATGAGGTTGCCGGCCAGGATGAAGAACGGCACGGCGAGCAGCGGAAAGCTCTCGACGCCGGCGATCATGCGTTGCGCCAGCGTGACGTCGGGCGTCACGCCGCTGACCAGGATGTAGAGCAGCGACGACGCGGCCATGGCGATCGCCACGGGAACGCCGAGCAGCATCAGGACGAGAAAGCCCCCGAGCAACAGCAGCATGGTCTATCCTTCCGATCCGTCATAGGCACCGGGACGTTCGAGGACCGAGTAGCCCTGTCGCCAGTTCTGCATTGCCACCTGCACCGAGCGTGCGAACATCAGCACGAAGCCGAGCAGCACAGCATAATATACGTAGTCCTTGGGAAGATTGATCGTGGTCATCTGCTCGTCGCCGATGATCTGGATGTAGACCCAGACCAGCTTGATGGCATAGCCGAAGAAGACGATCCGGATCAGGTCGATCACCGTCGACAGCGCGCGCGCCACGGGTTGCGGCAGATAGCGGTAGACGAGATCGACCTGGATGTGGCGCGACAGCCGCACGCACATCGAGGAGCCGATGAAGACCACGCCGATCAGGCAGTAGGTCGCGATCTCTTCGGTCCAGGCATAGCTGTCGTTGAGCACGTAACGGGTGAAGAACTGGAGGAAGACGGCAAGCGCCATCACCCAGAAGATCGCGAGCGCCAGCCAGTCCTCGAGCGCGTAGATGCCGAGATCGACCTTCGGCGTCGCCTCTTCCTCGAAAGTATGGGCGATCTCGTCCGCGGTGATCTGCCGGTGGATTTCGGCGGTCGACATGGGTTGCTCCTCGATAGACCTCAACGTCGTTCCGGGGCGACGCGTCAGCGTCGAACCCGGAACCTCGAGATTCCGGGTTCTCGCTCGCGAGCCCCGGAATGACAGCCACTGCTATTTGACTTCCTGGATTTTTTCCCAGTCGGCCTTGCGGTAACCAAAAGTCTCGAACGCAACGTTCTTCAGCACGGCGTCGCGGAACTCGTTCTTGTCGACTTCGGTCACGCTCAAGCCCTTCTCTTTGAAGAAGGCGACGAGCTTGGCCTCGTTCTGCTTGATCTCCTCGGTGGCCCTGGCGGCCGCCTCCTGCGCGACGTCGGTGAAGATCTTCTTGTCGTCGTCGCTGAGCTTCTTCCACAGCGCGCCCGCAATCACGGTGTTGAGGTGGTCGACGATGTGGCCGGTCAGCACGATGTGCTTCTGCACCTCGTAGAACTTCTTGGCCTCGATCGTGGTCAGCGGATTCTCCTGCGCCTCGACGGTGCCGTTCTGGAGCGCGAGATAGACTTCGGCGAACGCGATCGGCGCGGTGTTGGCGCCGCAGGCGCGCGGCATTGCGAGATAGGCCGGCACGTCGGGCACGCGCATCTTCAGGCCCTTCATATCGGCGCAGGTCTTGATCGGCTTGTTCGACGAGGTCTGGCGCACGCCGTAATAAGTCACCGCGACGATGTGATGGCCGCTCTTGTCCTCGTAGCCCTTGGCGAGCTCCTTGAAGATGTCGCTCTTGGTATAGGCGAGAAGATGGTCGGCGTTGCGGAAAGTGTAGGGATAGTAGGTCACGCCGATCGGCGGGAAGCTCTTGGCCGCAAAGCTGGAGCCGGAGATGATGATGTCGACCGAACCGAGCGAGAGCCCCTGGTTGATGTCGGCTTCCTTGCCGAGCTGTGAGGCCGGATAGACCTCGATCTGATAGCGGCCATTGGTGCGCTTGCCGATCTCCTGCGCGGCCCAAACCGATGCGGTGTGGAACGGCTCCGAGGTCTCGTAGACATGGGCCCATTTGAGCTTGGTCTGCGCCATGCCTGCATTGGTCGCAGCCAGCAGCGCGGCGGCGGAGAGCGCCGCGGCAATCGTCATCTTCTTCAACATCGACTTTTCCTCCATCGTTCAAGTCTGCTTCTTGTTCGCCCGCCCCAAAGCGGAAGCGAGCCGCCCAATCTCATCGCCGTCGTGCGCTGCTGCTCGCAGCCCGCTTCTTCGGCGCATGTTTCGGTTTTGACGGTTTTGCCCCGGCTCGCTCCGTGCGGCTGGGTCCGGACGAGGATCCCACCGCGTTCTCGGCGCCAAAATTCTGCGCGAAGCGTTCCTGGGAGCGCGCCAGATGATTGCGCATGGCATCGCGCGCGGCCTGCGGATCATGCGCCGCGATTGCATCGCGCACCGCGCGATGTTCGTCGAGCGCCGCCCGCCACGTGCCCGGACTCTCGAAATAATGCGCAAGCTGGGCGAAATAGGGATTGAGGCGCTGATCGAACAGCTCGCCGACCACGCGCACCAGAACGGCGTTGCCGAGGCTCCCGGCGATCGCGATGTGAAACGCGCGATCATGGACCATCGAGGCTTCGCCGGGATGCTCGACCTTCTCCATCGCGACAAGAGACGCATCGATGCGGGCGATGTCGTCCTTGGTCGCCACGCGCGCGGCCTCTTCGGCGACGGCGCTTTCCAGGAATTCGCGGGCGCGCAGCAGCTCAAACGGGCCCTCGATGACGGATGCGGGTGCCGGTGCCGCAACGGCGGCGGGCTCGATCACGTAGATGCCGGACCCGACCCGGATGCGGAGGCGGCCTTCGACCTCGAGCGCGATCAAAGCTTCGCGCACCGTCGGCCGCGATACCTTGAGCTGTTCGGCGAGTTCGCGCTCGGTCGGCAAGCGGCTGCCGACGGCGTACTCGCCGCTGTCGATCAGGCTTCGCAATTGATCGGCGACCTGGCGATAGAGCCGTCTCGCCTCCACAGCTTCCAGCGGCACGCTGGTCCTCCCGAACGGGTCGCGAGGCACCTCGTGTACCCGCGGCCGGCCAATTTTGGAAAATTGGTCTTACCAATTGACCGGAGCATTGACCGAGGACAGGCGCCATGTCAAGCAGCGGCAAAGCAAAGGGGAGACGTCCATGCGCCTTCGTTCAACGCGCCTTGGCCGCACCAATCTCGAGCGGCTGCCGCCCGGCATCCGCCGCCCGGCCTATGACCGTTCCCGCGTCACGCCGGGCGTCGTGCATCTGGGCTTGGGAGCGTTTCACCGTGCACACCAGGCCGTCGTCATCGACGACTGCCTTGCCGCAGGCAGCGCGTCCTGGGGTATCGTCGGCGCGAGCCTGCGCAGCCCGGACACGCGCGACGCCCTTGCCCCACAGGACCACCTCTACACACTTGCCATACGATCGGCCGAAGGCACCGAGCACCGCGTCATCGGCGCGCTGCTCGACAGCGTCGTCGCTCGCGAGGATCCGGCACGGCTGGTCGGGCGCATGGTCGATCCCGCCATTCGCATCGTGTCCCTGACCGTCACCGAGAAGGGCTATTGCCACACGCCGCAAACCGGCGATCTGGACGAGCGGAATCCCGACATCGTGCACGATCTCAACAATTTCGGCGCACCGCGCTCGGCGCCGGGCTTCATTGTGGCTGCGCTGGCGCGCCGCCGGGCGCAGGGTCTTCCACCCTTCACCGTGCTGTGCTGCGACAACCTCGCCGCCAACGGCCACACCGTGCAGCGGATCGTGACGCAGTTCGCCGCGCTGCGGTCGAAAGAGCTCGGCAAGTGGATCGCGGATGCAGTCGCTTTCCCCTGCACGATGATCGACCGCATCGTGCCGGAAACCACAGACGCCGACCGGGATGCGGTGTCATCCGCGCTGGGCTTTTACGACGCATGGCCCCTGATGACCGAGCCGTTCACGCAATGGGTGGTCGAGGACCGCTTCACCGCGGGCCGGCCCGATCTCGCCGCCGCAGGCGTCGAGCTCGTCAGCGACGTCAAGCCGTTCGAGCTGATGAAGCTGCGGCTGCTCAACGCCAGCCATTCGGCGCTGGCCTATCTCGGCTATCTCTCAGGCTACGAGACCATCGCCGACACCATGCAGGACCCGCATTTCGCCCGTCTTGCCGCGCAGGTGATGGAAGAGGCCGCGGTGACGCTGACAATGCATTCAGGCACGGACCTCGCCGCCTATCGCGCCTCGCTGCTCAAGCGCTTCGCAAATCCTGCACTTCACCACCGCACCTGGCAGATTGCGATGGACGGCTCGCAAAAGCTCCCACACCGCCTGCTCGGCGCGATGCAGGATCGCCTGCGCAAGGATTTGCCGATCGCAACCCATGCGCTCGCGGTGGCCGGCTGGATGCGCTACGTCACCGGCCTCGACGAGCAGGGCCGCGCGATTGACGTGCGCGATCCGCTCGCCGGCGAATTCGCCGCACTGGCGCGCGAGGCAGGTCCCATCGCGGAACGGCTCGCGCCCGCAATGCTCGGGGTCGCCAAGGTGTTCGGACCTTTTGGCGCAGAGCCGCGCCTGCGCGAGGCCGTGACTTCGGCGCTCGGCCGTCTCTACCAGGATGGCGCACGGCGGGCGGTGGCGGCGCACGTTTGGGCGTGACCACAACGCGCGCAGCATCTTGAATGCTGCACCGCGGTCAACGCCGACGGAAGTCGCGCTTGATTTTTGCCTGCCATTGCCGCACCCGGGAGGCATGGCAAAAGACAGCAAGGTCATCGCTGCGAACGCGGCCTTCTACGCCGCCTTTTCGGCCGGCAATTTCAACGAAATGGAGCGGATGTGGGCGGATGATGACGCCATTTCCTGCATTCATCCCGGCTGGCCGGCCATTATCGGGCGGGCCACCGTGATCGGAAGCTGGCGCGACATCCTGCAGAATCCGCAGCGGCCGCAGATCGTCTGCGCCGAACCGCAGGCCATCGTCGACGGCGACAGCGCGCGCGTGCTCTGCATCGAGATCGTCGACGGCACCGCTTTGGCGGCGGCGAACCATTTCCGCCGCGTCGGCGACGGCTGGCTCCTGGTGCATCACCAATCGAGCCCGATCGCGCAGATTGTCGAGCAGGCCGAAGAGGATAGCCCGAGCCACCGCGTCCACTGAAGACGATGATCACGCAGGCGTGATCTACTGTGCATGGGGTTGTTTTGCGAGTTTTTTGTTTAGCACCTCATCCAAGCCTCGACAGATCGTCCAGCACGACCCGCGCAGCGCTGAAATCATCGTCCCCGAAGAACATGCTGCGCGTGATCAGAACCGGTATGCCGGCTCGTGAGGCCGCGATCAGGCCATTCGCGGAGTCTTCGATCGCCACACAATCGTGCGCAGTCAGCTTCAGCCGTGCCAGGACCTCGAGATAGACGTCCGGTGCAGGCTTCTTGTGCCGCACGTCGTCGCCGGCAACGATCGCGTCGAAAACCCTTGCCCAGCCCGGCCCCAACGCCTGCGAGAGCAGTGCGTCGATATTGCCGTGAGAAGTGGTGGTCGCGATCGCGAGCCGCTGGCCGCGCGCCCTCGCGGCGGCGAGCAGCTCCGCCACGCCCGGCCGCAACGGACAGCAGCCGGTCTCGACCAGCTCGGCATAATGGGCGGTCTTGATGCGATGAAGCTCCGCGATGTCCTCGTCCGCCAATGGCTGGGCGATCCGCAGCCTTGCATGGTAGGCGCGCATACGTTCCTTGCCCCCGGTCACCAGCAGCAGGTCCTTGTAGACGGCGCGGTCCCATTCCCAGCCGAGCCCGTGGCGCAAGAAGGCATGATTGAACGCCTGCCGGTGCAGCTCCTCCGTTTCGGCGAGCGTCCCGTCGACATCGAAGATGAGCGCGGCGGCGCGCCGGATCAGGTCGGCAGCATTGCATGCTACCGGCGTGGCGGATGCTTCTGCCTGCATGATCGATGATTTCTCCTATCGCCCAGGTGACCATCGCCCGCGGCCGCAGGTGAGACAAATTGCAATATCTTTTGCCGGCCCCAAAAATCTCTTATGAGCAGAGGGGCGCAGGTAGCGCGACGGGAACCCCGACCAGCACGGCAGAGGCATGCGGCTCTTCATCCTTGGCATCGGCTATAGCGCCAGGCACTTCGTCCGCAGGTTCGGCGGCGCCTTCTCGCACCTCGCCGGTACCGTGCGCAATCCCGGGCAGCGGGATGATCTCACCAACATCGAGGTGCAAGCCTTTTCCGGGAGTGATCTGGATCGCACCACGGTCGAACGCATCAGCGACGCCGACGTCCTTCTCATATCGATCCCGCCCGGCCGCTCCGGCGATCCCACTGTCACCGGCCTTGCGGACGTAGTGGCGGCAGGTCGCCGCAAGGTCGTCTATCTCTCGACCATCGGCGTGTATGGCGATCACGGCGGCGGATGGGTCGACGAGAGCACCCCGCCACAGGCGATGTTCGAACGCACGCGGATGCGGCTCGCGGCGGAGCAAGCCTGGACGGAGGCAACAGGCGGCGCTGCCGCGATCCTCAGGCTTGCGGGCATCTATGGTCCCGGCCGCAATGCGCTCCTGACCCTGCGTGCGGGAACGGCCCGGCGCATCATCAAGCCGGGACAGGTCTTCAACCGCATCCACGTCGACGACATCGCGAGCGCCATCATGGCCGCTGTCCGTCACCCGAACGGCGGCACCTGGAACGTGTGCGACGACGAGCCCGCGCCGCCGCAGGACGTGATCGCCTACGCCGCGCAGGTGATGGGCGTTGCACCGCCGCCAGAAGAAGCGTTCGCGACAGCCGAGATGTCGGCGATGGCCCGCAGCTTCTACGCCAGCAGCGCCCGGGTCTCCAACGCGAAACTTAAGCGCGAGCTCGGCGTCACGCTTGCTCACCCGACCTACCGGCACGGCCTCGATGCGCTGTGGCGCGCCGGTGAAGGACGATAGGTTCCGGCATCTCCGGCGCGTCCCAGACATGTTCTGCCCGCGCTTGACTCCGCTCGGTCGCGGACGTGTGATCTCGGCATTCGCGAGCCACTGCATAACGAGCTCGCGCCTTTGGGAGGACGCAATGAACAAGACGATCGCCATGATCGCGGCGGCGGCTGCCGCCATCGCGTTCGGTACGGCCAGTGCCGCGCCGCTGCCGGAAGCCAATCCCGACGATGTCGGCTTCTCCAAACAGGGCCTTGCACGCCTCGACAGTTTCTTCGCGCGCGAGATCGCCGCCAAGCGCGTACCCGGCGCGGTCGTCGCGGTGGCGCGAGACGGCAAGCTCGTGCACTACAAAGCTTACGGCATGCTTGATCCAGACAAGAGCACGCCGATGCCTGTCGACGCGATCTTCGCGCTGGCCTCGATGACCAAGCCGATGGCAGCGGTCGCCGGCCTGACGCTGATGGAAAAAGGCCAGTTGCCGCTTCAGGCCAAGCTGTCCGACTACTATCCGGGCTTTGCCGACATGAAGGTCGGCGTGCACCAGGCGGACGGATCGCTCAAGCTCGAGCCGCAGGCCTCGCCGATCTTCATCCATGATCTCTACCGGCATACGTCCGGGCTGATGTATGGCGGCCGCCCCGACAGCTCCAGTCCGGTGGCGCGGCAATATCCCGATGGCATAGCGCCTGCGATCGAAGGCGACACCCAGGCCTTCATCGATCGCATCACAAAACTGCCGCTGGCGCATCAGCCCTCGACTGAGTTCGAATACGGTTTTTCGATCGACGTGCTTGGTGCTGTGGTCGAGAAGGTGAGCGAGCAGAAGCTCGGTGATTATCTCGCTGCCAACGTCTGGCAGCCGCTCGCCATGAAGGACGCGACCTTCCACCCGACGGACGCACAGCGCCCTCGCCTCGCCCGCCCGTTCGCCAATGATCCGCTGACCGGCAAGCCCCAGGCGATCAAGCTTTTGGACACGCCGACTAAATTCGACTGTGGCGGTGCCTGCGCGTTCGCGACGATCGGCGACTACGTCCGTTTCGGGCAGATGCTGCTCAACGGTGGCGAGCTCGATGGCCAGCGCATTCTCTCCCCCAAGACCGTGCATCACATGACGGCCAACCATCTCGGTCCCGAGATCAAGAACAACGTGGCGAACATCGAGCCGCATCGCGGCGGCTTCGGCTTTGGCCTTTCGGTTGCGGTCCGCACCAGCGAGGGGCTGTCGTCGGTCCCCGGCAATCCCGGCGAGTTCACCTGGAATGGCGCCTTCGGGACGCAGTTCTTCTGCGATCCCAAGGAGCGTCTCGTCGTCGTCGTCGGAACGGCGGCGCCGGGCGAGCTCAGGAAATATTATCGCGAACAGGTCCAGGACATCGTTTACGGCGCGATGGTGAAGTGAGATCGGCACGCGGAAATTTAAATGGCGGCCGAACGGGCCGCCCTTTAGCATCTAACGTCAGCTCGGGACTCCGTACGTCTTGCGCTCATCGCGACACATGATCGCCCCTCTCGGTTGAGCCGGGATATGGGGCGATAGAAGCTGCCCGCCGGGCGAGCGCCTCCGGATTTCGCTTTTCGCACCATCCGTCTATCGGTGCCCCCTTGTATGCATTATCCCAGTTGCCATCCCCACGCACTTCGCTTTACATGCCCGCAATTCCCCCTCCGGACGGAGGAGGGGACAAAACTGCACGACTGCCAAGGGACGAAATATGGCGCGTAACATCCTGATTCTCGGAGCTTCTTACGGCTCCCTGCTGGGCACGAAGCTCTTGATGGCTGGGCATAACGTGACCCTGGTGTGCCGCGCCAAGACCGCGGAGCTGATCAATCGGGACGGTACCGAGGTGCGCATCAAGTTGCGCGACGAGGCGGTGCACCGGGCGATCTTCTCGCGCGACTTGCCCGGCAAGCTCGACGCGGTGACGCCGGCCAATGTCGACCTCTCGCGCTACGACCTGGTCGGCCTCGCCATGCAGGAGCCGCAATACACCAACCACACGGTGCGCGTTCTCATGGTCAAGATCGCCGCGGCGAAGCTGCCGTGCCTGTCGATCATGAACATGCCGCCGCTACCCTATCTGAAGCGGATTCCGGCCCTCGCAGACATGGATCTCGAGGAGGCCTACACCAATGCGCAGGTGTGGGAGCGCTTCGAGCCGGGGCTGGTGACGCTGTGCTCGCCCGACCCGCAGGCATTCCGTCCGCCGGAAGAGGCGGCGAACGTGCTCCATGTCGGCCTGCCCACGAACTTCAAGGCATCGGTATTCGCAGACGAGAAGCACAACAAGCTGCTGCGCGAGCTCGAAGCCGACATCGACGCGGTGACACTCGACGGCCAGGACGTGCCGGTGAAGCTGAAGGTGTTCGACTCGTTGTTCGTGCCGCTGGCGAAATGGTCGATGCTGCTGACTGGCAATTACCGCTGCATCACGCCGAATGAGCCGCAGTCGATCCGCGATGCCGTCCATGGCGACCTCGCGCGCTCGCAGACGATCTACGATCATGTCGATGCCATCGCCCGCCGCCTCGGCGCCGACCCGCAGGACCAGGTGCCGTTCGCCAAATATGCCAAGGCCGCCGAAAGCCTGCTCAAGCCGTCGTCGGCCGCCCGCGCGGTCGCGAGCGGCGCGCCCTTCATCGAGCGCGTCGACTTGCTGGTGAAGCTGATCTCGCATCAGCTCGGTGTGCCCAATGCCGAGATCGACCGCACGGTCGACACCGTGGACCAGAAGCTCAACGAGAAGATCGTGCAGGGCGGATCCGGCGCGCAGTAGGGGCGCCGCTTCCAGCGACATCGGCGCTCAGGCGCTGCGAGCGAATCGAATCCAGATCAGGCCGGTCACCGCGACCAGCGCGACCGCGCCGGTGCGCGTGACCAGGTCGGGATGCCCAAGACGACGGGCGCCACGGCCGAGCGTTGCACCAAACGTCACCCACGCTGCGCCCGCCGTGGCGATCTGAACCAGCATCACTGCAGGTTCGGCGTACGACCTGTTCCCGGTGTTGCGCAAACTCAACGATAGTCGTCGCATCTCGATTGGTCACGCGGTCCGGTCGCCTTCACATCGCGCCGACGCGCAGGCCGCTGATATCACGACTGCGTGAGACGACGGCATGCCGCCCGTCATATCCCGGCGCTCCGCGAGCAAAGCGAGCCGATTCGACGCGAATGAGCTCTCCTTTACGTGCTGGCCCTTCATTCGCGCAGACGTTGCATGCACGTGGGACAGGTTCGGCTTATTGCCCAGCCGACAGAGAGATGAGCAACATATCTTTCTAGGTCAAGTGTCTACAATCTGTTTGCCGGTCTGTTGTCCGGCCCAAACGCAATGCACGGCTGAGAGAACCAGAACAAGAACAACAACAATGGATCAGGCGATGCTGAGCGTCGTCCGCGCGGTCGAGGCAGGCGCGACGACGATGAAGGGCGTGATCGACGCAACCGGACTGTCCCGTCTCAAGATCGAGCGGGCGTTGACCGCACTGGAGAAGCAGAAGCTGCTGGTGCGCGACGGCCAGGGCTTTCGCGCGACCGGCCTGCCGAAGGCGGCCCGCCCTGCCCGGCAATGCGGATCGTGCAACGCCTGCTGCGATATCCTCGAAGTCGCCGGCGTCGACAAGCCGGTGAACCAGCTCTGCAAATATTGGCAGGCCGGCACCGGATGCACCATCTACGATCGCCGCCCGCAAATGTGCCGGTCGTTCGTCTGTGCCTGGCTGCAGGGCCATCTCGACGACGACTGGTTTCCGGCGAAGTCGGGCATCGTGGTGCATTTCAGCCAGGACGCCGTCAACGTCACGGTGGACGACGATTGTCCCGACCGCTGGCGCGAGGAGCCGTATTTCAGCAAGCTTGTCGAATGGTCGCTGAACGGCGTCAGGCGAATCGGAAACCGCGGCTATGCGACCCTCGTCGTGTCCGGCACAGAGCGGTTCCTGCTGCTCGGACGCACCATTGTTCCGGAGCCGACGCTGTTCGGCACTGCGTTCGTGCCGCTCACCGCCGACACTTTCCGGTTCTGGCGGGCGACGTCGCCCGAGCATTTGCAGCGGCTGCATGAGCGCATCGCCGAGATCGAACGGATCAGGCAGGAATTCGGCTCCTGCGCCATTCCCGAGAACGAGGACGACAATCCGCATCCGCCATATCGGCCCGCGCTTTTACGGTTGTCGCATCGCGCCTGAACTCCGCCGTGGGCAACGCGGCCTGATTCGCGCGGTAGCGCTCGACGCGCCCCGGCGGGGTTGATAAGCCCCTGTCCGCGAATGACGGGACTTGAGTCGGGGACATGACAGTTGCGATCGAGATGGGGCAGACCACGGCAGGCGCCGCGGCGGCCATGGACCTCGAGGACCTGCTGGCGACCCGGCTCCTGGTGCAAGGCAATTCGGGCTCCGGCAAATCACATCTGTTGCGGCGGCTCTTGGAACAGAGCGCGCCCTGGGTGCAGCAGGCCATCATCGATCCCGAGGGCGACTTCGTCACGCTGGCCGATCGCTTCGGCCATCTGGTGATCGAGGCCGAGGATCACACCGAGCGCGGCCTTCAGGTCGCCGGCGAGCGCGCGCGGTTGCATCGTGTCTCCACCGTGCTCAATCTCGAGGGGCTCGATGCCGAGAACCAGATGCGGCGCGCCGCGGCGTTCCTCGGCGGGCTGTTCGACGTCAATCGTGACCATTGGTACCCGATGCTGGTGGTTGTCGACGAGGCACAGCTGTTTGCGCCGGCGGTTGCGGGCGAGGTCTCGGACGAAGCGCGCAAACTGTCGCTCGGCGCGATGACCAATCTGATGTGCCGCGGCCGCAAGCGCGGGCTCGCCGGCATCATCGCGACCCAGCGGCTGGCGAAGCTTGCCAAGAACGTCGCGGCGGAAGCCTCCAACTTCCTGATGGGACGGACCTTCCTCGACATCGACATGGCGCGCGCCGCCGACCTGCTCGGCATGGAGCGGCGGCAGGCCGAAACCTTTCGCGATCTCGAACGTGGCCAGTTCATGGCGCTGGGGCCTGCGCTATCGCGCCGTCCCCTGCGTTTGAACATCGGCCCGACCACTACCTGCCCGCGCAATTCCACGCCGCGGCTGATGCCGCTGCCGGAAGCGACGCTGGAAGACGCGCGCGCCGTGATCCTGGCCGCGCCGCCGCCCGACGCCAGCCGGCCGCAGCGCCGGCCCGCGCCGGATCTGCTCGAGCAGCTCCGCGCCGCGAAAGCGGCAGCTACGCCGGAATCGCATGCGGAACCGATCGCGCTGCCGGTCAGCGCTGAAGAGCTCGCTGAACGGCGCGAGCGCGTGGATCGTACCCTTCGTGCCGTGCTCGCCGGGCCCGATGCCGGCTTCCGCGCCATCGGCGTGCTCTATCAGGAATTCGTGGTCCGCTGCCGCATCGAGGGGCTCGGCGCGGCGGTGCCTGATCTCAACGAATTCCGCCGCATGCTGACGCACGCGCGCGCCGGGCTCGGCACCGATTTGGCTGAGGACGACGCCTGGCAGGACGTGTCGCTGCGCGCCTCGATCCTGCCCGACGACATGCAGGGCGTGTTCATGATGATCGCGAGGGCGGCGAAGGAAGGCTGGCCGTGTCCCGGCGATGCCGCGATCGCGCGCGCCTATGGCTCGCATTCACTGCGCCGCGCGCAGCGCCTGCTTAGCTATATGGAGGAGCAAGGCCTGATCGTCTGCCAGCTCGACGGTGCCGGACGCCGGATCGTGACGCTGGTGGAGCTCGCCTGGGCGACGGCGCCGGGCGATCCCAATGGCGATGATATGCCAGCGGAGCCGGCGCAAAGCGCGGCCGCGCTCTAAGCCTGGATTCAGCGTCTCATCACCGACGCCGCCTCGGCCGCATCGAAGCCGCGCCCCGCATTGCTCCCGTTCTCCGCGAACATGCGGCGATAGAGCAAAGCGGAGACGAGCCAGGCGACCGCGAACAGCGCGATCACGACGAAGCCGAAATTCGCCAGCGATTCGTTAAGACCATCGACCACCGCCCACACGCCGCCGGCCAAGCCGAGACGATCGCTGATCAGGCCAAGCGCTTCGATGCCGCCGATCAACAGTGCGATCGCGACCGAGGCCCCCGTGATCGTAAGATTGTACCAGAGCTTGCGTAAGGGATCGACGAAGGCCCAGCGATAGGCACTCACCATCAACGCGGAGTCAGCAGTGTCGACCAGCGCCATGCCCGCGGCGAACAGCGCCGGGAACACCAGGACATCGGCGAGCGAGGTACCACGCGCGGCTTCGCTGGCGGAAATGCTGAGCAGGCCGATCTCGGTCGCGGTATCGAAGCCGAGGCCGAACAGGAAACCGAGCGGATACATGTGCCAGGGTTTCGTCACCAGGCGGAACATCGGGCCAAGCAGCCGCGCCAGGATGCCGCGATTGGCGAGCAGCGCATCGAGGCCCGCGGCGTCGTGAACGCCCTGCTCGCGCGCCCTGCGAAACGTCCGCCACAAGCCTGCGAAGATCGCGAGATTGATGGCCGCGATCATGAGCAGGAACAGCGCCGAGACCGACGTGCCAATCAGGCCGCCGATCTCCTTGAGCAGGCTGTCGCCGCCGAGGCTCACCACGCCGAGCGCGAGCAACATGGTCGCGACCACCACGACGGTGGAATGGCCCAGCGCGAAATAGAGGCCGACGCTGCGCGGCCCGCCGCCCACCTGCATCAGCTTGCGCACGACGTTATCAATGGCGGCGATGTGGTCGGCATCGACGGCGTGGCGGAGCCCGAAGACCCAGGCCAGCAGCGCGGTCGCCATCACCGTCGGCCGGTCGCCGAACAGCGCGAAGGCCCAGGTCCACGCGGCGATGTTGGCGGCGATGAGCCCGCTGAACAGCAGCGCAGCTCCGGGCTCGACCGCCCGCAAAGACCATCTCGTCACGACAACCATTCCGTCCGTTGCACGCCCCGTCGCGCCACCGGTATGATCTTTTCACAAGATGATCACACTGACCAGTGCAATCCCCGAGGGACAACACGGTTCTGCAGCAGCGCATGCAGCCATCCTTCGAGACCCCCGCTCGCGCGGGCCCTCGAGGATGACGTCTTGTTTTGCGACCAAGCCCTGGGCCCTCATGGTGAGGAGCCCGCCATAGCGGCCGTCTCGAACCATGAGATCGGCTCGCTCTACGCCGCCTCGGAACCGCCTAGATAGGCGTCGCGGATGCGGGGATCGTCTTTCAGTGTCCGCGCCGGGCCGGAGAGCACGATCTTGCCGGTCTGGAGCACATAGGCTTCATGAGCGATCTCGAGCGCAAGGCTGGCATTCTGTTCGACCATGAACACTGAGACGCCGTCCTGGTTGATGGTACGGATCAGCTCGAGCACGCGATCGACATAGAGCGGCGACAGGCCCATGGTCGGCTCGTCCATCACGATCATGCGGGGACGGCTCATCAGCGCCCGCGCCATCGCCACCATCTGCTGCTCGCCGCCGGAGAGCGAGCCGGCGCGCTGCGACAGCCGCTGGCCGAGCTTCGGGAACAGCATGAGCATCCTGTCGAGATCCTGGGCCACGACATCGCGGTCGTTGCGCACGAATGCGCCCATCAGGATGTTCTCGCGCACGCTCATGTCCGCGAACAGCCGCCGCGCCTCCGGCACCGAGGCGATGCCGCGACGGACGATCTGCGGCGTGGTCAGCCCGATGAGCGAGGCACCGTCGAACGTCACATCACCGGAGCGCGGCTTCACCAAGCCCAGAATGATCTTCATCGTCGTCGACTTGCCGCTGGCATTGCCGCCGAGCAGGCAGACGATGTGACCGCGCGCGACCGATATCGAGAGGTCGAAATGCACCTGGGCCTGGCCGTAGAAGGTGTTGACATCGGACAATGCCAGCAACGGCTCCGTCGAGGAGTTCGTCATGCCGCGCTCTCCTGCTCCGCCTTTCCGGAGAGACCATGGCCGAGATAGGCCTCGATCACCTTGGGATCGCTCCGCACCTGTTCGCCCGGGCCTTCCGCGATCTTCTTGCCCTCGTCCATGACAATGACGCGGTCCGACAGGCGCATCACCATTTCCAGCTTGTGCTCGATCAGGAGGATGGTCAGCCCCTCCGCCTTGAGCTCGGCGACGAGGGCCTGCATCTCCGCAGTTTCAGTTGGGTTCATGCCGGCGGTCGGCTCGTCCAGTAGCAGTAGGCGCGGCTTCAGCGCCAGCGCACGCGCGATCTCGATACGGCGGCGGTTGGCGTAAGAGAGGCTATAGGCCGGCTGTTCGATCCGCGGCAGCAGCCGTTCGCCGAAGCGGGCGAGAATGGTCTTCACCTCTTCGCGCAGCCGCTCCTCCTCCGCTTTGACGGTTGCGGGCCGCAGCAGCGCAAGGCCCAGCTCCAGCAGCGGACCGATCACCGGCACGGCCGGCTTCACCGCACGCAGCCGCGTATGCGCGCCGATCAAGACGTTGTCCATCACGCTGAGATTGCCGAAGACGCGACCGAGTTGGAACGTGCGCGCGATGCCCTGGCCGGCGAGCCGCTCCGGCGACAGGCCGGTGATGCCCTGCCCTGCGAAGCTGACAGTACCGGCGTCGGGCCGATCGAGACCGGTCACGAGATTGAACAGCGTCGTCTTGCCGGCGCCGTTCGGGCCGATGATGCTGATCAGCTCGCCTCTGGCGAGATCGAGATCGATGGCATCGACTGCGGTGAGACCCCCGAAGCGACGCGTCAGGCCGCGCAGGGACAACATGGGCAGGTGCTGCTCCGCCATCAGATCGTCCCCAGCAGGCCCTGCGGCCTGAACCGCACGAGCAGCAGCAGCACGATGCCGTAGATCAGGATTCGATACTCCGCCGCGATCCGGAAGACCTCGGGCAGGCCGACCAGCGCCACCGATCCGAGAATTGCGCCGACGACATTGCCGAGGCCGCCGAGGATCACGACGGTTAGCGCCAGAATGGATTGCTGCGTGTTGAAGGTCTCGTGGTTGATGTAGGAATAGAGATGCGCGGCGATGCCGCCGCTGACGCCGGCAGCGAAGCCGCCGAAGATGAAGGCGAGCGATTTGTAGCGGTTGAGGCTGAGGCCATAGGCGCGCGCGGCGATGTCGTCATCGCGGATGGCACGAAAACTGCGGCCGAGATGCGAGGTCAGCAGACGCCCCTGCAGCAGCGCCAGCACGACCATCACCGCAAGGCTGAACCAATAGACCGACGATGGGCTGATCAGGTCGTAGCCGAACAGCGATAGCGGCGGAATGCCGGAGATGCCGATCGGGCCGCGCGTGACGCTCTCCCAGTTTAGGATCACCAGCGACACGATCTCGCCGATGGCGAGCGTTGCGATCGACACGTAGTGCCCGCGCAGGCGGAACGACGGCGAGATCAGGAGCGTACCGAGCGCAGCGCTCATCAGGCCACCACCGATGATGGCGAGGCCGACCGGCACAGAGAAGGTCAGCGACAGCAGCGCGGCGGTGTAGGCGCCGATCGCCAGCAGCGCGGCATGGCCGAGCGAGACCTGGCCCACAGTCCCCGCAACCAGCGTCAGGCTGAGCGCGAGCATGCCGAGCAGCCAGGCATTGATCAGCGTCTGGAGCACGTAGAACGACACCGGGAACAGCGGCAGGATCGCGAACCCACCGATTGCAAGCGCCAAGGCCCAGCGCGGAATGCGCACAGGACGGCTCGGCGCGATGAAGGTGCCGGTGAGCGGCTCCGGCGGCGCCTGCCGCGCACTCGCGAACAGCCCGTTCGGCCGCAGCACGAGCACGACGACCAACAACAGGAATGCGAACAGATTGCGATAGCTGGTACCGAACACGGCAACGCCGTAGCTCTCGACCAATCCCAGCAGCAGGCTACCGACCACCGCGCCTGGCACGTTGCCGGCGCCGCCGACGACTTCCGCGACCACGCCCTTGAGCGTGGCCTGAAGGCTCATCGCGGTGTCGATCTGATTGTAGTACATGCCGACCAGCATGCCGGAGACCCCGCCGAGCGCCGCTGCAATGCCGAATACGGCCTGATTGACGCGGTTGACGTCGACGCCCATCTGCATGGCGGCGTCACGGTCCTGCGCGGTGGCGCGCACCGCCCAGCCGAGCTTGGTGTAGCGCAGAAACACGAACAGCAGCAGCGCGCTGGTGATGCCAACGCCGGCGATGAGCAGATCAAGCGGTCCGATCGTGCCGTTGCCGACCTGGAAGCGGACGTCCGGCAGCTGGCTCGGGAGCGCACGCGGATTGGGCGAGAAGGTCAGCATCACCAGCTGATCGAGCACGAAGCTGATGCCGATCGTCGCCAACAGCGGCGCGATACGCACCGAGTTCTGCAGCGGACGGAGGCCGAACCGCTCGATGATCAACCCGACGATCGCGGCAGCGACCGCAACCACGATGATGGTGAGCGGCAGCGGAGTATGCAGCTGCACCACCGCGACCCAGCCGATATAGGCGCCGACGAGATAGATCGAGCCTTGCGCAAAGTTGATCAGCCGGCTGACGCCGAAGATCAGCGCGAGCCCGACCGCAACGAGGGCGTAGACATTGCCGACGATCAGCCCGTTGATCGTGTAGTCGAGCCAGGAAGCCACGCAGCATTTCCAATCAGAGGAAGGGGACCGGAGCGATCGCTCCGGTCATCATTATCAGGCCCGTTTGCCGTCCCAGAGTGCGAACTTGCCGTTACGCACGACCAGCTCGGCATTCATGGCGCCCTTGACGCGGCGGCTCTCGACGTCGAACGTCGCCGAGCCGAAGATGACGCTGGAGACGTCTCTCACCTTGGCGAAAGCATCGCGGATGGCGCGGCGATCGGTGCCGCCGATCCTGAGGACGGCAGCGGCCATGTTCATCGCGTCATAGGAATAGGCGTTGAAGGCGTCGGGCTCCTGCCCGTTGTACTTGGCCTTGAAGCCCGCGATGAATTTCTTCACCTCGGGCCGCGGGTCTTCCGGGAAATAGCGCGTGCCGAGGTGGACGTCCTCGACTGCCTCGCCGCCGAGCTCCAGGAATTTCGGCGAGTAGACCGAGCTCGCCGCGCAGATGGTCTGCTTCAGGCCGACCTGGCGCGCCTGACGCGCAATCAGCGCGCCGTCGGAATAATAGGAGATCAGGATCAGCCCGTCGGGATTGGCGTCGCGCACGCGCACCAGGGTGGAGCGGAAATCGCGCTCCTCCGCGATGTAGCCTTCAGTAACCGCGATTTCGGCGCCGTATTCCTTGGCCGCCTTGACGAAATGGTCGCGGCTGGTGCGGCCCCAATCGGTGTTGAGGTGCAGCACCGCCAGCTTCTTCAAGCCGAGCCGCTTCACGGCATAGGATGCCAGCAGCGGCTGCTCGTCGGCCTGGCTTACGGACGTGCTCCACATGAAGTCGCCGCCCTTGGTGAAATCGGGATGCGAGTTGGTGAAGCCGAACTGCACCAGACCGCCGCGCTGATAGATCGGCGAGGCCGCCATCGAGGCTGGGCTCGAGAAATCGCCGAGCTCCATGACGATGCGGGAATCGGAGACGAACTTCTGCGCGATCGCCACCGACTGGCGCGGATCGCTCTGGCTATCCTCGAACTGGTAGGCGAGCTTACGGCCGTTGATGCCGCCGGCGGCGTGGATCTCGTCGAGCGCGAGATCAAAGCCCTGCCTCCACTGCGCGCCGTATTGGGCGTTAGGCCCCGTCAGGGGCCCGCTGACGCCGAGCAGGATCGGCTCGGACGACTGGGCGAATGCGCTGCGCGAGATGGCGGCTCCCGCCATCATGACGGCAAGCGAGCCCTTAACCAGGGACCGACGATCGATGTTGCTCATGCACGGCTCCATCCATTCAGGTGTTACGAACAAGCGGCAATTTACGTGCCAGTGACACTGCTTATTTAGTGGGCTCGCCGAGCGACAGCATCAGCCGGTTCGCCCAGTTGAAGAACGACGCGCCGTTGATGACATCGACGATCTCGGCATCGTCGAGACCGGCGCGGCGCAGCTCCTCAACGTTGTCGGGGCCGAACGCGATCGGCGTTGCGCTCAGCGCCACCGACGCTTTGACTACGGCATTCCAGCGCTCGCCGAGATCGGCCTTAACCCCTTCGTCGAGCAGGCGCTGCACGTCGTCGCGGCGCTTGGAATAGGTGCTGGCAAACCGCGCATGCACGGAGGCGCAATAGACGCAGCCGTTATAGCGCGACGTCGCAGCCGCCGCGAGCTCGCGCTCGGCGCGCGGCAGGCCGTCGGCGACATTGTAGAAAATGTCCTTGTCGGTCTTGGTGCGGGCTTCGAGCACCTCAGGGTCGCGCACCAGCAGGCGAAAATATTCCGACTTGGCGCGGGCGCGATCGACGAGGCCAGCGAAATGCCGCTCGGTCAGCTCGCCCTCGGGCAGCGGATCGATCCACGACACCCAGCCGAGCTCGTCCTGGGTGAAGACGACGGGCGGATTGACATTGTTTGCAGCGCTCATGTGCAGTCTCCTTACGCTCCCGCCGCGGTAGGCCCGAGCGAAGCGCCGAGTACGCGCAGGCCGGTGACGACGCGCACCTGGAACGACAGGAAGGCAACAAGCTGAGAGAAGGTCACGATGCCGGTGTTCGACCAGCCGGCGACGAGCAGCGCCTTCATGTCGGCGGAGGCGGCATCGCGGGGATGGAACACCAACAGATGCGCATGCTCCAGCGCCGCAACGAGCCGGGCGCCAAGGACGGGCTTGCTTTCCGCGCTCACGCGGTAGATCAAGCCGGCCGTGTTCTCGACTGACAATGGTCCTGCTGGATACGCGCCATACGGGCCTGAGGTCTTGCCGCGTTCGATCTCGGCCTTGATCGCTTCGAGCAAAGGCGCGCCATCCGCATTCGCCGCAAGCTTCTCGCGATAGAAGGCTGCGACGGGGGACTCGCCATGAAGTCCGGTGACGAAGGCCGCGACCGCGGCACGCTCGGCAAGCGAGAACGCGCTCGCATCGATCGGCTCGAACAGGGCGAGATAGCTCTTCTGCGCGTTCTCGCGGGCCTGAAGGCGGCGTGCGCGGATGGCATCCAGAGCCGATCCCGGTTCGATGCCGGCGAGTGTGTCGATGATATCTTGCGTTCCCATCATTCAGCCTTGCGAGGTAATTCCCGTTGATTCCGATCAGCCCGCCAAGGCCACAGCGGGCGCTGCTCGGGTCCAGCCCAGTGCCGGCGCGACTTTTTCCGCGACCAGCTCGATCGAGCGCAGGATATAGGGATGCGGCGCATCGACCGAATGCGCCTGGAACACCAGATCGGTCACCCGTTCCAGCGTGGCATCGCTGCGCAGCGAGGCGATGACGTCGTCGGCTGCGCCGACATGGGTGTCGAACGCGGTGATCATCTCCTCCAGAGTTTCGCCGGGCCTGGCGTGGCCGCCCTTGAGGAATTGCGGCAGCGCGCGCCGCAACCCGATATCGGCCAGGCGCATCGCCTCAGCCCGGTCGTCGGCGACGAAGACGCTGCGCGAGGCTATGATGCGCGGCTCGCATCCTGGCGGCAGCGCTTCGAGATAGGCATCGATGATGGGATTCTGGATCTCGGCCAGCGTGGCCTTCGGCGCCTCCCTGGTCCGCGGCTGGGTGCGCGACAGCAATAGGCCATCGCCCGCCTTGCCTGCCCGGGCGCCGCCCGCGACCGAGAATGTGGCCTGCCAGATGCGCTTGTCCAATTCCGGCCGTTGCGGATAGAGCGTGTCCCCGCCATCAAGAGGTTTGCCGACCAACGCCGCGCGGACGACCTCCAGATTGCGGGCAAAGATCTCGTTGCGCTGCGCATTGTCGAGACCGAAGGCCGCGAAGGCCGACGGGTTGCCGCCGGTGCCGACGCCGAGCTCGAAACGGCCATTGCAGAGGAGATCGAGCACCGCGGCATCCTCCGCCACCCGCACCGCATTCTCCAGCGGCAGCGTCACGATGCCGGTGCCGAGACGGATGCGCGAGGTCTGCGCGGCGACGTAGCCGAGGAAGGCGAAGGGCGACGGCAGGCCGCCTTCGCGCTCGTGAAAATGATGCTGGGCAATCCAGGCGGAATCGAGCCCCGCCTTTTCCGCGTGCACGATCTGCTCGGCCGCATGGCGATATCGCTCGGCCGGCGGAGCCTCATCAAGCAGCCGCGTGAAAAATCCCAGTCGTTTCAGGTTTGCAAAGCGTTTCATACGACCCCTGTCGGGCGAGGATGGCCACGAGCCGATGATGTCGGTTGCCGCAGCTCCAGACAAGCGGGCATTGCGCAGGGCTGCCCGCCGGGATCACCGCTGTGCTGGACCATGGCTGAGCAGGTTGCCTACCAGCTCGGCAGCACCGCGCCCTTGAACTTGGTCAGGACGAACTCCTTGACCTCCGGCGTGTGGTAGCTGTCGACGAGGGTCTTGACCCAGGGCTTGTCCTTGTCCGCGCTGCGGACGGCGATCAGGTTGACATAGGGCCCCTTCGGGTCCTCGCGCAGGATCGGATCCTTGACGGGATCGAGGCCCGCCTGAGTTGCATAATTGGTGTTGATCGCAGCGGCGTCGACGTCGTCGAGTGCGCGCGGCGCCTGCGCTGCATCGACCTCGATGAATTTCAGCTTCTTGGGATTCTCGGTGATATCGAGCACGGTCGGCTTGAAGCCGGTGCCCTCCTTCAGCTTGATCACGCCCTTGTCGCGCAGCAGCAGCAGCACGCGACCACCATTGGTTGGATCGTTCGGAATCGAGATCTTGCCGCCGTCGGGAATATCGGAGAAGGCCTTGTGCTTCTTCGAGTACACGCCGATCGGGAAGTTCACGGTGAGCGCGACGGCCTCGATCTTGTAGCCGCGGTCGGCCTTCTGGTTGTCGAGGTAGGGCTGGTTCTGGAATGAATTGGCCTGGATCTCGCCGGCATCGAGCGCCGCGTTCGGCACGACATAGTCGGAGAACTCGATCAACTGGATGTCGAGGCCCTGCTTGGCGGCGATCGGCTTTACCGCTTCCAAGATCTGCGCGTGCGGTCCCGGCGTCACGCCGATCTTGACGGTCTCGGCGGCAGCCGCCGCCGACCAGGCCGCGAGCAAGGTCGAGAGGATCAGGGGCAGGCGAAACGACATCTTGGTCTCCATGGTCTTGCGGCAACGATTAGAACCGTATTCGCTTCTCCGCCGCGCGAAATCAATGAAATTGAAATCCATATTGGCCGGCCGTGGCGGGCGCACTTTCTCCATTCGGAACCAAACAGGAAACGAAATCACGGCGGCGACGGCACCTTCCACAGTCGGGAGGCGCGTCACGGCAAAGCGGCATCCGGCGAACGGTGGCGCTGCGCAAGGGCGTGAACGCCAAGACCCCAACGCTGCCTGAGCGCGACGTGGTCGCCTCGTCTCCGCACCACTGCGACATCTTCGACTCCACCGCGCTCACCTCCTGAGCTAGACTGCGTCACGGCTGGTGACGACTTTATTGGGAAGAGTGGGGAGCATCCGATGAACGAGAATCAAATCCGCAATCTGATCGCGGAGGTGAAGCAAGGCACGCTGTCGCGACGCTCGTTCATCCAAAGGGTAGCCGCGATCGGAATCACGGCGCCGATCGCGAGCCAGATCCTGGTCTGGCACGATGTGGCGATGGCGGATGCCACGCTGCCGTACAAGCCGGCCAAGGCGGGCGGCGGCGGCCCGCTCAAGCTCCTGCTCTGGCAGGCTCCCACTTTGCTCAATCCGCATTTCGCGAGCGGCACCAAGGACCAGATCGCCTCGCGCGTCTTCTTTGAGCCGCTCGCCGGCTGGGACAAGGACGGCAATCTCATACCCTGCCTTGCCGCGGAGGTTCCGACCAAGGCGAACGGCGGCCTCGCGGCGGATGGCATGAGCGTGATCTGGAAGCTCAAGCAGGGCGTCAAATGGCATGATGACAAGCCCTTCACCGCTGACGACGTCGTCTTCACCTGGCAGTACGCCGCGGATCTCGCAACCGCCGCCTACACCACGGGCTCCTACAAGGACATCAAGGTCGAGAAGATCGACGACCACGCGGTCAAGGTGACCTTCAAGGCGCCGACGCCGTTCTGGGCCGATCCGTTCGTCGGCTCGGTCGGTCAGATCCTGCCAAAGCATCATTTCGGCGACTATGCCGGCGCCAAGTCGCGCGAAGCGCCCGGCAATCTGAAGCCGGTCGGCACAGGGCCCTACAAATTCGTGGAGTTCAAGCCGGGCGACATGATCCGCGCCGAACGCAATCCCGACTATCACGTCAAGAACCAGCCGCATTTCGACACGCTCGAGGTCAAGGGCGGCGGCGACGCGGTGTCCGCGGCACGCGCGGTGCTGCAGACCGGCGAATACGACTATGCCTGGAACATGCAGGTGGAGGAGGAGGTGCTCAAGCGCATGGAGGCGAGCGGCAAAGGCAGGGTCGACGTCACCGTGTCCGGCAATGTCGAGTTCATCATCCTCAACACGACCGACCCGTGGACCGAGGTCGACGGCGAGCGCTCCAGCGTCAAGACCAAGCACCCGACGCTGTCCGATCCGGCCGTGCGCCGCGCGATCAACTTGCTGATCGACCGCGAGTCGATCCAGAAATTCATCTACGGCCGCGGCGGCATCGCGACCGCGAGCTTCGTCAACCAGCCTCCGCAGTTCAAGTCCAGCAAGCTCAAATACGAGTTCGACATCGACAAGGCGAACAAGATCTTGGACGAGGCCGGTTGGAAGAAGGGCGCGGACGGCATCCGCGAGAAGGACGGCAAGAAGCTCAAATACGTCTTCCAAACCTCGACCAACGCCCCGCGCCAGAAGACCCAGGCCATCATCAAGCAGGCCTGCCAGAAGGCCGGCATCGAGATCGAGCTCAAATCGGTCACCGCATCGGTGTTCTTTTCCTCCGACGGCGGCAACCCCGACACCTACTCGAAATTCTATGCCGACATGGAGATGTACAACACGACGCAGCCGCAGCCCGATCCGGAGCGGTTCTTGAACCAGTGCGTCTCCTGGGAGATCGCCAGCAAGGACAACAAATGGCTTGGCCGCAACAACTCGCGCTATTCCGATCCGGAGGCCGACAAGGCCTATAAGGCCGCGCAGAACGAGCTCGATCCGGTCAAGCGCGCCGCGCTGCTGATCAAGGTCGACGAGATCTTCTGTGAAGCCAACGTGTTCCTGCCGCTGCTCTCGCGCAACATCGTCAACGCCGGCGTCACCAACCTCATGGTCGACATCTCGGGGTGGGACACCATAACGTGGAATCTGGGGGCGTGGTATCGCAGCTGACGGGGCCCGGGTGAGCGCAAGCAACATCGTCGTCGCTCACCCGCGTGTCCCGAACAAGCTGCAACGCTTTGAGCATTGTAGCGCAGAGCTGCGGCCGAGAAGACGGACAGTACGATGCGGCAAGATGGGCCCAGGCTCTGCCGCGCATCGCTGAAGTGGCGCTGCGTCCGGGGCACGAGAGGAGAGCAGCCATGCTCTCTCAATGTCGTCATTGCGATGATTGACGTCGCCGGTCAGATAAACGGCTTGCCGCCCGTGACGGCCAGGGTCGCCCCCGATGTGTAGCTCGAGAGCGGATCGGCGAGCATGACATAGGCGGTGGCGAGCTCGGCCGGCTGGCCGGCGCGCTGCATTGGAACCTGCTTGCCGAAGTTCTTGACCCTATCCTCCGGCATCGTCGAGGGAATGAGCGGCGTCCAGATCGGACCCGGGGCGACGGCGTTGACCCGAATGCCCTTCTCCGCCAGCATCTGGGCAAGTCCGCCGGTGAAATTCTGGATGGCTCCCTTGGTGGTGGCATAGGCGAGCAGGCTGGGGTTCGGCATGTCGGAGTTCACCGAGGCCGTGTTCACGATCGCGGCGCCCGGGCGCATATGCGGGACCGCGGCTTTGGTCAGATAGAACATCGCGTGGATGTTGGTCTCGAAGGTCCGCTGCCATTCCTCGTCGCTGATGTCGGCGATGTCCTTGAACGTGGCCTGATGAGCGGCATTGTTGACGAGGATGTCCAGGCCGCCGAGTTCCTCGATGGTCCGCCGAACGATCGTACGACAATGCTCGGGATTGCGGATGTCACCGGGTATCAGAACGGCTTTGCGTCCCTCCCGCTCCACCAGCGCCTTGACCTCGGCGGCATCCTCGTCCTCATTCAGATAGGAGATGACGATGTCGGCGCCTTCCCTCGCATAGGCGATCGCGACCGCGCGGCCGATGCCGCTGTCACCCCCGGTAATGATCGCCTTCTTTCCAGCCAGGCGCCCGGCGCCCCTGTAACTCTCCTCGCCGTGATCCGGCCTGGGATTCATCGCTCGGGTCGAACCGGGCATGGGTTGCTGCTGCGCAGGAAAAGGCGGCTTTGGATAATCGGTCATGCGACGGCTCCGGAAGTTTGCTCCGCTAACGGAGAGCGGTGGGAAGCGTTCCTCGCCGCTCGGGGATCTCGTCTCTCGGTTCGCCGACACGTTTTTGCCGATCTCGCGGCGCCTTTCAGGCCGAGCTTTTGCTTCGTCGCTCCACGCTCTCAAAGCCAAGAGGGCCCAAGGCGGGGCGACACATACGCCGATCCCGAATTTCGATAAAGCGAAGTATCTATGTAGGAAGGGGTTCGACGGGTGGGCGGGTGTTTTGCCCGACGGCAGAGAAGCAGCCCCCCAGCAATTCGGCTTCACGATCATCGTTGCCGCCTTGCATTGGATACGAGCCGTGATGGATTTTGTAAGGGCTCCACCCCATCCGACCCGCCCCGAGCTCTCGCGCATCTTCGCGAAGCCCGACATCGTCCTTCCACTGTGTGCTTCAAGTCACAGCAGAATCACCCGCGTTCGCCTACAAAAACCAAGCATGGCCGCAAACAAGGTAACGGCGGTACGCACGAGCTGGGAGGCGATCAACAGCTACGGACTTCTGAAGCCGCCAGGGTGAAGAACCCGGCGGCTTTTTTCTATCGCAAGGAGACGAGCGGCCGGAGCCAAGCGCCTTGCTGGCAATATCGGCATCCAGCGCCAGCGGCGATCGTCGCTATGACGGTCCCGAGCCCTTCCTCTGTTCGCGTTCTTCTTCGATCTGCCGCTCCGCTTCGAGCCAGAAGTCCAGTTCGCGGTTGGCCGGACGGCCGGCCTGCTCCCAGAGCTCGTAGGCGCGTGCCCGCACCTTGCCGCGCCGCATCATGCGCAGGAGCTTTTGCGTCAGCTCGTCGGCAAAGCTCCGGAATCGCCCGACAGTGGTTTCGTCTTTGGCAAGCGCCGCGGCTCGCGTTGCGAGCTCAATCTGGTGCTCTATCTTTTGCTGCTCGTCCACGGTGGCCACCACGCCCTGCGAACCGGTCTGCGGCGCAGCCCGTGCTGCTCAGAGCCTCAATTCATTTTTGAGAGCTCCGTTCCGCGCAGCTCAGACGCAGCTAGGACCAGCACTTCGAGCTGAGGAGACTGTCGCTGTTTTAGTGCCACGTCGTGTCCGCTTCCACGATGACCACTCTTATCTCGGGATCTTCGGCCGTGTTGCAGGTGCACGGCATCCCCTCACCGCACCGGCAGCCGCCCAGCTTGTCACTCCAGGCCCGGAGCGGATGGTTTGAGCAGACCCATCCCAGACCGAAGCAGAATGGGCATTTCTTGCGGGTCACAGCGTATCCGGCGTCCGCGTGGTGTTCGACTTGTCCTCGTTGCGCAGCTCCTGCTCGGCCGCGTGCCAAAACTCGTCCTCACGGCCTTCGGGCTTGCCAGCTTGCTCCCAGAGTCGGTGCGCGCGCTCTCTGATCTCCTGCTCGGTCGGCTCAGGCATGGGATCTCCTGCTATGAAGCACGGCCCCATCCTTGGGGGGTATGGGGGCTTGGAGGCGGGGCCGTGCAGACCAGCAATCGGCGGCGACGCTGGTCCGCGGATTCAAGCCGCGATCATGCGCAAGAGTTCCTTTCCTCGCGCGAGCTTCGCTGCGCGATGCGGCCGCTGCCGGAGATCGATGCGCTTTGAAGGTCAGTGGTCGCGGCAGCGGGATCCGCCGCCCCATTCCAAAACCGGAAAATCAGCAGTAATTCGAGAAACTTGCCTGAATTGCGGTCAGCATTACGCGGGCGCGACCCAAATTCGGGTGCATCTTTCGGGAAGATGCCCCAAGCCTTGGCCGCGACGCATGCGAGGACAAGGACATATTGCTCTCCTGAGCCGTCCGGACTTTGCGCGTTGTTGCATCAGCCGGCTCAATGTGTCGCGAGGCCAACAAGCACCTACGGCATCTGATTGCAGGTAAGCTCCGCGGCAAGCAAACCAAAAAAAGCCCCGGCGGTTTCCCGCCGGGGCTCTCTGTCAGGTCGTTAGACCGAACTTACCAGTTGCGCTGAGCGCGGAGGAGCAGGGTAACGGTGTCCTGATCCTTCAGCTCGTAGAACGCGGTCGGCTTTGCGGTAGTACCGGAGGGGGTAAGGCCAACCACGCCAGAATACTTCTGGTCGAGGTGGGTCCAGGTGAGGTCAGCCGAGAACGTCAGGTTCTTGACCGGAGTCCACCGGGTGATCACACCGACCTGGCCGATGGCGAAGTCGGGGTTACAACCGGTCACACCCGCGAGGCCACCGAACACGCCGCCAGCGCCGCCAACGCCGCAGATCGCGGTCTTGGCAAGCGAGCCGAACTGCGCCTGAGCGTAAGCACCGTAGATTGCGGTGTTCCAGTAGGGATCCCAGTTGTGAGTGTAAGCGCCGCGGAAGCCCCAGGTCTTAACGGTCTCCTGCTGGCTACCAGTGACGAACACGGTGTCCGGAGCACTGGCAAAGCCGATGCTCTGGTAGGCGATGCCCGAGCTGCCGAACATCGAGTAGCTGCTGCCCGCCAGATTCTGGAAGTTGTAGCGGGTCGCGCCGTCGGTGTAGACGCCCGAAATGTTGATCACGTCACCCGCACCGGTCGGGATGTTCTTGATCGACAGAGCGAGCTGAACCGCCCAACCCCATTTGTCGTCGGGGTGGCCAGTTGGCTCGGTCGCGCCGTAATAGGCAACGTGGTTGTCATGCGCAGCCACCGACGCCTGGAAGAGACCCCAGGCCTGGTCGACACGCACCATACCGACGAGGTTCGGCGAACGCGTACCGCCGATGGCGTTGGTGCCATACGCGCCACCAATGATGCCGCCCGCCGTCGCGCCGGTCATGTTGAGGTTGCCGGCATCATAGTAGGCCGCCCTATCTTCCGCCGAGAACGATGCCGTCACGCCCTGACCGAAGTCAGCGGTGTAGGTGAACTGGTTGACACCAGTGACCGTGCCGCTGCCGCCGACGAGACCGTCATAGTTGTTGCCGGGATAGTTGGTCCAGGGCGCGTCGAACTGCGACACGGCCTTACCCATCGTGAAGCCGGCGAACTGGATGAAGGCGTAGTACACGCCGAGCGAACCGCCCGAGGTACCGCCGTCGGTCGGGTTGATCGTCGAACCAACCAGCGCCGGGGTCGCACCAGAGGTGTTGAGGCCCAGCGTGCTGCTGTAGACGGTCGCGCCGGTCGCACTGCCGCTGCCAGCATAGTTACCCGTCGTCCACGAGAAGACGCCATCGAAGAAGGTGCGGACAACGCCGTACTCGGTCGCGGTGCGCGTGTCGATGTTCAGATCTTCACGAGCGCGCATCGTGTAGTAGTTCGTCAGACGGTTGCGCGAACCGTTGTTCGAGCTGAACTGACCATTATAGACCGAGTTGGTGTTCAGCGCGACTTCAGCGCGCAGGTAACCACCCAGCTTGATGCAGGTGTCAGTGCCCGGAATGTAGTAGAATCCGGCACCATACAGGGAGCAGATCTTCACGTATTCGACCGCTTTGGCCTTCACGGGGAGATCGGCTGCCTGCGCTCCGCCAACGGCGATCAGACCCGCCGCTGAACCGAGCAAAAGGCTCTTAACCAACTTCATGTTAAACCTCCAAGTTTGCTCTATAGGGAAGGTTCCGGATCCGCTGGGTGACGACACCCTAAGGTTGGTTCCCTTGTCCCTTAACTCACCGCTTAGTCGCTTCGCGCCTTCGGACACACCCGCTGAACGCGAGGGACTTAAGCGATCCGATAACTCGGAGAGCTGAGGTCCATAAAATTCAGTAAGTTACTGGATTGCCATAGCTATTTGGATGCCTATAACTACAAGGCACCGTACAAAATGGCACTTCTAATGGCTGGACTAACGCGGACGTCTACGGGGACCTACGTGGCCCGAAAGGTGATACCGAAGGACATCCGATCGGAGTACGCGGCTAGGTACGGCAACGCTTGGGAAGAAAAGTTCCGGCTCGACAAAGGAGCATCGGATTACGAGGCGCGAGCGCGCTTCGGTGAGTGGTTGGCCGACATTGAGACGCGCATCGGCCGCCTCAGAGCTGCCAAGACGAAAGGTCCCCAGCCCCTTACTCGACAGAACGCCTACGCGCTGGCTGGCAGGTGGTATGCTTGGTTCCTCGCGCAACATGAACGGGACCTTCGCACGCCAGCTCATTGGAGAGCGCTGACCGACACCTTAATCTGGGACGTGATACGCCCGCATGCACCGGATGATTTCGAACAGCGCCCGAAGGACGATCCACATTGGGATTGGCAGGCCGATCCGCAGGTCAGGGATGAGGTCCGGCCCGCCATCGCTGCTGAAGCCCAGACTGCTGCTTTCCTTTTAGAACAGGGCCTGAGCTTGACCCCAGATGCCACCAATCTCTTCCTAGACGCTGTCAGCGACAACCTCTTGCCCGCCTTACAGCGATTGGAAGCACTTTCGCGTGGCGACTACTCGCCGGATGTCAATCGGCAGGTGTTCCCCGAGTTTGAAGAGGTCAGCGGAAGTGCCCCCGTGAAAGCCATAGAGCTGTTCGAGGCTTGGACGAAAGCTGTGCAGCCAGCGGAAGGAACGGTCTACCGATGGACCACCGTGTTCAAGGAAGCTGACCGACATTTCCCCGATGTCAGGAACATCAGCTTCGAAAAGGCCAAGGCGTGGATGAATGGGCTGGTCAATGAAGAGCGGTCGGCGGCAACTGTTGCAGCCGCATGGCGCACCGCCCTCAAGACAGTCTTCGGTTGGGGAGTGGCGGAAAAAATCATCGACAATAATCCATTTCCAGAGGTGCGCATCAGCGTGCCTCGGAAGAACGTCGAACGCGAAACGAAAGCCTTTGATGATGCCGAGATCAAGACCATCTTGGCAGCAGCCCTGCGATGTGACGACACCAAGTCGTATCGAGAGCGCGCATTTCGATGGGTGCCATGGATTTGCGCTTATACCGGCGCCCGCGCTGGCGAGATTACGCAGCTCCGAGCGGCCGACATTCAGCAGCGAAACGGAGCGCACTTTGCAAGGCTGACACCATCCGCAGGCAAGATCAAAACGCGGAAGGCCCGGACTGTGCCGCTGCACGAACATCTTCTCGCTCAAGGATTTCTCGACTTCGTTGAGCGCGCCCAAGGACGACCACTGTTTTACCCCACTAAGCGGCGTCCGATCCGAGAGGCTGAAGATGGACCTCGACAGAGCCCCGCTGAGCGCATGAGGTCTCAGGTTGGCACTTGGGTACGCTCTCTCGGCATAACCGACCCTGAGATAAGCCCCAATCACGCTTGGCGTCACACGTTCAAGGCCATGGCAGCACGCGTCGGCATTGACGAACGGTACAGCGACGCCATCACGGGGCATTCGCCTGCTACTACGGGACGAGCGTACACGAAACCGCTTCCTGAGGACCTTGCAGAAGCCCTGAAGAAGTTCCCTCGATACAGGGTCGATTGAAAGCACCGAAAGGAGCCAATTCGCCCCACACTGTGGCTGCTCCGACCACATCGGCACACGAGGAGCCAAGAGGGCGCCATGGTGGACCGGGTAGGTGTTTCTCCCCCGGCCCGCAGAAACCTCGGGAAACGTAGGGGCTTTGTGTGGGTGCCGGGTAGACCGGGTGGCCGGGCGAACTTCTCCTTACATCAGAGCGACCACGGGTCCTTTTGGGCTCCTTGAGGCCTTGGAGGCAGAGTGTAGCGGCGCGCCTTCTTGCCGCCGCCTATCGACTTGCGTGTGTGCGTAACGCCAGCGGCTGCAAGTGCGGAGCCAACTTCCTTGGCGTTCTTCGCCTGCGCGCCGTAGCCGTCCTTCCCCAACAGTCGCTGGAGTGCGTCATACGAGGTATCCCTCCGGCGTCGGCCGCCTTGTTTAGTTTGAGAGGCGGCCCGAGGATTTGACCTTAAGTCTAGCTTTAAGGTCACGGTGCGAATGCAGGTGAAT